>JBBKWP010000474.1:0-34922 GCA_037968995.1 Candidatus Xenobia bacterium
TTTCACTCCACCGACCACGGTTTTTTCAACGTTGCCTTCCTTGATACCGTGATATCCAGTGATGATACCGTCGGTCACCGCGGCCACGCCGGCTCCGATGACGGCTGTGGGCGTCGCGATGGCGGCTATCGCGGGGCTGGTGGTGAAGGCAGCGGTTGTCGCGGCGAGTCCGCTGACGCCACTGGAAGCGCCACCTATAATGTTTCCTACTCCGTCTGCGCGCTCCCCTTTCTTCAACTGCTGAATCCCTTTAGTCACCTGCATCCCTCCGAAGATCGCGGCCGCCGGGCCTAATACTCGGTCGGCGATTCGAGAAGCTCTCGCGACCTTTCCAGCTCCGGTAGGAGTGGATTTCTTCGCGTCGTGAGGCTTGTTGTGCATCAAGTGATGACTGACTTTTTCGGTGGCGATGTTTCCAAAGTGGCCGGTGTGAGAGGCGACGTGAAGCGGGTCGTGATGATCGCCGGCGTGCTTGTCGTGCTTTGGCTTTCCATTCACCGCTTCCCAGAGATGTTGTCTTTTCAGTGGACCTGGGGCGAGGGGACCCTGATGAGAGAGAGTGACGGTATCTTGGGATTGGGTCTTCTCGCGATCCGCTTTCTTTTTCACCGGGGTCGAGCGTTTGGATCGACTTGCTCCGCCCTTTACTGTGCCCTTTGCCGCGTTAGTCATAATGTCCGTGAATCCCATTGTGTTCCTCCGTTGTTTATTTGTCTGGTACCAGAATGCGGGAATCCACGGAGTCGGAGACTGAACAGAGGACATCTTTATGTTTCTAACTTGTTAACAGTTCGGCAGCATGGAAGCTTGACCAAGGTTTATACTCTTCCTTGCCAAATTCTGTGCGCCATTAAACCGTTTTTATAGAATGTTCGATCCACACATTGGGATAGACCATGAGAGATATCGCAGTATGGGTTGCTAACTTTTGCGCGGACTTCGAGTTACTTGTTCTACGACTTTCCGCTCAAGATTTTTCACCATATCCCAACTTTCTGTAGGTTAAAAGAGGTCGCGATGGCACCTCATCATAGACAGATTGACTGAACGAAAGTCTGAAAAGAGCGATGCTGACGCGCTAAATACGCCGCGTTCAACCGGGTTTCGATTTTTCTACCCATATCAAAAGATGTCTGGTAGATGGTCACCGCCATGATCATGCCGCCCGTCAGAAGCGTCAGGGCGATACAAGCCTCGGCCAAGCTAGAGGCTTGGACGTTGAAGACGAAGTATCTGGTCGCCTACCTCCTTGCCTCCCGTGGGCAAGAGACTCTCGCAGACGATCTTTTTGAGATTTTCTGGCCCCAGTCGGATTCCAAAGCTAAACAGAATCTGTGGGCGGCCACATCGACGGCGCGACGGACGCTGGGTCATCGCGACCTCATTCTTCGTCGGGGCGGTGCTCTGACTCGGAATTGTGATGTAGCCTACGTCCCACGATTGTGAGGAACGACTTTCTCTCTTGGACGCGTCACCCGGATGGCTTTCTCAGGGCGAGCTTTCAAAGTACTACACTCTCTATCACGAAATCGCCCATCTCTCTCAAGGGGAAACCTCAGATTTAGCGCAAAAGAGGGCCTCGATGTTCCGATTTCTTCACGTCGCCGATATCCATCTCGACAGTCCACTGCGCGGTCTGTCCCGTTATACCGGGGCTCCAGTGGAGGCGCTGCGCGGCGCCACTCGTCGCGCTTTGGAAAACATGGTGCGATTGGCGGTGGAACGCGAGGTGGCCTTTGTGGTTATCGCCGGAGACCTCTACGACGGCGACTGGCGGGACTATAATACGGGCCAGTTTCTGGTCCAGCAGATGAGTGTGCTCGACCGGGCGGGGATTCAGGTGGTGGTGATTAGTGGCAACCACGACGCCCAGAGTCGCCTCACCCGCCAGTTGAGCCTTCCCCCTAACGTCCGCACCCTTTCGGTGAGCGCCCCGGAGACGGTACGGATCGAGGGCGTCGATGTGGCAGTCCATGGTCAAGGATTTGAAGTCGCCGAAATGCGCTTAGACCTGTCTAAGAACTACCCGGCACCCACTCCTGGGCTGTTTAATTTGGGACTTCTGCACACCAGCGCCGACGGTCGAGAAGGGCACGCCAACTATGCCCCATGCTCTCTGGATGCGTTGAAGAGTTCCGGTTACGATTATTGGGCACTCGGTCACATTCACAAGCGCGAAGTTCTCGCCGAAGAGCCCTGGGTGGTTTTCTCCGGCAACCTTCAGGGTCGTCATATTCGGGAAGAGGGAAGCAAGGGGGCTACTCTGGTAACCGTGGAGGAGGGCCGCGTTCGCCAACAAGAGCACATCGCTCTCGATGTGGTGCGCTGGGCCAAGTTAAGCCTAGATGTCAGCGACGCTCTCGATCCCGAAGAGGTCATGCTCGAGGTGCGCGCAGGTCTAGAGCAGCAGGCCCGCGAGGCCGGCGATCGTTTGCTGGCGGCCCGAGTAGAGTTGACAGGAGTGAGTGCGGTATTTACGGACTTGGCCGCCGAAATGGAACGATGGACTGAAGAGGTTCGAGCCCTGGGTCACCAGGGCTCAGGACCCGGAGTCTGGATTGAAAAGGTTCGATTCCTCGGTCGGACGCCTCGTGTCGAAGAAGTAAATCCTCAGGGAGCTGAGGCGTTGGCAGCCATCCTGCACGGCGTCGAGCGACTCAGTGGGGAAGACGACGAACTGACGCGTTTGGGTGACGAGCTGTTCTCGAAGTTGGACGGCAAGCTTCCCTGGGAATGGAAGAGCGATGAAAATGGGGCTTCACTCTTCTCTTTAGAAGCTTTGAAGGAAGCCCTGTCGGAGGTCGGACCTCTTTTGGGCTCGCGGCTGAGCGGTGTCCAGGAGGGGGCGCAGCCGTGAAGTTCCGCGAGCTCAGCTTCGAAGCTTTCGGACCCTTCACGAATTTCGCACTGGAGTTTGGAGACGGTCCAGGTCTCCAGGTGATATACGGACCCAACGAGTCCGGTAAGAGTTCCGCTTTGCGCGCCGTGAGAGGCCTGCTCTACGGTATTCCTAGTGGCAGCCGCGACGAGTTTCTGCATTCCTCCGGCTCGCTTCTTTTGAAGGCCGTGTTAGAACGCGCCGATGGGCAAATGATGACCTTCGGGCGCCGAAAGGGCCGAAAGAACACCCTTTTGAACCGGGAAGGGAAGCCTCACTCTCCCGACGCGCTGCTTCCGTTCCTGGCCGGAGTGGAGGCGGACCTCTTCGATCGTCTCTACGGTCTGGATCATCGTCAACTTTCCGAGGGAGGGAAAGATCTCTTGGCGGAGGGCGGTCAGGTGGGAGAGAGTCTTTTCGCCGCCGGCATCGGTCCAGGATTTCGCAAAGTGCGAGAGTCGCTTAAAGAGGAAACTGAGGCCCTTTGGACCCTCAAAAGTCGTGGGCGAGTGGTGGACAAAGCGATCGATGAGTACAATGAGGCCCAGAAGCTGACCACCGAACTTTCGGTTTCCGCTGAGGCGTGGAGTAAGCTCTCTCAAGACCTCGAAGCCGAAACGTTGAAAGCGGAAGCCCTCGATGCCGACATTCGAGAGCTAGAGAAGGAGAAGCAGCGCCTGCAAAGGTGTCGGGACGCCTCTCTTGACCTTCCCCAGCGAGCCCCTCTTCTCGAAGAACTCGAGACTCTCGGGACGCTTCCCGAATTGGCCGAGGATTTCAGTCAACGACGCGGAGAATTGGAACGAAAGCTATCCGCTTTACGTCTGCGACATCAGGGGGCCAAGGACCGTAAAGCGAGCGTAGATAAAGATCTCAAAGAGACCCTTGGAGAATCGCCTCTATTGGCCTTCGCTGCTCGCATCGAGCGCTTGAACCGCCGTCTGGATTTCGTCATCGAGGCAACGGCAGCGGTTCCTCAAACCAAAGCCCTCCTAGCATCACTGCAGGGTCGGTTGGAGGGACTCTCGGCGGACCTGGGACTTGAGCTCCAAAATCATTCGCAGGCTCATCTTCCCGACGCGGTTCTGCGCACTCAAACCCGTCGACTGGCTGAAAGCCATCGCCGTCTACGGGATGAGTTGGCGGGTCTCACCAATCAGTCCAAGAAAGACGATCGCCGACTCAACGCGTTGACCTCCGAGTTAACAGCGATGCCGCCCACTACGGAGACGAAAGATCTGGAGGCTAGCCTAAGGGCGATGCGCATGGCATTGGGTCAGGATACCGAGATCGAAGGCTTGATGCGCTCCCTCTCCAAGAAGAGGGGGTCCCTTGAAGCGGCCTTAGCTGGACTGCCTTTCTGGACGGGAGACCTTAGCGCGTTGCACAGCGCCGCCGTGCCATCGGCGGAGTCGGTGGAGCTTTTTGAACACCAATTCCGGGACAGCGTCCAACGGTCCGAAGAGTTCGAAAAAGACAAGGCGTTTTTGGCTGAAAAGGGTCGTGCCGTTAAAGACCAGCAAGAACGAATGCGCGAACGATCCAAAGTCCGCACTCGCGAGGACCTGCGCGAGGCTCGGAAAAAGCGAGACGAAGATTGGACCCAGGTTTCCGACCTTTGGCGCGAGGGAACGTCCTACGATTCAGCGGCC
This sequence comes from Candidatus Xenobia bacterium, assembly GCA_037968995.1. Lineage (GTDB taxonomy): Bacteria > Vulcanimicrobiota > Xenobia > Xenobiales > JADMJV01 > JAEXNA01. The sequence goes on from JBBKWP010000474.1 coordinate 4,531, forward strand.
CAAGCCCGAACGAATCTGCAGAGTAGCCTGACTGAGACCGATGACTTGGCAGACGGCATTCTGGACAACGCCGCGGAGGTTGCAAAACTCGAGCAGCTGACTCATGACCTGGAAAGCAGCCGGGTCCAGTGGAAAAAGCGCCATGAGGAGAGTCTCGCTTGGCAAACCGCGCATGAACAGTTGCAAGCAGAATGGAAATCCCTCTGGGAGAGCCCCGGTCTGCGAGCACGGACCCCCACCGAGATGAAAGGATGGGTCCCCAAGCGACAGGCGATCCTGGATCTTGGAGCCGAGATTCGAGATCTCGAAGAACAGTTGAGTGCCCTCAAGACGTCTCGGCGAGTCGAGCTTCAGCGTCAAGCGAAGCGTTGGAAGGATGTCGCACACGCTGGTCATTTCGACGCGACCTTCGGCCTAGCCATCGAAGCCTCGGAGCGCGCCTTGGATCCCCAACTGGCGGCGCTGGAGACCGTGCGAGGTCTACAGACTGAGAGAGAGCAGCTTCTGCGCGCGATCGCCGAGACCGAGGAGAGGTTGGAGACGTCGCAAACGGAATTTGACGCTTGGAACCAGGAATGGAAAGTGGTCGCGAAGGCCTATGGGCGTGACCCTAGCGCGGATCCAAGCGACCTGGAGGGGCTCCTCGACCGCTACGACCAGTTACGAGACCTGCTCTCCGAGCGCCAGAAGGTGGAGCAAGACTTAGCTCAACAAATCGAGCAGCTCTCCTTGTTTCGAAAGCAGGTGAAGGATCTGTGCGGAGATGTCGGTCGAGATTTCGATCCGGAACAGGTTGTCCGGCAGGTGGAGGCGCTGGTGGCGGACTGGAAAGAGGCCACGAAGCGCGAGACGGTCAAGCAGCATCTACTGGCCCAGCGAGACGCCGTGGCCGAAGAGGTTGAACAGTTTGAACAGGCCCTCCATCTCGGTGAAGCGGAGTGGGAACTCTTGCTGAGTGAAGCGGGTAGTCCCGATGGGGTCGATCTACCCGATCTGGAAGCCAAGGTCGCACGTCGACGAACTTTGATGGAGCGTCTTGAGCGACTAGAAGAGTCTCTGCGTCGTCTGAGTGGCGGCCGAACTCTAGAAGACTTCATCAGCAGTCTCGAAGGATTTGACTCGGATGGCGTGCCGGGACAGCTTCAAGACTTGCAACGTCGCCTGGAAGATCTGGAGTCGCAAAGGGCTCAAGCGTGGCAAAGAAAAGGTCAGTTGGAGCAGAGGCTCGCTGAATGTGATGGCGCCGAGGCCGCCTCGCTTTCGGCCCAGAACGCGGCCGACGCGATGTCGAGCGGAAGGGCCGCGGTGGAGCGCTACATGAGACTGCGTCTGGCCGAAGCGGTGTTGCTTCGAGAGATGGAGCGCTACCGTCAAGACAATGAGGGTCCGGTCTTGGGCGCCGCATCGGCCTACTTCACGAGGTTAACCCTAGGTGCCTATTCCGGTCTCATCACAGCTATCGACCCCAAAACTGACGTTCCTAGGCTGGAGGCACAAGCCCGCTCAGGACGGCAGGTGGCGGTGGACGGGTTGAGCGACGGCACTCGGGACCAGTTATTTCTCGCTTTGAGATTGGCCACAATTACTCACAGATTTGAGAATTCGCCCGAGCCTATGCCCATGGTCATGGACGATGTCTTAGTGCACTTCGACACAGACCGTGCGCGGGCGACTCTTGAGGTCTTAGCGGAGTTTGCCAAGCAGACGCAAATTCTGCTGTTCACCCATCTCGAGCGCGACAAAGCCTTGGCGGAGGAACTCGATCCCCTGAACGCTAGAGTTTTGAATCTGCAACATCTGGCTCTTTAGAGACTCTTTCGACAAGGAATATCCCTTTGGATGGGGGGTGGTGTCCCCTTCGCGGTTGGACGGCGTTTTTGGGATTCGATATTCTAGGCATGAGAGGTCCTTAGATCCCTGAACGTATTTCGTGAGTGGGCCTGCTCAGAACTGGAGACTCAGATGATAGACGAATCCTTTATTGAACTAGAGAAAGCCGCTAAGGCTCTCGACCTTTCCGACGTCCATACCGCGGCGGTCTGCTTGCGCAAGGCCCTGGAAGGGCATATCTCTATGCGCCCGCCTGAAGCCAGCCCCGCACCGAATGCGGTGGACCCGAGGGCTGAACTCGCCAAAGCGATCAACGCGCTGGAAGTTAGCGAGTTTTCGCTGGCTGGGCTGTGCGCGGAAAAGGCTGCCGCGAGCTTGAAAGGTCGGGTGCCGCAGGAAGTGGACAGAGCCTTGATGGAAGCCGCTCGAGACGTGCGCGCTCAGGATTTCAGTTCGGCGGCAAGCGCGGTGCGCAACTTTGTACGTCAGTACAGACCGGACCTCACTTTACCCCCGCCCGCTCCGGCCCCAACGGTCGGCGTGATGGGAGGCGGTTCGGTGGCTCCCGATTTTTGAAACGACCTAGGGCCAGGCCCTAGTTTCTTAGGCTGAGCTTCGTTCGGATCTCTAGCTTCTCTTTTTCGGAGGAGTTCTTGAACTGCTCCGCTTGTAGGATCAGTTCGTAAAGCGACCCGTAGTTGCCGCTGTTCTTGAGTTCCAGTTTCGTAATGGTGCCCGAATGAGTGAGAAATCGGTCCTGCGTTTTTGATGGATTGTAGGTGAAGTACGGTTTCAGTTGGTAGCCCATCGCTTCTTTGAAGGCCGGTGGTTTGGCTTTGGGAGCACCCAACGGCTCTTCACGTCGCCTGAGAAGACCCTTGTCGTCGACATAGACGATGACGAATTTTTGCCACATAGGTTTCCCCTCCGTGTTGACGAGAAGGTCGTCGCTGCCGTCGAGAGCGGAGAGATAGGCCAAGGCGTTGATGGTAGGGGCGCGAGCCAAACCGAATGACTGAGTGACTTCTAGTCCGCGCTCAAGGTAGCGAACCGCGACTTGGAGTTCTCGCAGGAGACTGGTGCGAATATCGACCTTGCGCCAGACCCGGGCGCTGCTCATATAGATCCCGACGATGGCCCCGAGAAGCATCAGCAAGATGCCCGCAGCCACACTGACCTCCACCAAGGTCATTCCTCGTATGGCAAGTTTCGCGCAGGCCTTCAAAGGCCCGCGCTTAGAGGGCAGCGTCCGCCGCATGAAAGACCTTTTCGAGTTGAATGCGGCCCTCGCCCCAACTGACAGTGACCAGCACAGCCATGGAGCGGTTTGTCGTCCCTACGGCTTTGGTTTCCACAGTGACGTTGTACTCCCGTCCTCCGCGTTCTGCTTCCGAGTAGGGCTTAGGAGGAAAGCCGTCGACGCGTGCGTCGGGAATGGAATCGTCGAATTTTCCCGCGACGAGCGGCAGGGCCGCGAATCCACCGGCATCTTCGATGGTTTCCAGAATCTCACGCCCGATGCTCGAGGCCTCGGTGTGCACTTCCGAACGCTCCATCAGCTGGAGCCCGCCGATGAACACTGCGATCACCAACAGCAAAACCACCACCAGAATACCAGCGGCCATCATCACTTCGGCTAGGGTCAAGCCGCGAACCCTACCGCTACCGCGGTGCCGATTCAGCGGAGCCAATAGCTCACCCCGACGGGCTGTCCCGCGATTCGCGGACCGGATTCGAGTTCCGCGACGTGTTCGATTCTGGTCCCGGCTCCCAGGTGAACGTCGCCGGAGCGCATCATGACCCCGCTCACGTTGCGGAGAGCATCAGACTCGTCAGGATCGGCAACGGCCGACAGAGAGCCGATGATAGTTACTTCGTTAGCCGCATAAAAAGCGCCGCGGGTGTAGATATTTCCTTGAAAGTAGCTGGCCCCCAAGCGATCGTAGTTGTAGAGATCGAGCCAGTGAGCATGTTTTTTGAGTGCGCGTTCGAGTTCCGCCGGAGTCACGACGTTTTGGCCCGCTTGAGAGCCATTATATTGAGTCGTATCTCCGTTCGTTCGTCCGGCTTTGATCCAGATCTCTAGCTGGAGCCCAGCGTCTTGTGGTGTTCCCTCAGCTAGAAATTTACTTACCCAGTCAGGTCTCGACGCACCAGCAGGGTTCCCGTAGTTGATACCGAGTGCTCCTGCTATGTTATATTTTGCTTGGGGATAGCTGTAGTCCGCACCGGCGACCAGTGGGGGAGACGGTGGCACACCCTCGTTGACTTGGCTTGGGTCCCGCAGAGCAGCAAACTTCTTCAGCATAAAATCGCGGGTGGGTCCCGACGGAGCACCCTTAATGACTTGAATCGTTTTGAAGAGGAGATCCGTCTCCATCTTTGGTGCGCTTTGATAGGTTGACATGCTGGAGTTCAATGGAACCTCCATTTTCGTGGGGCGATAAACGCTAACTACAGGTTTGATATTGTAGGAAAGATTGGAGATAAGTAAGCTGGCCTCGCTGCTCCAATAAGATAGGGGTGAGAGAGTCTCTCCGTAAGTTGTCGCGCGCAGAATCTCAAACGGTCCGGTGTTGCCTGGGTTCATGGCATAACTCTTCAGATAGGTATTGAGACGATCGAAACTCTCCTTGGTATCGAGCCAAACGTTGCTGTTCCCGGTCACCACATCCATCCAGGCGGTCCCGTCGAACCCAGTCAGTTTCACATCGCCATGGCTGTAAAGGGCGACCCCTTCGTCGTTGGCGGCCACTTTCGAATCGCCGGAAAAGGTCGTGTTGCCACCGACATAGACGGCTCCCACGCCACTGATGGAACCGATGATGGTCAGGTTGCCCTTGACGTAGAGATTCGCGTTGTCGAGAACGAGATCTCCGGCTACGGTTCGGTCCCCTCCCTCGTAATAGTTTCCGGAACCGATGACTCCACCAGAACTCGAGATCCCAGAGTTCCCCGATTGTTCCTGAATCGCCCTCTTAATGTTGACGTTCTTTACCGGAACGGGGGCCTGGCCGCCGAGGGCCTGATTGGAGGTCGGGGGCTCTAGGTTGGCGCTGATGGCGTTGCTACCAGACCCTGCCGACCGGACGACCCCTCCGATTTTCCCTTGGGACCCGGACCCACTGGTCCATTGAATGTTGTTCGAACCTGCACCAGGCGTTCGATCATCGTTCGATATCACATCGGCCTCGGTCGCTTTGAGGTCTTCCGTGGCTTGGTGCCCTCCAATCAGCACATCGCCTTCAAAATAGATCTTTCCAGTGGCGATGATGGCTGCCTGAATAAAGTCATCGGACCTCTGTCCCAGCATGCACTCGATGATCTCGGTCTGACCTAGAGCGCGCCCTTCCACTCGGATGTAGGCGGAGTGGGCGGGCACTGGACCGCGCGGCCCGCTGACTTCGTTCGTGTTATCCAGATTATTGACCGACTGTTTGGGTCCGAATCGGATGGTGTAAGTCCCGGTTTTGAAGGGGGTGTCTTGATCTATAAGGTTGCTCTGGAATTTGGGATTCGCCTCAAGCTTTTCCTGGAGCATTGCCAACCCAGACTCGGCGGCGTAGAGCGCCGCGGTCTTGCGGTGGTAGTCTTGGCTGAAGATATTCCCACCCTGGGTGCTGGTCATGGTAGCCGTCAGCATCATGATGATGACGGTGGTCACCAGCAAAGTGATAAATAGCGCGATGCCTCTTTGGCGGGACCGTAGCATAAAGTTCTCCTAGGGCCTGTGGGCAGTCTACGAGCCCAAATATTCTCTCTTGAAGATAGCATGTTTTCTCGACCTGGGCCGTTCAAGTGGTCCTGAGAACGACCTCATCCGACTCAAGAGATCCTACCGCTTCGAGGCGGAGAAGAACCTGAATTGCTGGAACTCATGTTAACAGGTTGTAAATAAAGCGTCAGAGATTTTGGCATTTACAGGCTCACAAGGTGGCGTCCTTGAGCGAAAAACTCCTTGGCGTTCTCTAACAGAGGAATATGGGATTCGAGCAAAGTCTTGAATTCTGTGTCTTGGATGACTTGAAATCCGGTGAGGTCTGTGGGCAGCGTGTCGTTGGCGATCATCAGGTGACATCCGTGCCACTCAGGGCACTTTTGGGCCCAGTTGGGAACGTTTTCACTCATTAAGATGACGCCACGCCGCACGATCGTTAGGCGAAAAGGTCCTTTATTTGAGGCCTCAAGTTCATCATAGGCGATGAGCGCTCGACAGTGCACCCGCTTCTCGGTGCTGCGCATGCTGATGTTACTGCCGTCGAGTTGGAACTGTATAATCCAGGCCGGCGAACTGGTCCCGTCGGGGGTCAAAGTGTTGGTAACTCGATTTCCCGCTCCCCAGACATTGAAATGCTGGTCCCGCACCAGGTAGTTGGCCAGCGCGGGCCGTGTGATGGCGAAACTGCCCGCTGTTCGGGACGCGAGATGATAGGATGCTATGTGATAGGGCTTGAGAGTGACGGTCCCGCTCGTGCTTCCTTCTCTCCGTCTATGGGTGACAAAAAGGTTGCTGTCGTAACGAAAGACTTCACGCCGATCCACGAAGATCTTGATCGGGCTCAAGGCGCAGGCCTGGGTCAGGAGTTGACGCGCTTCCACGAAGCGTCGAGGGGTTTCCCAAAACTTCCAATTCTTGGGATGGAGGATAGACAGGGTAAAAGCGTACGGTTGCTGTCCCGGCTCCAAGAGACGGCTCAATTCGTAGGTCTCGGCGGTAAACTGGTGGTCTCTAATCTTGACGCGTCGACCGCGGTGGCCGAAGGAGGCCGACCAGAGCACTTCCAGTGTAGTTTCGCCAAGGCAACCGAACAGCGCGGAGACGAGGTCGCGCATCTTCGGTTGCTCGACCTTTAAGGGATCAGAGAAAGCTTGATAGATAGCGTCGATGTCGGTCACCGACTCGCCCCTGGGGGCTCGAAAATGGAGGACGGTCCGGAATCGCTCCATAGTGATGTCGACCTGCGTGGCGCCGAGTCGGTCAGCGAGTTGCAGCATCTTCAGCAGATAGTGAGAACTCGAGGGTAGCTTGAACCGAGTCAAGCGCTCCGCCGCGTTTGCAAGATCGAGTGTGAATGCGCCCCGGGAGTCAAATCGTCCCTCGCCAATTTGTTCGGCCAAAAAATCGTCAACATTCATAGGCTTCCACTTTCTCTACGACGCGTCATTAGAGATTGTGCCGAGCCTGGCGTCGCCAAAGGGGCCAGTCATGAATGCCGGGATCGTCCCAGATGTGACAGACGGAATTCACGCCGCGATTCCGCAGTTGGTTATGGAGAGCGACCGTCGGCGGTAGACAGAAATCGTGCCGACCCGTCAAGAGCCGAAATTCGACTGTCCGAATGTCGTTCCAAGCCGGATCGTGGTCGCTCAAGTGCCTCAAGCGGTCCAAGGGGGAATTGGCCAGTACGTCGCTATCAAAATACCCGTCCACATATTTCTGAGCTTCATAGTCTCCGGACATCGCCACCACTCGGTCGACCAATTGGGGATAGCGCAGACCGAAGTTCACGGCGTGAAATCCGCCAAACGAGGCGCCCGATAGAACCAAAAACTCGGTGGGGTTGACGATCCGCAGATGGGGGAGAAACTCGTGGATGAGAAAGTCCTCGTAGGCGAGGTGCCAATCGAGTTGGACACGTTGATGGTCAACAAAGTTGTACCATGACAGTTCGTCAATGGAATCGACACAGAAGAGCTGGATCCAACCGCGCTCAAGTGGCTCGGCTAAGGCCTCGATCATCTGAAAATCTTCCCATTGAAAAAAACGACCTTTGGAGGTGGGAAAGACCAATACAGGCGCTCCGGCGTGACCGAAGATCAGGTGCTCCATTGTGCGCCCTAGAGGTTCTGAATAGATGGATTCGTAGCGTCGAAGCAAGCGAGTTTGCTATTCTTTAGGTTTGGTCAAGGATACAACTTTGAAGCCGTCGTCTGGAGGAGATGCAGGACTTTCTTTCACTGGAGGCTCGGTGGGAGCGGGATCCTCAACGTTCGAGGAGGCCTTCATTCCGTTCGAACCGACGTTGTCCAAAGACTCACTACTTTCCGAGTGGCTCTGATGGGCTTCTCGAAAAAGGTTCCCGGCCCCGACGGACCATTCCATCTTATCGGCGATGGCCAGGATCGTATCGCGGTCGGGACAGCCTTGAATCCAGCGACTGAGAACAGAGTCCATAGCATCAGGATGGTCGATGGCCATCAGGGTTAGGTTGTTCAGGACGTGTCGAACGCGGGCTTGTTCGGTGGGTCGTATCTCCGAACCGTTGAGTAGGGCGAGGCGTCGGATTCCTTCACAGCGGCGACTTTCCAATGGAACATTAGCGAGATGATAGAGGCTTCGCTCGGCGTCGATAGGGAGGAACGCCAAAGAAAGGTCGATGCCTCCACGACAGCGCTCCTCGACGCCGACCAGTCGGTCGAGTAGCACTTCCGCCCGCTGAAATTCTCCCAGTTCTAGCTCGCAACGCAACAGACCCAACATCTGATCGTCGTTAAGGTCCTCGGTCTGACGGGCATCATTGAGATGCCTGAGAAGCTCCTCGGTACGGCCGAGATGTCGGCACAGGCCCATCAGGTCCAGCAGAGCAGGCGAACTCAACCAGGTTTTGAGGTCATTGGACTTCAGGTAGATGAGGCAGTAGTCGACAAATTTCTTGGTCTGACTTCGGTTTTCCAAAATCATAGAGATACGGAGAAGCCCGGTGGCGGAAAGGAGTTCCCGCTCTAGTTGATTTTCCTCATACAGTCCACGAGCTTCCTTTGACAGACGACGGGCTTGGCGCTTCTCTCCCGACTGATACAAGGCTGCGGAAAGGTCGCAAAGGAGATGGATCTTGAGTTCTAGATTGGCGATCGACCGGGTCGTCTCGATGGCTTTTTCGCGATAGGCCTTGGCTTGGTCGTCGGCGCCTAGTCGAGTGAGTCCAGCGGCCAGTGCCACGAGGGCCCGGCCTTTCGCCTCGAGTTCCATTGGGGAGTTGTCGAACCTCAAACTGTCGCCCAGACGAACGATCTCTTCCGCGCTGTTGTTCTTGGCGGCGGAGGTGCTGAGCAGTCGCACCAGTTGGCGACTTTCGCGGTCGAGGTCGTCTACTCTGGAAGAGAGTTCGAGAGCGTGAAAGGCAAGATCTCGGGCTCTACCCAACGCTCCGGTTGTGGCTACTAATCCAGCTAAGTGAAAGAGGGCTTCGGAGCGACCGGCCGTGTCGGCGACGCTGAAGGCGTTGGCAGCGGAAAGAGAAATTCGCTGCTGGGCTTCTAGAGGTCTGCCCTTGACCGTTAATAGAACCGCGAATCTCGCGAGATAGCGACTCCTGTCTTCCGGCTGTTCTAGGGATAGGATGGCAACGGACAGAGCGTCAAGGATCCCGTGGTCCAACTCTTTGACAACGGAATCTTCTAAGCTCTGGAGGAGGCCGGAAAGACCATGCTTGAGAGTTTCGGCATCTTTTTGAACGTCGACAATGTTGATCAACTTCTCAAAGGCTTCACGACTCCAAGGCTCGTCGTCGATCGGAACAATGGAGGCGGCGGCCGTGGCGACCAAGGTGGTGCCTTTGCGGACTTCTTCGAGAATCGCTTTGAACTCCTTGTCTCGATTTTTGGCCTGCTCCAATCGAGCGGGATAGGCGACTCCGGACTCGGCAGGCTGATCGCTGAGTCTAGCCAAGCGCGCGGCCACTTCGCGTCCGTAAGCTTCCTTCTGGTCTTCGTCAGGAATCTGAGCGATGTATTTCACGGCGCTTTCAAGTAAGGACGTTCGCTGGATCGGGGTCAACAGATGGTTGTGGGCGGCGGTTTTGAGCGCGAGGGCCGCGGCTTCCGGCATACCGCCCATAGCGAGTGCCCGTAAAAGCACCTCGGTGGTCGTCTCGGGAAGCCCAGAATAGCTAAGCATGGTTCCCATGATGTGGGCGCCCAAGCGAGTTTCGCTTTCCTTCGGATGCCCCCCTAGAAAATGTAAGGACTCTGACAACAGGGCAGTCGTGGACGAGAGATCGCGTCCCTCTAACGTTTGGGTGGCGAACAGCAACCAGGTCAGGAACTTGTTCTCCTCACCGGAGACCAAAAACGCATTTTCACGGGCTAGGGGGAGGCTACCGGCATCGGCCAATCGATGAACGGTTTTGATAGAGTCGTGTTTGCGAAGGCGGGCCACCCTGCAGCCAAACGAGATGATTCGCGGTAGGTCTTCGGTTTCAAGCGAGGCCAACAGAGAGAGACGGAGATCCTTGAGGACGCTCGGCAGCATACCCGTTCGCTCTAGCTTGAGATGAGAAAACGAACCTTCGTTGAGCCAGTGGAGAACGGAAAAGTCCTGGCGTCGAGACGCCCGGGCCAGGCGATCGCAGTGAAGCACCAGATAACGCCATCCGTAAGGATCGTGCATTTCATGCCAGGATGGGTAAGTCTCGCGGAAAAAAGACACCACACGACCGTGGACCGGTCCTAGGTCTCGAGAGAAGTGCCCGGTCAGAAAATGGGCCAAGCCGGGTGAGAAGAGCGTGACGCCGCTTGGAACCATGGTCAGAATCGGAGCCAGGAAATCGACCGATTCCCGAACGGAAACCAAAGGGATCCCTGTGAAATCGGATATAGCCTCAAACGGCAATCCCTCAGGTGCGTCGGCCAGCAGCAGAGCGATCTGTTCCATCAAGACTCGGGTACTACCCTTGTGAGCACGGGTGACCGCCCGCCAGAGAGCCAAATAGTAGCTTTCCAGTTGGTTCGAGCCCTGCTTGGGATTCTCGATCAGGAACTGGGCTTCTTGGAAGGTGGAAATCATACCGATCATGGTTTCGATTCCGTGCTCGGAGAGGTGTTTGTTGAGATCTTCCTCGTGCTGAGGGGAATAAGGATCCAGGGCGAACAGTTGGGTTCCGGGTTGCTGCAGGCCTTCGTAATGGACGCCCGGCCGAAAGATATAAAGTTTGGGAATATCGGGGAAGTCTCGGTCTAGACCCTGGTTTTGCCAAACGGAGGCCGGTGCGGCTTCAACGCTATCTAGGATGAGAAGTTTCTTAGGTTTGCCCCCCTGGATTTGCTCCTCGACACTGTCGAGAGGCTCCTTGGTTGTCTGGAAATTGACGTAGACACTGTCAGGGGTTGCGTCGCGAAAGGCTTGCGCGACGCAGCTTTTTCCTATTCCCGGAGGCCCTACAAGCGTCGCTCGACGTCCGCCGTTCTTGAGCCATTCTTGAAGCTCAGATATGAGCCAGTTCCTGCCCACGATTGGGGAGGTGGAGGTCCTTTTCACTGCCACGATGCGCTTCCAGTCCTAGAAAAAAATTTGTGATAGGGGTTTTCGATGGCCAAGCTTTCGGTAAGGTGAGAGTGAGTCCTCGTTGTTAGCAAACACCAAAGGTTGCCTCTAACATAGAAGGGACGTTCTTAAAGTAGGAAAAAAATTCATTATGAACACTGTACTTGATCTTCTTGAAACTGAACGGGCCACCGGCGTCCTCAAATCAACACTTCCGGTCGTGGAACAAGCACGCCACGTCTGGATCGACGAACGGGGAGTGGCCGAGTTGGCCAAACGCTGGGTGGATGAAAATGTTCAGATTCCTGAGTGGAACGAAGATGTTCACTGGTCGGACGGAACGCTGAACACTGCTCTAGCGATACTGCTTCTGGACGCTTGGAACTTCTGCTTCTGGGCGGACCCCGGGCAAGAAAAGTGGGGGATCGACTACAACGGCAAGGCCTACAATGGCTATATGGCCTTAGCGGCATCCATCAAACGCGCTATCGATGAAGGGGACGCCATCTACGAGCCCAAACGTATGGCTTCCCTCACTATCGATGATCTCAAGCACATCTTCCGTGGTCGCGGCGAGATCCCCATGCTCGAGACGCGCTTAGCGAATGCCCACGAGATCGGCAACAGACTCATTCAAGCCTGGCAGGGGGACATCGGCGCCTTCTTAGCAGCAGCCGAAGGTTCAGCGGTCACTTTGACCCAACAGGTGGTTGACAACTTTCCCTGTTTTGATGACCACTCTGTCTATTTCGGACGTGAGGTCAAGTTTTATAAGCGGGCGCAGATCTTAGTGATCGACCTCATGGGGGCGCTAAAAGGAGAAGGGTTGGTGGATTTTCACGACGCCGGACGCCTCACGGCCTTCGCCGACTACAAGATCCCTCAAGTCCTCGAAGCTCACGGTGTCCTCCGCTACACTCCCCAACTCGAGGCCCAACTGCAAAGATTCGAGCAGATCTCCGAAGGCGATCCTCTGGAGATAGAGATTCGCGCGGGCATGGTTTGGGCGGTGGAGTTCTTGAGGCTCGAACTCGAGGCTCGGGGGCGAAAAGTTGCTCCGTACGAGCTGGATTGGCTGCTTTGGAATCTCGGACAGCAGCCTGTGGAGAACGAAAAACCGTATCATCGAACGAGAACGGTGTTCTATTAAAGTTCCCAGGTGTTGTGCGCCGATGCGACTGGGCGCGCAGCCTCTTCAGTCGAAGAGATCTTCTAGCAGTTTCCAAACTTTGTAGAGAGCGGACTGGGGTTTTTGAGGGTCTTCTGATTGAGCGGCGTCCGGTTTGTCGACGGTGTGGCTTGTGTCTTGTCCGTCTCGGTCGGTGGACTGCGTCGTGGCCGGGACTTCAGGAGCCGAATCCGCCTCGTCTGAGCCAAGTCGAACGAGACGCCCGAGTTCTCCTCGGTCGAGCCAGACGCCGCCGCACTCGGTACAGAAATCGATCTCGACACCTTGTTTCATCACAGGGGCCAGCAAGAGGTCGCAGCTTACGCAGCGCTTTCCTTGTCCTGCGGTCGGAGGTCGCTTTTCGTCGGGGGGCAAGACCTCTGATTCGGGTTCGTTCTTCAAAGCTTTGCGGACGGCGGCGGCATTCGGCGGTCGATTGTCCGCTCGCATGGCCAGAAGCGCCTGCATAACCGACCAAGTATTTTCGGAGATCGATGGGTTGACGGCGCAGGGGTCTGGCAGCGCTTCACCTTCAGCGATTCGACTCGTTGCAGGCGGAGGCGGACTCTTTGTGAGCAGAAAATACATAGTAGCACCGAGGGCGTAGAGATCCGAACGACCGTCGGTGCTGGTGTGGGCGTACTGCTCGAGAGGGGCGTATCCCTCGGAACCCATTCCGCGCACAATGTTGCGGGTGCCCGACCCCTGCGCATTCATCTGCTTGGCGAGTCCAAAGTCGATGAGGCGGATTCGACCGTCCGGTCCCAGCAAGATGTTCGCGGGTTTAAGATCGCGAACGATGACCGGCGGTTGCTGCGAGTGGAGGTATTCGAGAGCGTCTAAGATCTGGAAAGTCCAAGCAAGTACTCGACGCTCGGAGATCACCTTGGGGGCTAGCTCAGCAATCTCTTCGAGGTTACGCCCCTCCACCAACTCCAAGATCAACACGGACTCATTCTTGAAGGGAAACATGTCGAAGACACGGACCAGATTGGGATGGTCCAAACGCGCCATGATCTTCGCTTCTACCCGAAGCTGCTCGATGTGTTGCCGAGTTTCAGTAGGGTCGGTATAGAGTGGCTTAACCACCTTTATCGCGACCGGTTGTTCCAGCAAGAGATGATGGCCGCGGTAAACCCAGCTCATCGAGCCTTCACCAAGAAGATGATCGATGCGGTATCGATTCTGCAAAACATCACCCTGACGAAGATCAGCCATTCCGGTGCTTTCAAAGAACTCCACCAGTTCCCTACATCCGTCAAGAGACTCTGCTAGTCCCTCGATGTCCTCGCCCTCACCGTATAGGGGGGGAAAGTCCCTTGGGATATCTTTTCACCAATCCGGTTGTGAGACTCTGTCGTTATGGAATCTTTTCTTGTCTATAAGGGCAATGGGTATCAAGCGACGGAGTTTTGGCGGCCCGCGAAGGTCGCCCTGAGGATGGCCTCATGAATGGCAAAACTTTTCATCGAATTCTTTCCCTGATTCTCATCATCGGGCTTGCCATGGCGGCGTACAAGTACCTCGAGTGGAATCTGATGGTGAAAGCATGGAAAACCTTCACTTGGAAGTCGATCATTTGGCTGCTTTTATTGCCTGCTGCCTATCTCGTACTCAAAGCTTGGCGCTTCGTATTGTTGATGCGTAGCGTGGAGGGCGAAATACCAGCGAGTACTCTCCTGAGGGGATATATCGCCAGTCAGTCCGCAAGTTTGTTGCCGGGTGGTTTCGCGGCACGATCGGCGATCCTGGCACAAGCGGGTGTCCCGCCGGAACAATCGGTGGGTCCTGTCCTGATCAACAGCGGTTTAGACCAGTTCGTTCTGTTGACCGCCGGTATTGTTCTTGCCTACTGGTACAAGGATATTCGGGTCGCCGCACTCGTTCTGACCCTCCTCTTGGTAGCTTTGATTATGATTCTCAGTTTCGAAACGTCTCGAACTTGGGTGGCTGGAATGCTGGAGAAGGCCGCTAAGAAATTTGATAAACTTGAGAAAATGAAAGAGTTTGAAAAGGCCTGTGTTTCCATGTTGAACCTGCGCCTTTTCGTTTCCACGCTGGCTCTGAGTATTGTTGCCTCCGCTGCCAGTTACGTGATTCTTTGCATCGTCGTCGGAGCGCTGGGGTTCAAGGTGGAGTACTGGCCTCTCGCTGCAGCTTTTGTGATTCCCACGTTGCTGGGTCGCTTGTCACCCCTGCCTGCCGGAGCGGGTGTCACTGAGGCAGGTATGGTGGCTTTTGTGGCTGCTCAGACCTCGATGTCGGTCAACGAAGCGGCGGCGGCCACCACCCTGATGAGAATCTTTGACGTTGTGGTTCCCGCTTTGTACGGGGCCGTCGTTTACGCTTTCTTTTGGGACGGGGAGAAAGAGCCCGCCCTGGAGACGGAGAATGAGACCTCTGAATCTGGGGATGTTGCGCCAGCACTGCCATGACTTGGCGCGAATTCGCGGAAGCTTTAGGTGAGCATCCCACCGAGTTAGCGGTGGCGATGAGTCTGCTGCTCAGTCTGCTCATTACCTTGGGAGTCCGTACGGTGGATCAAGCCCGCCCGTGGCTGCGGCGAACCGCTGGCAAGCTTCCTTTCGTGGGGGAGCGGGGGCTCCGATTTTATCAGCGCATCGAGGGGGCCTTGGGACTTCTGGTGTTCGGCCTCGTCGCTGTGGTAGGCGGAAGCTCGCTGTTTTTGAATCTGGCGGATGCCGTCCTGGCGAACACATGGCTTCCCGATATCGACAAGGTGTTCTTAAAAACGGTGCACCGGTCCGTTAGTCCCGCCGAACTCGGTTTCTTCAGCTATCTGACGCCACTGGCAGGCCGATACCCCCCGTATGTTTTAGGCGTTCTTGTCGGCGGAATTCTCCTTTTTCGAAGACACTACTCACTGTTCACTGTCTGGGTCGTGGGTCTCCTGGGAAATGCCCTCCTGTCTCAAGCTTTGAAGACGATGTTTAGCCGCCAGCGGCCGATGTTCGACAACCCTTATCTCACGGAGTCGAATTACAGCTTCCCCAGCGGTCACGCCATGACATCGGTTCTGCTCTACGGCTTGCTCGCGTACATCGCTGCTCGGGAGTTTTTCCCGTACAGGCCTTGGCATCGCTATGCCCTCATCTCGGTGGTGGTCTTTTTGGGAGTCTTGATCGGGACCAGTAGACTGGTACTGGGGGTTCACTATCCGTCCGACGTTTTAGGCGGTTGGTCTGTCTCCGTGGTTTGGTTGAGCGTGCTGGTTGTAACGGCCGAAGCCCTAAAGGGCAGGTTCCGCCCTTCCTCAGAACCGACATCCTGTGAACCCGAGGACCTTCCGCCACGTTGACAGGTAGAAAACACCGTGATGTAATAGCTTGGGGTTCATGCACCCTAAAGACTCAACACGTGTGGAGTGAGCCAAAGACATGCTGTTCGTCGAATCCTTGAATGCTTCTGTGCTGGTACTCAATGCCAGTTATGAATATCTCAACGTCACCACTTTGCGACGCGCGATCAAGCTTCTGTATAAAAAGAAAGCCGAAATTGTGGAAGCTGTCGCTGGAGAGACCGTGAGTTCGGTGAACGAGGAGCATAAGTTCCCCTCCGTCATCCGAATGAGATATTACATCCGTCGGCCTTTCAAAGATGTGCCCCTGACCCGCAAGAACATCTTGGAGCGTGACGGGCACCTTTGTCAGTACTGCGGCAAGACCGGGGATACGGTGGACCACATTCTGCCGAAAAGTCGCGGTGGTGGGGATTCCTGGACTAACTGCGTGTGCGCTTGCTCCCCTTGCAATCGGAAGAAGAACAATCACACTCCGAAGGAGGCTGGGATGGACCTGCGAGTCACTCCCCGGAAGCCCTCAGCGATTCCGTGGCTTCGCAGTCGCAAAATTACCAGTCGAAGAGATTGGGGACGTTATCTCTTTATGGGTGACGGATGACTACGGGTGGCCAATGCTTGATGTCTGCGAGCAAGAACTTCAGCCCCTTGTCAGAAGGGCCGTCAGGATACCGCGTCCGTTAGAGCGAACATGAAATCCGCTCGGGCGATCTCCGTTTCGTTGATGCGGCAGATAATTCGAGTCTTGCCGACATCTTTGCGAAGCTTGAGCATTTCGGCCTCGATATCGAGACGCTCTCCGGGCCTTGCGTTGCGAACGAAGCTCGCGTTGTCGAGGGCACCAAACAGAATGTACTTTCCCTGCGATTCCGGTCTGTTAAGAATCACCGCCGCTCCGACTTGGGCCATGGCTTCGGCCAACAGGGTGGGCGGCATCTGGGGGTCACCTGGAAGGTATCCCTGAAAAAATTCCTCGTTGAGGCTGAGTTGCTTGATACCGTGGGCTTTGTTCTCGTCCTCAATCTTGACCACTCGGTCGATCAGAAGGAAAGGGTATCGATGGGGAAGGGCCCCCATAATCTCTGTGATGCTCAAGGAGTCTTGCATTGTCTTGATCCCTCCAAATTTCGAACGGGATTCAAGTGACCATGAACAGGATCCTCTTAGCGGGGTAGTCGCTGTTGCTGATCGGGCGGCAAGACTCGAAAACCCATCACGATATCTTGAGCTTCTAGAAAGGCTTCGCTGTCCGTGCTATCGCTTGTCAAGGTAAGGAGAAATCCACGTGAGCCCGCCATCAAAACGTAGTAAAACTTGTATCGGCCATTTTTGTAAAAGATCATTTCCTGAGCCGGCACTTCGTGGAGTGTGAACGTGCGCTCTTTCTTGAAGTTGAAACCGTCTCTCTTGGTTTCCGTATGCAGTCGCTCGATCTGATGTTTCATGGTGACCCCAGCGTACGGTTCGATGATCAGTTTCACATCGTCCGAGGCGAGTTTGACGCCATCGACACCACCCTCTTGGCGCAACCACGTGCTTGGTAATTCTAGTTCGAATCCATTCTCCCAGTTGACGAGAATGTCCGCACCCGCCGATACGATGAGGATCCAGGACAGAGATAGGGTCACGATCATGTTGCGGAATTTCATGGCGTAGGCTTCTGCGGTCGGTCCGATAAACCTCGCTTCCTTTGCCCCTGAAGAAGTTACAGCATTCGAATGGGAAGGAATCTGCTTTGGGGTCCATAAATTAGGCTCGCCTAACAAACTTGTTAGGCAAGTCTAAAAATGAGTTATAGAATGCCGCTACAAGCCTCAACTAGCGTGATAGAGCGCGTGAAAATTATGACTGACGATCGAGCCGACAATCTTCGAAGATTTCTCGAGTTAGGGATCTCCTCCGAGCAGGCGGGTCAGGCCCTGAGATTTCTCGGGGCTGATGGAGCCGATGCGCCCACTTTAGAAATGCGCTGTCGTTCCTTAGCGGCCTTGTCGCACGCCTGCGGCAGCTTTCAGAACGCAAAATTGGCATATTCTCTCGCCACGCGTTCAGGACACCGGCTAGATGACCAGGGAGTCAAGCTCCTCACTGCTAGTTTACGGTGTTGCGATTGCACACCGGCGGCGGTGCGACTGTGGAAGGCGTCCCAAGAGGCGGGCGTCGGGGATGAAGCGCTTCTCGTGACGGCCGGACGTTTGGGCGGCGATGGAGCCGAAATCGTAAAACTTTTGGAGCGCCTGAGCGAGCAAGCCGAGGTCGCTTCCACGGTCGCGGAAATCTCCCGCCAACTGAGCGCGCCGGGTTGGCATGCCGAAGGCAGTTGGGGCGCCCGAGCCGATCGGGAAAAGGGGCTGATATGGTGGGACTTCGCTCGAGCGAGTGAACGACGTCCTTACGGTATGACGCTCACCTCCGATCCTATCGCATTGACCAGTATGGTGGGTACGCTGTTCCAGTTCGAAGGCCGCTGGGAGATTGTGGGAGTGACCGACCGCTGCCATCTTGAGATCACCAAAGATGGCGGGAAGAAGTGGGATAAACTGGCTCGCTATGAAGGGGTCAGACAGTGGGAAGCTCAGTCCATCGACCTTCGTGAATACGACGGTCAAACGATCCAGTTGCGTTTCCATGTCGTTTCTGGTGGGCACCGAGAAGGCCGCGGATTTGAGATGACCGGTCCACAACTGCTGACCGTTCCCGTTAGGCGGCGCCTCGGAGTAACTTTCTCAGAGCTTCCGGATGGCTGGCGATGCCTCCCTGGAACGACCAAGGACCGCAGTTCGGCGTATGTCGGCCATGTCAGCGAAGTGGCTCTGATCAGCGACTTTTGGGAGCGTCCGGAATTAGAGTCAGCCACGTTGACCTTCGAAGGACGGCTCATGTCCTCGTCGGTCTACGCAACAGCCAATGTGGAGATCCTCGACGAGATGGGTGACGTTCAGGCCATATTGGCTGTACCGACCACCAGTGAATGGAAAAGCCTCAGGCTGCCCCTAGAGAATGTGACAGGCCGGAAACTCCGGATTCGCCTGCAGGCACGGTTCAATAAGCGAAAAGATGACGACGGTTTGTGGGTGCGCAAGTTGACGGTCCAAGGCGGCGCCCCGCAGAGTCGGGAAACTTTACCCCTTGATGGCGGCGGGGAGGATGGTCCGAAGGAGCGACATGCACTACTGGCGCTGTTGGCTGCGGGGTCCTCGGAGAAGCTGGCTTTGTTGCTGGAGTTGAGAAAGGGGCTCTCTAGTCTGAGGGGCGCCTTGGCGCTGTTGCCCTTTGTCACGGAGGCCAGTCAGATTCCGGTGCTTTTGAAGCTGTTCTCGGTACTCAAGGACGAAACGGTTCCCACGTTTGCCTTGCTTCAAGAACTTGCCTCAGGAGAAGATCTGCTTTTGCAGAGTTCCGTACTGTTGATGAGTGGGCCAAAGGACTATCCCTCGACACGGGACTACTTGGGCGACGGTCTCTTGACAGCCGAAGAATTCGAGCAGAACTGCCATCTGTATCTTGAGTTGCGGAAGACCTGGGAAGAAGAAGCGGCCCGCGGCGGGCTCTCCTTGTTGCTGACGCCGGTTGCCGACGAAAGTTTGGCCGAGCGCCACGCAGTTTTTCGAAAGCTCTTCAAAGAGGGAACGACCCCAGAAGCCTTTTTCCTCGCTTGGGAGCAATCCTGGAGCTAGGGGCTCTAAGTTCAGTCTAGGCGGATACGCCGATAGCGAATGGAACCCCGGGGTCTCACGCGGCAGGTCTCCGAATTGAGTTCGACATCTTCGAACTGTGTCCCATCGGCGAAGGCGAGCATACTACCGCTTTGACCCTCCGGAGCGGTCTTGAGGGTCACGTCGTGCTGTTGACAGAGCGCGTGGAGACGCCGAAAGAAGTCTCTTTGCTCAGCGGTGAGCGCCCGGAGCCAAACGTCTGGTCGCTCCACGGGCGAGAAACGACAGTTGACACGGGGGTCTTGTCGATAGAGTTCGCGATAGACAAAAATGGGAATTCTCAGGGACTCGGCTTTCGCTACCAAGTCGTGGGTGTCGTGATGGTCGGGGGAAATGACAGCGACGATGGCCGCTTGACCGCCTCGAGAAAGTATTTTCAGGGCTTCTTCGAGGGCGCCAAAGGGCCGCACCTTACACCCGCGATTTTGCGCCCAGGAACGGATCCAGGCGTCGGTGCTGCCCATTGGGGTCGCGGGGACTAAAACTTCTGTCGGTTCGACCTTCGAGTCGCTCAAAGCTTGTTCCAGATGAGATATGGGGGTGAGATTCGGCGGAGCGGCGACCAAGAGTTTCAAGAAGAGGGCTCCACTTCGGCAGCAGCCGGCGTCGAAACTCGGGTCCGCTTGACCATCGGGATTTGCGGTCCATCATCGTCGATTTCAAGTCCAGCAATGTCTTCGCTGATTTCGGCCACAGGCGACTCAAGAGACAGGTCTTCAGAAGCGAGCAGGTCCGTGCTAGGTGCCGATGTGACCTCGGAGGATACGGCCGGGACGAGATCCGTCGTCGCCGGTTCGGCAGCGATGGGACCCAATACTTTGGGCGATTCTTCCTCGTTGGATACTGCCTCGGAGTCCGCTCCCACGCTAGGGGATGGGGGGAGGGCGCGTTGTCGCGCACGGTGGCCGCGGTCGTCCTTCTTCTGGACGCCTGTGTTCTCTAAGTCCAGAGCGGTCTTAACTTCCGATTGAAGGTCGTTGGCGGCGGCCCTGAACGCTTTGATCGTTCGGGCCACGGTTTTGGCGACGTCAGGCAGACCTTGCGGTCCAAAGACCAGCAAGGCGAGGATTGCCAAAAAGACCATTTCCGAGCCGCCGATGTTAAACATCTGTAGCTACCGCACCTTAGTTGCCAGGGTTTGTAGTTCTCGCTGGGCCTTTAAGCATTGAGCCACGACTCTGTCCAGCGCCGTGGAGCTAATTGGGGGATCCTGTTCCGCATCTTCCTCTTTTTGAACCAACGAATGGGCTTGATTCACGTCATTGAGGCAGTCGTGGAGGGATTCTAGAGCGCTTTGTATGTGGAGGGCCAAGCTTTTCATAAATCGGTGACAGCGCGCTTTCCGTTCGTCTCGTGAGACTCCCTGCCCTTGTCAGTCCTGGGCTTCTTTTCCTAGAGGAACTGGCTAGCTGACCATCGGTTCAACGCTTTCGATGCTCCCCGGTTTCGGTTTCCACGCGCAGGGGGGTAGCGAATCTCTTTTCCTACGGGTGAAAGGGCTAGTGAGGATAGAGGCAGCAGTTGGCAGGACAAACGTCGTAGCTGGGCCCTAGAGTTCCCAGGGCGCGACGTTCAGACTGCAGTCCCAGTCGTTCTCGGATGAGTTCGACAATCATGGCCACGAATTTGGGCTCGGTCCCGACGGTGGATACCCTCACCATTTCTAATCCGACCTCGGCGGCTTTTTCCACGGCTTCGGTGTCGAGGTCGAAGAGAATCTCCATGTGGTCGGAAATGAAGCCGATAGGAACGACGGTCACCGCTCGGTAGCCCTCTTCAACGAGCGCCGCGATGCGATCGCAGATGTCGGGCTCAAGCCACGGCTGTCGGGGGGAACCGCTGCGGCTTTGAAAGACGAGTTCCCAATCTTCGAGATTCGACATTTCCGCCACCAGACGGGACGATTCCGTGAGTTGAGACTCGTAGCGACTGTGATCGGCCATGCTCTGAGGGATCGAGTGGGCTACGAAGAGCGTCTTGTTATGGTCCCGACCCTGGTCGGTTAGCTCTGCCACCTGGACGTCTGTCAACGCGCTCATCGTTTCTATAAAGCCCGGATGGTTATAGAACTTTCGTAGCAGGTCGACCGAGGGCGCGTCATCTCCGACCACTTTCTGGGCCTTGGCGACGTCTTCTCGATATTGGCGGCAACCCGAATAGCTGGAGAAGCCTGAAGTGAAAAAGGCGAGCGCCCTCTTCTTTCCTTCGTCGGCCATCCGCTGAAGGGCGTCACTCAAGAACGGCTTCCAGTTTCGATTTCCGAAATAGATGGGCAGGTGGATGTCTTGACACTTTAACTCCGCTTCGAGCGCGGCGATCAGAGCCAGGTTCTGACCGTTGATCGGGCTTTTCCCCCCGAAATGATAGTAATGCTCAGCGACTTCGAGCATTCGTGAGCGCGGAACGGGCTTTCCTCTCAACACGTTCTCCAAGAACGGAATAACGTCGTCGGGACCATCCGGTCCGCCAAAAGAGACGACGATCAGAGCGTCATAGGGGTCTTCCATTAATTTCCTCTTCTAGGTCCCACCCAGGGCGCCGTTCGACAACTGAGTCAAGATCCTCTCAATTCTTGAATTTCGCCAGGAGGAACCAGCATTTCGAGCAAAAGAACTTGGGTGATTGATAAAATTCATCGTATGGCTTCCCTGTTAAAACGTCTGCCCGGTGGACGCTGGCTCTTCAGTCGTTTGGTCGGTTGGTATGTTCCCTATGCCGGCACCCTCAAAGCAGACGTTCTAGAGATGGCCGAGGGCAGCGCCGTGGTGACCATGCCGGACCGTCGCGCGGTGCGGAATCATCTCCACTCTATTCACGCCCTGGCTTTGGCGAATCTGGGAGAACTGACCGCGAATTTGGCGCTCTTGACGCTCTGTCCCCCGCGAGGTCGGTTCATCGTGACGCGACTCGAAGTGGACTATCTCAAGAAAGCCAGGGGAGAACTCTCTTGCACTTGCGACGTCCCTTCAGACCTGCCTTGGGAAACCATCGAGAGCACGGCGGCGATCGCCTACTTGCGCGATGCCGAGGGCGACACCGTGACCAGAGTTACAGTTTATTGGAAACTTGATGTGAAGCCCCTTGCGCCCAAACCTCCGGATGAGGAACGATGAAGCTCCGCACCGCCTGCAATCGCGATTGTCCTGACGCCTGTACCATCGAGGCCGAGGTTGAAGACGGAAAACTCATCTCCCTGAAAGGCGCCTCCGACGACCCGATCACCAAAGGCTTTCTCTGTCCCCGCACTACGAGATTCGTGGACCGACAGAATTCCGTAGACCGTCTCCGAACTCCGATGCTTCGCACCGGACCGGGCCCCGACGACTTCGAGTCAATATCCTGGGAAAGGGCGCTCGATCTCGCAGCGACCAAGCTGTCGGAAGCCAAAGAGCATCATGGCGCGCAATCCATCCTTCACTATCGCTCCGGTGGGGCCCTAGGGTATCTTAAGGCGCTCACTTCGGTGGTTTTCGATCGCATCGGTCCGGTGACGGTCAAACGTGGGGACATCTGTTCCGGCGCCGGCGAATGGGCTCAAGAACAAGACTTCGGAGTGAGCGACAGTTCCGAAGTGGAGGATCTTAAGAACGCCAAGTTGATCCTGATCTGGGGCAAGAATATCCACACATCTTCGGTTCATCTTCTGCCCGTGATCCTCGAGGCGAAAAAGCAGGGGACGGTGTTGGTCGGGATCGACTGCGCTCCCACCAAGTCGACCCGCCTTTGCCAACTGTTCTTGACGCCGCGTCCGGGTACTGACGCTCAGATCGCTCTAGCCATGGTCACCTATTTGGCCAAGCGCGACCGACTGGATCCTGAAGCCGCCAAGTACTGCAATCACCTTTCGGAATTCGTCAACATGGCGGCCTCGGTCTCTATGGAAGAGCGCTTTGGGCGCGCGGGCATCGCCCTGGAGGACGGCCTGGAACTCGCTCGTCTTTACGATGAACTTCGCCCATCCTCGCTGTTAGTCGGTTGGGGTGCTCCCCGTAGAAGTAATGGCGCCGATACCGTACGTGCCCTCGATGCCCTTACAGCGGTGTCCGGAAATATCGGCGTGCCTGGAGCCTGCACATCGTTCTATTTTCAGCGGCGACGAAGCTTTCATCACGAAGCTCTCCCGGACTTTGGGCCACCGCCTCGAACCTTTTCGGAGACCTGTCTGGGCTTGGAAATCGAGCAGGCCGAGCCCGGAGTTCGATTCGCTTGGATCACGGCGGGAAACCCGGTCGCGATGCTGCCTGACGCCGACCGAGTGGCACGCGCCTTGAAGGCAGTTGATTTCACGGTGGTGGTGGACACGCATTGGACGGACACTTGTGCTGTGGCCGACTTAGTTCTACCGACCCTCACGTTGGTCGAAGACGAAGACGTTATGGGGGCCTACGGGAACCCTTATGTCAGGTCGTCTCAACCGGTGGTGGCGCCGGTTGGTGAAGCGCGTCACGAACTGTGGATCCACCAGCAGTTGGCCGATCGATTGGGTTTTGGTGAACTGCTGGCCGGCACACCCCGCGAGTGGAAAGAGCGATTGCTCAAGCCGGAAGTGGACCGGGCTGTCTTTGCAGGAAAACCCGTTCGCCAACCTGGAGCGCCCAAGGTTCTATTTGAGGGACGGAAGTTCGATACCGCGGACGGTCGGGTGAATCTGATGACCAAAGAACCCGGACTGCCTGAAGCAAATTCGAAAGATTTCCCTTTTAGGCTCATGGCCGTTTCCCATCCCGACGCTCAATGCTCTCAGTGGTCGACCAAGCCTCCCGAGATACCCTCCGTCAAGATCTCTGATGAGGCTGATCCCCAATGGCAAAACGGGTCTGTCTATCGACTCGAAAGTCGGCATGGGGGTTTCGCCGTACAGATTTTGCGCGCGTCCGGGGTTCACCCAGAGTTAGTGATCATGCCCAAAGGCGGTAGTGGACTTTTCGGAGGCTGGTGCCCCAACAGTCTGATCGAAGCGAAGGAAACGGACCACGGTGGCGGCGCTTGTTTCTACGAGGAACCAGTTAGGCTGGTGCCACAGCCGGGTCCTTAGGTCACAAATCCCAGAAAGCTCAAGGCCAGCAAGTAGATTGTCGCGAGAACCAGTTGGACGAATGCGAACGGCACGGCCATCTTCACAAAACCGATAAACGACAGGTTCACATTCTGCTTCTTGATCACAGTCATGGCGACCACCGTCGAGGCTGAGCCGATGGGCGTGATGTTGCCGCCGAGGTTGGCGCCGAAAATCACCGACCACCAGAGAATAGAGCTGGACTCGACCTTCATCAAGCTAAGAATCTTGGCCAGAACCACCGCTAGGGGGATGTTGTCGGTGACGGAACTGGCAATCGCCGCCGACCAGGTGACCGCGGCTGCCGCCAAGCCTCCCGGCAGTAGGAGCAGCATTTTCAAGACATCTCCGATGGCCGCCAGAACCCCGGCGAGTTCCATGACTCCAATGATGACGAAGAGTGAAGCGAAGAAGATGACCAGAGACCACTCCACGGTGTTGAGCGCTTCTTCCACGGTATGAGGCGCGAAGAGAAGCAAGAAGAGCGCGGCGGCGCCTAGCGCGACCGCTTCTAAGCCCATGTCTTTCAGAATCGGGAGCTGGGATTGGAGTGCAAATCCAAGAATGACTGCCCCCATACCGGCCCAAGCGATGTAGAAGAAACGATTATCCGTCACCACTTCGTTTTCGTCGAACTCGTCCACCCGCTCCTTGGCTTTGGCGATGGCATCCTCGTCGGTCAAGCTCTGGATCGTGGGGAAGCGTTTCTTCGCCAACCAAACCGTGACCGCGGTGGCCAGAACGACGTAGGGTGAGGCGATGAAGAAGAATTTCATAAACGAAATCCCGGCAGTGTTTCCGATAATAATGTTCGGGATTGACGAGATCAGAGTTAAGAGACCACCCACATTGGTCAGCAGTCCCTCGACGAACAGATAGGGTAAGACCTTCAACTCCAGGCGTTGGCAGGAGACGACGGTGAGCGATCCCACGATGATCATGGCGGTCACGTTGTTGAGGAAAGCCGAGAAGAGGACTGTCAGGACCGAGTAAAGGATAAGCAATCGATAAGGATCACCCCGCGACACCTTCGTCAGTTTCAAGGCAGACCAAGTGAAGATTCCAGATCTTGACGCTATCTCCACGAAGATCGAGGTTCCAATGATCACACCGATGGTCGACCAGTCAATGGTGGATATGTAGAAAGGAGTGATGCCGTGGCCGCCCGAGGTATGGGCTATCAATTCGAAGTGGGGAGAGTAAGCTAAGGCCAAGCAGGCCATCGCGCCAATCAACGTGACGATGGACTTGTCCACCACCTCGGCCGACATGACGGCCAAAATGATGACCAGTAGGATTCCGAACACCCATTTAGTCTCTGAACTGGCCTGCTTCTCTCCCTTGTAGATCTCTCCAGGATCGATATGGTCCTCGTGTGGGGGGTCGGCGGGTAGGTGTTCGTAGTCGATGGGGGTTGCGACCGGACCGGGAACCTCTTCCCATTGTGCTGACGTCGGTGTTGCAGACGCTGCGGGGGTGTCTTGGGCTAGGACACCAGGCCCAGCCACAAAAGCTAGGAGAAGGAGGAGGAGGGCGATGAGACGGTGTGATTTAGCGATCGTTTTCTTCATGATGAAACTCCTAAACCAGTAGCAGCGGGGTCGATTGGAGGTAGGCCGCCAAGTTGTACGCTACCGAATCGACTAAGCGCTGATTGGGCGCGACGGAGTTGCAAACCACCAAATGAGGACCCTTCTCCTGGATGTAGTTGCGGCACGTTTCCACCGGGTCGCCCATTAAAATGTCGTAGGTTGTGTGGTGACCGGTCCGATCGAGCAGTTCTTTGGCGCCCTGCAAAAAATGGTCCATATCTTTGCGCAAGGCTTTTTGCAAAGCTGCTGTGGCGACCTGAGTATCTAACTCAGTTGTGAGTTCAAACGCGTGTTCGACAATGCGTAGCATGTTGCTATCGATAACGTGAAGCAGACGGACGGCCGCTTCCTTTTCTGCCAAGGTTCGAGTGATAGCCAGGCAGCGCTCTGTGGTGCTCGCTTCCTCGACGAAGACTAGGATGTCCGACCAGAGGGCCGAGGTATCCGCGATGGATCCTTCGAGCAGCAAGATGGGACGAGGCGTAGAGGACAAAACCTTATCGACCACCGCGCCCAAGCTAAAACCCTCGAGTTGGTCGTCCTTTTCTCCGAAGAGGTTAGGAATAACAATGAGGTCCGGGTCGAAGGCTTCGATCTCTTCGAGAATCTGGGTCGCGGGATGTCCCACGTCGACCTTTGTGGAAACCGTAGCACCTTTAGCCTGGATCGCTTCCCGAAGGGCGTCGCACTCTTTCTGGGCGCTCGCGAGGGTTTCACCGGCCTTCCGCAAGGGACACAAGAGGTGAGTTTCGGTCTTGAAACTGTCTGTCATATCCCGCGCCAGTTGAGGTGCGCCTTGGGCTCGTTCCTGGTTCCCTTGAAAGTCCATGACGACTAAGAGTCGTTTAAAAGGGAGCGGGTCGACTTCTAGGTGGGGTCGTACCACGGACCGAAACAGAGAGGCGAATTCATCAAACTTGGTGCTTTTTTGGCTCATACGCTCGCCTTCGTAGGTGCGCCAAGGGGCCCTCTTTTGAACAGTCCGGTGGCGACGCCCTTCGGGAAGGTTCTAAAGCTACCAGACAACGTTTTTGTGAAAACGCAAATAAGGAGACTTCTTGTCTGGAAGTCTCCTTATCTGTTCAAAGCCGACCCGATGCGCCGAGTCGGTGGCGTGCGGCTCAGCCGCTTTGGTGGGACGCCTTATCTTTCTAGCGTGGATGTTTCAGGTTCGCGCTCCATCAATCCCACGCCCCATTCGAGCGCTCGTTGCACGATTAAGCGGCCGGAGTGATTCGGCTCGCTTCCTTGAGTTCGGCAAGCATGTCTTCGGTGGACGATTTCGCCAAGGCGATGGCCAACTCTTCGGCCAGCAAGTCGAGGGCTCTGTTGAGTTGCATTTTGTCACTGGTCGAGAGTTCTCCCTTGCGCTTTTGCTTGAGGGCGACGAGTCCCTTGATGACTTCGCACAGTTCATAGGGATCTCCACTCGTCAGCCGTTCTTGGTTGTTACGGTTTCGTGTTTTCCAATTGGTCGAAAGGTCTGTTTCGCAGGTTGACAGATACTTTACGATCTTCTCGGCTTCGTCTTCCTTGAGGATTTCTCGAATCTGAGTTTCTAAGTTCTTCCGTCCTACGATGAGTTTGAGATCTTCGCGGTCAAAATACATTGTGACGAACACAGATTTTGAACCTAAGATCTCCTTTTCTTCAATCGATCTAATGGTTCCAATACCGTGGTGTGAGTGGGATACAGTGTCTCCTTGAGTAAACAGCGGCTTGTTCTCCTTTTCTAATACGTTACTCATAGTATATCACATATAAACCAAATTTGCAATGAAAATAAAATTGTGATAGCCTCCCGCCCGGTTTTTTTGGAAACGAGAGAAGGGAAGCCTTCGTGTTAAATTAGTTCCATTTCTTGACGGCCCTCACCAGGCCATAGATCAGCATGGGGACGAGGATTCCTGGCAGCGCTTTGAAGACGGAGTCCGACCAATCCGAGGCGCCCCAAAGGAAGACCGTGGCGAGGCCTGAGGCAATCATGGTCAAAGCCAGCCAATTAGGTAAGGGTTTGTCGGCGAGTCGGACGATTAAGAGTGGGCCCAAGGTCGCGGCCAAGGCCGACCACGCCACCAGAACCAAAGAGAACACTCCAGAACTCGCAGTCAAAGCAATGATGAGTGCCAGCAGCGCCACTCCGAGAGTGGCCAATTTGGACGCCGCGTACGAGGAGCGCCAGCGAGGAGCGATGTCTTGAGTGACTGCGGCGCTGCAGGAGAGAATCTGGGAGTCGGCGGTGCTCATAGTCGCGGAGAAGATTCCCGCCAGCATCACTCCGATAAGAAGCGAGGGAAGCATTTTGACTGCCAAGGACGGCAGAGCGGCTTCGGTCGCGGCGATGGCTGACGGCCCATCTAGGCCGCTCGCGAGGTCCGGCATGAGGACCCTGGCGTAGAGTCCCACCGCCAGAGCGGCCAGGCTGAAGGCTGTGTACCAAACAAAATAGATGTTGCGGGCTTTGTTGATCGATTTCACCGCGTCGATAGCCATGAATCGAATCAGGATGTGAGGTTGGCCCACGGTGCCGACTCCTGCGAAGACAAATCCCAGGGCGTAGAGGCTCAGGCCAAAGGCAAGGTCTCGAGGGAACAGTTCGGTGAGTTGGGGGTCAATGGCGTGGAGGCTTGTCATCAGGTCGGAAAATCCGCCCACTTCCTGAACGCAACTTGCCATCAAGATGGCCATAGCGACGATCATTACCACGGACTGAACGCTGTCGGTCCAGATGGAGGCGCGGATGCCACCGGAGAGGCAGTAGATTACCACGATCACCACTCCGATCACCGAACCCGCCCAGAGAGGCCATCCGAAGAGGGCGTGCAGCGTCATGCTTCCCGCCTTGAGTTGCGCCGCGGCGTAGCCACCCAGGAAGATGAAGGTCAACAATCCCGTGGCTACAGCGATGGGACGTTGGACTTTGCCGTCTCTGTCGGTCGCCAACAGAGAGGGGACCGATGAGGCTCCTACTTCTTCGCTTTGGGCGCGAACCCGCTTGTGGACCCAGAACCAAGTGATGAGATCGCCTACGATCCAGCCGAGAGTGATCCAGATGGCCTCTATTCCCTGTCGCCAAGCAAAACCGATCAGGCCGATGAACATGTAGCCGCTGTTGTTGGTGGATACCGCCGACAGAGCCGTCAGCCAAGGGTTCACGCTGCGACTGGCAACCAAGTAGTCTTCCGAAGTCGACTGCTTTTCTCGAGCGGATAGCACCCCAACCAGGGTGAAAAGGATGAGGAAGAATAGGAAACTTCCCATAACGAGCATTTGATTCATAAATCGGGCCTCCGGGCTGTGGCCCTTCGATAGTCATCGCACAGCAAAGGGGCTTGATGTCTCTGGAATGCGGCTTAGCAGAGCCGACAGTGGCGGCGAACGATAGGCACGAAGAGCCGGGAATACTAAGGTCTTACGAGATAGGGGACGAGATGGCCTCTCTTGGTTATGGGGCCGTCGGGTCGTGGAGGCAAGTCTTCTGCGCTCAGGTCCTTCGAAGTTTCGTCTTTCGAGACCGCTCTAGGAGGCAGCGGAGAGTCGCTGAGCCTCAGCCACGGCCGCACTGAGGTTCATTCGGCCGGCGCCTTGGGCTAACGGATCTACGTTGTCGAGAGGGACCGCGGTTCTTCGTAAAATGTCCTTGGCGGTGGCTTGGGTGAGGCCTGGATAAACTTGCAGCATCAGCGCGAGCGCTCCTCCGACCATCGGGGTGGCTAGCGAAGTTCCATTGTCCACGATGTATTCTTTCCAACGCTGTCGCTTGGATCGCAGTTCGGACCCAGGGGCGCCCAGTCCAATGACTCTGGCTCCAGGGGCCACTAAGTCTGGTTTCGCGATTCCGTCAGGGATGGTGGGACCGTTACTGGAAGAGCCCCACATGGTATCGTCTTCTAATCCAGGAGTCTGGTGGTCGTCGTAGGCTCCAACTGTGATCGCGTCGTGCAAGGTTCCCGGAGTGGAAATGGTGCCCGAGCATAGGTTTGCGGTGCACTCATTGCCGGCAGCGACCACTGTGAGAAGGCCCGCATCAATGGCTCGTTGCGTGGCCTGGGCGAACGGGTCCATTCGACTCGGAATGGTCGCGGGAGCGCCCAAGGAAAGATTCAGGACCCCGATTCCGTACTTGTCTTTGTGTTCGATCACCCAGTCGATAGCTTTGATAGCGTCCGACGGGGTGATAATTCTGGCCCCAACGAGGCCGACTTTCGGTGCGACCCCGTCTATGAGTTCGCCGTCGCCGGCGGCCACGCTCGCCACGTCAGTGCCATGTCCGTACTCGTCGTGGGGGGTTTGACCGCCTGACCAAGTAAAATTTTTGAAGGCTTTGATCCGGTCCTGGAAATCCGGGTGCGGATACAGTCCGGAGTCGATCACGGCTAACGTCACGCCGCGGCCGTCGATCCCCTGGGTTTGCAACTCCTCGGAGCCAAAGGGGCGGCTAATGTAGGG
>JBBKWP010000475.1:0-3678 GCA_037968995.1 Candidatus Xenobia bacterium
ACCTCTACTAGACATTGATTCTCCCAAGCCGCCAGGAAGTCTAATCCGGCCGCGGAGGTCAATAAGTCAATGCGTTGAGGTTCGTAGCCAAGTTGAATGATGGTGTCAGGCTCTTGAAAATCACTGACCGTCAATCCCAGAGCAGCGAATCCGAATTTCTCAAGCGCTTCGACAATTCGGGTACTGTTCTCCGAAGAGATATCAAGCCAAACATCAAGGTCCTTTGTATATCTTGGGCGACCATGATGAGCAACAGCATATCCGCCTATGATCAGATATCGAACGTTAGTTTCGTTTAAGCACTTGATAAACTCGCTGAAGTCGCGGCTCAGTTTCATCGTTCCACCCGTGGTACTCACGACGAATCTCCTCAACTATGCCAAGGCGGTCTTCATCGGAAAGGAGCAAGTAGGCATGCCGATCTTTGGGTTCTTGACCCAATTTGTACTTTCTAACAACCATCGCAACTTTGCGTTCTCGCATACAGTGAGGATTCTGGAAGTCTGATGGAGATCCTGGTTGTGGGAGGGTTCCCGGGTCGGGTAGCAGACTTACCTTGGTAACCACGGATTCTGAGTTGGCGCAAGGTCTTGTGCGGGAGGCTCCGGTGGCGGAGTGGTCGCAGCTTTGTCGCTTTCCGGCACCCCGCCTCGGCTCACCCCGGTCACACCCGGTGAGACAGAAACCGCTTCCGCGGCCGTGATGTTGACGGTGGTGGGGGAGCCGACCTCGCCGTGGCCGGCACCACGCCCAAAATCGACATCGACACCAGGATCTCTATCAGGGTGAAGGCCTTGGGGCGCTTGCTGACTTTCTGGGTTTGACTCATGTTTGTAGCTCCTGGGTGCCGGTCGGTCCGTGGCGAAGGGTTAAAGTCCGCCTCGGTCTTCAAAGTGGATGTAGCGGTAGAATTTCGGGTTGGTCGCGAGATCGCCTGAGCTGTCGATCTCCGCATAGAGCACGCGCTGAATTTGAGTGTCTTTACTCAATCGTCCCACCGAGGTGATGGCGATGATGCCGTTCTTTTCTTTCTTGCTCAGATCGATAGTCACGGTGTATTGACCCACGGGGTCTGTGTTGGTGATGTCGGTCAGGTCCTCGGAATAGGTGAAGCTCTGTTGAGTGGGGTCGGCTTGAGGCGGAAAGTCCACGTCTTTCTCCAGCTTGGCTCTGGCATCTTCCAAGCCCGACTCGGCGATGGCCCGGGCCGCTACGCTCAATTGCGCCTGATTAGCGGCCCCGTGCAGATGAGTTTGTCGCGTCAAAAAGGCCATTCCTAAAATCAATAGGATGACGAGAACCAACAGGACCACAAGCAGGGTGGAACCGCGTCGGCCATCATCGTTTTTAATGGTACCTGGTGAGTTTCTCATCGGTTCAGTCTCCCCACCGGTGGGCGAAAACCGCGGTAGTTTCGAGCTTCTTCGCTTCGCGAAAGGTGACCCGCACCTCTACGGTTCGGGAATTCAAGCGTTTGGCGGAGAATCCGCTCAAGCGCCGGGCCAATACGGCGGTCTCATTGGACCCGTCCGAATAGGTCGCCGTTCGAACCAGGTCCTCGCCTTCTTGGCCATAGCCCACGTCAATGGCATATTTGGGCGCCCAAGTCGATGAGGTCGTCGCCAGTTCTAAGCGGTCTGGTGTCGAGGCGTACTTTTTGAGCGAGATTTCGGTGACCGGCGCGGTGGTGCCGGCCGCCGGAGAGCCAATTTCGAAGGCCTCTTCCAACTCGGCGGCCACCGCCAAGAGCACCAAACTGCCCTGCTGGGTGCCTTCTTTCCCGTCGAGTTGGGCGCTGGCTTGGGAGAAGTTTCGTATCAAGGTAGCCGTCATCGCGAACGCCACCGCCAACAGAAGCATGGTCACCAAGACCTCGAGAAGGCTGACGCCGCGCCTTGAAGGAGTCTTCTGTCGTAGAAACGCTGTCATCAGTTTTGCAACACCAAGATGTCGGATTCTCCCCACACTTCCTGACCTCGATAGTTCACCCGCGCGGTCACCCGGCAACGCCCTCCCGTGTACTGAACTGTCTTGTTCATCTTCTCCGAAATATTGACGAAGGTCGCTGTGGTGCCCTCAACGTCGCTGCTGATCTTTCCCGTGCCGTCGATGGGGCTGACATACCAGTGAGCCATGATGTCTGGAATCTCCCTTCCCATCGTATCGTACACCTTGACGGTGAAGGGCATGGTGCCGTCCTTGGGTACCGTTCCGGCCGGACCCTCCACCACAACGGGGTCGACATCGCGCAGTTGGCGGGTGGGATCCGCGACCAGAGCCACGATTTCAAAAGAGCCCTGAGTCCAACTGACCGTGATCTGAACCTTGCGATAGGTGCTCTCCAACGTCTTCTGGTTCCCGCCGTCGACCAGCAAAGAACTGGGCGAAATCACCGGCGTGAAATTGGAGCGGATGCGCACCTTGTACTCGGGAAATTCTTCATCGTCGAATTTGACATCTTTGTAGGCGCTCCAATCGTCGAAGCCGAGCCCCGAACCCTGCGGTAAACTTGTCCAGCCTCTCAACTTCACAAGTTGTCGCTGGGCCACGTTGGCGGCGATCACCTCGCGCTGGGTTCGGCTCGAGTAGTTCAAAGCCGAGTGATAGAGCTGAAAAAAGACCGCGAAGGCACCGATGAGCACGGCGAAAGCGATCAGAGTTTCGAGAAGGCTGAAAGCTGCCTCTGACCGGGTCGCTCTTGAGCGATGGAAAGTATTCACAATGTTGAACCTTCGTCGGCCAGTTTAGTGAGCCTTGTAAAGTCCTGCAAAGTCAAAATCTCGTGACTGGGAGCTACCCAGCCGCGGGCCGGTGACCATATCTAACGCCAAGAATGATCGGAGTCTCTTCCCGGACTTTGGGTCAGATTCTTTTGACCGGAACCGTTTGCGCTCATAACAAAAATATCAAGATTCCCATTACGGTCAGAAGCGAATGCAATCTGATCGCCGTTTGGCGACCACACAGGGTCTTCATCACCCGCCGGGTTGTTTGTTAGGTTTGTCAGCCCCGACCCATTCGCATTCGCGACGTAAATCTCGTTATTCCCGTCGCGTAGTGATCGGAAGGCTAGGCGGTCGCCGTCGGGAGGAGACCAGACGGCATCGAAGTTGCCTCCTAGACTGGTGGTAAACCGGACCTGCCCAGTTCCGTCGGCGTTCATGACGTAAACTTCGTTGATCATGTCACGCGCGGAAAGGAACAGGATCTTGCTGCCATCGGGAGACCACAGGGGGAAAAAATCGCCTCCCGGATCATTCGTCAAATTCGCCAAGTTGGAACCGTCGGCGTCCACGACATAGATTTCCGCGTCTCCGTCCCGACTGGAATTGAAAAGGATCTGTTTCCCGTCGGGCGACCAGGCTTGAGCAAAGTTTTGTGCCGTGAAGCCTGTCACTCCGCTCACTGCGGTGCCGTCAGCTTTCACAACGTAGACGTCGAGACTCCCCGCTCGGTTTGAGTCGAAGGCAATATAACTGCCGTCTGGGGACCACACAGGCTTGCTGTCGGTAAAGACGTTGTTGGACAGGTTCCGTTGCCCCGAGCCGTCGGCGTTCATGACGTACACCTCAAAATTTCCGTCTCGGTTGGAGCCGAAAGCCAGGCGGTTTCCGTCCGGGGACCACACTGGGGTAAAGTCATCTCCTACACTCTCGGTTATATTCGTCTGCCCTGTAC
>JBBKWP010000476.1:0-8631 GCA_037968995.1 Candidatus Xenobia bacterium
ATCAACGCATCGTCAGTTGCTCCGCATTAAATTGGCATGTTCATACAAACTCCGAAGAGTTTATAATCGTCATCATTATCCAGTTGTCAAAGACCGTTGCCGTAGGGGCCAGTGCCCCGAGGCGTAAGATGAATACTAGCGACTCAACTCCAGGGTGTCAACCCATGCTCGCATCTTTTTTCCACAGCCGCCTATTTTTGGTCAGCGGTGGGTGAAAGAGCTTCCACTAGCATTCCTCGAGACGAGGAATACTGAAACATCTTGAGGCCGTAACGCTCAGGATTAGGGCTAGAAATAAGGTAGCCATCTGCCAGCTGCTGGTAACCATAGTTTTTCCCGGTAATGGGATCCTGAGGATACCGATTGATATACTTGGGATAGAGTGGGTCCAAAGTTTTAGGGTAGGCGCCCTGGTTATCCTTAGCGAACATCTCGATTTCGGTCGCCAAGGTCTCCATGTGATACTTGGAAAGCTTAGCCAACTCTTCAAACCGCTTTCGTTCAGCGCGCAGCGCCAGCCAACCCCAACTGACCGGTCTTAACTCAAGGTCTTTCGCGAGGCCGTACTTACCGGGATCCGGAAATCTTAGGGCATAGCCCTTACGATTGGCGGCAGGTACATACACAAACGGCTCTCCGGTCAAAGGATCCTTCGGAACCACCACAGGCCGCGCCCCTTTGGGCAATTGAAAGTTGAAGGCCGCATTCAAGTCGCCCAACTCCGTTGGATACACGCCCGCCTCCATAAAGAAGAACTCGAGCATCGACTGTAGCGAACTGATCTCTTGCAACCCCTTCTGCAAGGGACTGACCGCGGAAGTCGCCGGCTGCTCCGTTGCGGCAGCGGGTGGAGCCTCGTCGGACTCCTCTTGAGCCCAAGCGCCCGGGCCTAGCAAAAAGGCGCAGACGGACAGAGCTCCAATCGTCGTTCTCAAACTCACTGGCCCATCCAATAGTCTTTCAACCATTTGCTTCTAGTAGGATGCCGCAATTTCCGCAAAGCCTTTGCCTCGATTTGGCGAATTCTCTCTCGAGTCACGCCAAACTCTTGACCGACTTCCTCCAAGGTTCGCGATCGCCCGTCTTCCAGCCCGAAACGCAACTGGAGCACCTTCTTTTCCCTCTCGGTGAGGTTTTCAAGTACGTCCTCCATCTTTTCCTTGAGTAGCTGAGACGACGCGGCCTCGGCCGGAGCGACAGCATCCGAGTCCTCAATAAAGTCACCCAAATGCGAATCTTCTTCATCTCCAATCGGAGTCTCAAGCGAGATCGGCTCTTGAGCGATCTTCATGATCTCTCGAACACGCTCTTCGGTGAATTTCTTTTTCCGCGCGATCTCTTCTTGAACAATCGAGTCTTCAACGTCGAGTTCCCGTCCATAGGACTTGGAAGCCGCCGCCCGTAACTCCTCGACATCCAAGGGGTACATCTCTCGCGTAATCTCCTCCACCGAGGGATCGCGACCGAGTTCCTGGAGAAGTTGACGCGAGACACGAATCAAACGATTGATGGTCTCCACCATGTGAACCGGAATACGGATCGTTCGAGCCTGGTCCGCCAAAGCTCTTGTGATGGCCTGGCGAATCCACCAGGTGGCATAAGTACTGAACTTGTAGCCCTTTTTGTAATTGAATTTCTCGACCGCGCGAATCAGTCCGAGGTTGCCTTCTTGGATCAAGTCCAGAAACAGCATGCCTCGCGAGATATACTTCTTTGCGATGGAGACAACGAGTCGGAGGTTGGCCTCTGTCAATTTTCGTTTCGCTTCAGCGCCGTCGCTGATATCGAAGTCCAGCTCATCGAGTCGCTTCAGCTGCTTTTTGAGGTCTTTGGGATTCTTCTCTCGCAACTGGTCGCGAAACTGTCGTTTCCCGATCTCCCAATAGCGTTCTACGCCGCGATTTTTTTCCAGAATGTCTTTGATCGTTGCGACAGGGTCTTCGGAAGCCTTTGCCGTTTCTAGTCGACTGAGGACTTCGGAGGCCTTCGCCGCCTGCTGGATCGCTTGGCGATACTTAAAGTCGGAGACCTCGCGCTCCGAACCGGTCAAGCTTTCCCGAGCCTCTTCTCCGCTATCGATAAGTTCTTGCAGCGAACCCTTCATAGCCTCCCAGAAGCCCTTGTAGTCCAACAGGTCTCTCAGCCCGAAATCTCCGCGCTCGATGCGCTGAGCCAGGTCGATCTCTTCCTCTGGAGACAACAGGTCGACTCGACCGATCTCCTTGAGGTACATGCGGACAGGATCGTCTAACGAAGCGCTGACCGCAGACTCTTTCTTCTTCTTCTTCTTCTTTTTGGCGGTAACCTTAACGGCTTTCTTCGCCTTGGCCTTAGACTTGGTTTTTTCTTTCCCATCGTCTTGGCGGGCATCGACTATCTCGATACCCTCCTTGGACATCTGTTCCAAAACCCGCTCAACCTGTTCAGGACCCATATCTTCACGCTGATATAGCATCTCCGAAACATCTTCGTAAGTCAGAGACCCGTTTTTCTTGCCCTGAGCCAACAGTTTGCTGACAGCCTTCTCTAGGCTGATGGCCGGCTTCTCCGATTTTTTTGTCTGACTACTCATTCTTTGTACCTTTAAGTCGCTGCTGAAGATCAAGATATTCTTTGTAAAGCGATGATTCAGGCCCCACCTCACCAGTTTCAAAGCCCTCCAGAACCTGCCGGCGAATCTCTTCATACCGCGGTTCCAGTCCATTACGTTTTATATCTCGAATCAGCGTTTCCATATCTTCGTTCGTCGATTCCGGCGCCTCAGTCGCCGACAAGCGAGCCCAGACTACTTCCTGTCCCGGGTCTAGATCACGCAGGTCTGTCCAGGTCAGAGGTTTCTCATTACTCCGAAATCGTAAAAGGACCTCCAGAAGAGGGCGAAGCTCCGCTCGAGAAAGTTCCGTGGGGTCCAAGCGCTCTGCCACAAACTCCACCCACTCGGGTCGGCGTAGCAGTAAAATTAGCAGGCGCTCCTCTGCGTAGACCGACGATCGCGCTGAGGAAACGCGGCTAATTGACTGTATGGAACGATTCGGTCCGGCATCCGACGAAAGGCGGGCCCGACTGGAATTTTGCCCAGAGGTCACTCTAGCCCGGCCGCCGCTCTGCATCTGTGCCTGCAGCGAATTTTCTCCAACCCCTAAACGGGTCGCCAAGCTTCTAATGTAATGAGAGCGACTCGCGCCGTCCTTCACTTTCGCGACGGCCGGCAAAACTGCTGCAGCGAAATCGGCCTTCCCTATGCGACTCGTCATATCGAACTCTTGAGACTTTCGATCAATAAGATACTCCACCACACCCACGGTGGAATCCTTGATCCGCCCGAAAGCCTCAGGACCCTCCTCTTGAATCACAGAGTCCGGATCTTGGCCCGGCTCCATAACGCCGATGTGCACCAACAGACCCGCGTTCTCGAAAAGCTCTATGGCCTTTTCTGTAGCGCTGATGCCTGCTCGGTCCGCGTCGTAGAAAAGATGTACCTTGCGTGCGTATCGAGACAGCAGACGGCATTGCTCTTCGGTCAAGGCTGTCCCCAGGGAGGCGACCGCGGTGGGAAATCCAGCCTGGCTGACAGCGATGACATCGAGATAGCCTTCCATAACCATCGCTTCGTTAGCTCGGGAGATCTCTGGTCGGTGAAAAGAGAGCCCGTAGAGATGCTCTCTCTTTTGATAGAGTTCCGTCTCGGGAGAGTTTAGGTACTTTGGAGCCTTACTCCCGTCCACGACCTCAATGAGTCGTCCGCCAAAGGCCACCACCTTGCCTTGCCCGTTAGTGATGGGAAAGACCAAGCGACCTCGCAGCAGATCCGTAGTTTTGCCGTACCGCTCCCGAAGGACTCCAGCATCCATACCGTCCTCGGCTTGATATCCAGCCTCCTTGAGTTTCCGGGCCAAAGCGTCTCCACTCTCGGGGGCCCAACCGAGGCGAAACTTCTGAGCGGTCGCCGAAGCGATTCCCCGAGCCTTAAGATAGGTGCGCGCGCTCTCGGCCAGTGGCGAACGGTGTAAAAGCTCCGCGTAATACTGGGTGGAACGCTCTAGCAACTCGCGCAACTTGTCCCGGCGCAACTTTTCTGGGTCGTCAGCGTCGTCGGCCACGACTTCGATCCCCACTTCTTCACCCAGTCGCTGAACCGCCTGCGGAAAATTCAGACCCTCAATCTTCATGAGAAAACTGAAGACGGATCCTCCCTCGCCACAACCGAAGCAATACCACAGCCCCTTTTCCTGGTCGACTGTGAACGAAGGCGTTCGCTCGCCGTGAAAGGGACAAAGTCCCGTCGCTTTTCGGCCCCGACGCTTCAGCTGAACGTAGCGTCCGATCACATCCGTCGCATCGATTCGCGCGCTGATGGCATCCAGCGTCTCGGCGGGGATCTTACTCACAAGACAAGGATTTCAACGCCCAAGGCGATCGATAGCCTCCGCGCGCCCAGCGTGGAAAAACATACAGCAGGAGGTCCAAGTTACTCCAAGTCGCTCTTGCGACGGCCCCACAGACTATGACCGAGCGACGCCATCCCATAGACTTAAGACCCTTCCGCCAAGCGACGCAATTCGTCGAGTTCGAGGCTCGTTAGTAAGCGAGTTGCTCCGCGCTTCAGTCCGCCCAGAGTCAGATTGGCGAATCGCCGACGCTCTAGGTAGGTGCAGTTAAGCCCGACGGCCTTCAACATCCTCCGAACCTGATGCTTTCGACCCTCCTTGAGAATCATGAAGACCTCCCGCTGGGCAGCCCAGACCGCCCGGGGCGGCTGAGTGGGTCCATCTTCGAGAAGTGGACCATCGCGCAGTCGATCCAGTTGCGATTCTGTGGGGGTCTGAGAAACCTTCCCGCGATACTCCTTTTCCACTCCCGACGAAGGATGGAGGAGGCGGTGGACCAGATCTCCGTCGTTGGTGAACAGAAGGGCTCCCTCGGTTGCTCTATCTAGACGTCCCACTGGATAAAGCCGACCGGAACCCATCACGCTGCCCGCCGGAAGAAGGGTCATGACGGTTGCCCGTCCTTGAGGGTCTGAGACCGTGGTGACAAAACCCCCTGGCTTGTTGAGAAGAAGATAAAGCTTCTCTGGCTTGGGAGCCGCGACCTGGCCGTCAACTTCCAGGCGCCCCGAGTCGGACTCGGAAATGGATTCCCCGATCTCAAGGGTTCGACCGTCTAGGGACACTCGGCCCGCCCGCACCAGCTCTTCGCAGTGGCGCCGCGACCCGTAACCCATATGTGCCATCACTTTTTGTATCCGCGTTGCCATAGGCGTGGTTACCAGGCCACGGCCCTTCAGTCCTACTTAGGATCAGAGCAGGACACCGATAGGCATCCGAACGGTGGGAAAGGCAGGAGCCTCCCTAAACCTATCAGAACATAACCGGAGAATCTTCAGGACCAGCAAAGGATGTTATCGTGAGCGATCAAAGCGCCCTTCTTAAAAAAAATATCGCATATGACGGCGAAGACTATACCAGAGACAATCTGGAATCCATGGTCAAAGAGTATGCCGACAAGCATGAGACTCGGATCGGGGAACTTGAAGATCTGAAGAACACGCACGACAGCATCAGTCGTGAAATGAAAGACGAGCTGCAGGAGCAGAAGACCGTCTGGGATTGCATCAGGGATATGAGTACCGGCGAAAAAGGCGCTATCAAAGCCAACGTCCGACTTATTCTCGATCGTATTCCCGTGCTGCGTGATCACGTGCCGGAGCGTCCCCTGTCTGAGCTTTTGCAACAGAAGATTCATGTCACGGAGGCTCGTATCCGTGAAGTCGGAGGATTCCTCGACCGAATGGAGTCCGAGGTAGAGAATGTTCGTCAGGACATCATCCGGCTGAACAAGAAGATGATTGTGGCGGCCACCAACGAGGAGCGCGCCGCGGAGTACCTGCTTCAACTTCGCTCCGTCAAAGAGCAAGCCGAAAGCGAGCTGGCCGCAATGGGCACTGAAATCACGGCAGCCCATCGCGAAAAAGAAGGCGAAATCGATGAGATCAAACGGCTGATTTGGTCGCACGGCGGAAAACTTCGACTCTACAGTAACGCCGAAGATCGAATCGCCAGCATCGTCAAAATGAACAACAATTTTATGGAGCTGCTGACCAATTTACACGTCAATATGCAGTCTCTCTACGACGCGGGTCAGGAAGTCTTGGACGAGCTCCGCGGAAACCTCTCCTCGCTTTCCACTGCCACCGAAGCCAGCGAGTTGACCCTTGAGATGCAGAAATCGATGGAGTCACTAAAGGTCAGCGTTAATCGCGTCGCGCGCTTGGCCTCGGACACGTCTCTCTATCTCACCCAGAACGTCGATCGTATGACAAGCCAGATGAAGATCTACGACGACGAAACCGAGGCGTTGGTGTCTTCTAACCTCGCCGCCGAGCGAGAGGTCAAGGAAGGTAAAATCGACGAAGTTCTCAAGCTCGCCGAAAAAGAATTCAAACTTCTTAAAGGTAAGCGAGAAGATGAAGGCGCGATTCCAGAAGAATCCGCCGAGTAATTATCCTAGAGCATGCGTAAAAGGACATCCTGCTGGTGAGTTCTTTTCCTCCCACGGTTCCCGAATACGAAGAAGTGGAACCCCGAAAATCGTCAGGCATTTCTCGTGAACAAGCTGCCGCGAGCTTCGAACGCGATCCCATCCAGATCCTGAAGGACGACCAGGCGGAAACTTATTGCCGTTTGGTAGAAAGTCTCATTCGCGGGGGAAAGCCTAACAGTTTCTATCCTTCAGGGCGTGGGGCGGAGAATCTCGTTCATCTTCTGCGGCCCTCCACCAATCGCGGCCTCCAAAATGAAGTTCAAGTCAACCTGCGCACGGGACTTCCCGATGAGCCCAACATTGGGCGCGTGATCGCCGACAAAGAGGTTTGTGCGAAAATTCTGCGGACTCACGACGTGGAATCGGTTCACAACCGTGTCGACGAGGCGTCCAAGCGCCTCATGAATCGTGTTGAGTACTACAAAGAGGTCGAGAATCGAGAACTCCCGGAACGTTTTCGCTTAGACCTCAAGCTCAAAAGAACCGACGAGAAAGAGCAGACCGCGGACTTTATCGCTCTTTTTGAGCGCTTCGATCCCGGCGAAGGCATCTTCACCCGATACACCATCCATCTAAGGCACCAAAGCCATCGCTGGGCCAAGCCCAAGGTGGAACTTATGGGCGATGACCTTCGCTACACAGAAGAGTTTCGAAATGTCATTTCCCGCTATTCCAGTCACGAGGCGGAATTCGCCTTCATCCTCCTATCCGACGTAGAAGGGATCACTGTAGAAGAAGTCAGTCGAGGGCGTATCGGTCCTCTTTGGATGAACGGCGTGCCCGCGCCCGCCGCCATCGAGGAACTCCTAAAGGCCCACCCCGGCAACGCCATCCTCAACTTTCCCTATGAGAAGGTCTTCGTTCCGGAAGTCGAAGGCAAAACCGACGAGAATAGAGACCCTTTCGGGCGTCTCTACAGGGAGAGCCTGGTGCCCGAGAACAAGGAGATCGCCGACGCTCGAGCCAACAATTTGGGCTACGTGGTCCACAAGGAGCGGAAGTTCGCCTGCACCAAGCCTATCTTAGGCCCGCTGCGCGAGGTCTTAGCCAAACTCGGTAAACCCTGCGTCGTCTATCCGAACCGGTAACAGCAGGGTACACCTCGGCTTGCACCCTCCCCTCTGGGGACCGCACGACGTTAATGTGAATATTTCGAATAGGGAGCTGTCGTGAACCGACGAGAACTG
This sequence comes from Candidatus Xenobia bacterium, assembly GCA_037968995.1. Lineage (GTDB taxonomy): Bacteria > Vulcanimicrobiota > Xenobia > Xenobiales > JADMJV01 > JAEXNA01. Next base: position 7,731 of record JBBKWP010000476.1, read on the forward strand.
ATCTGCACCGAACAAGACCTCAGCCAAGAGATGCCTTTGGCGCGAGCCTTCATCAAAACCCAAGGGTTCCACTCCTTTCTCATCACCTGCTGTGGCGGGCCTTATGGGCCAACACATCTTCATTTGAGCCTGCTGGAATGTTTAGAAAACGCCTGCGCCCAAATCATGGAGTTGAGCAAAAGCATAACTCTGAAGATTCTCAACGAACGCCAATCCTCGGGATTTGCCTTCTCCCCCACCACCGACCCGGCCGACGACGCCTTCTGTCGACTTTTTGCGGTTTTCGTTGCCGCGGACACGGCGGCGGCGCGGGCCGCCATGCTGGCCGAAACCGACCCGGAGGTGACGGGCTCTTTCCGCCAGATGTGGGTGCAACGTCTGGGAGAGTCGGAGCCCAGGGATATCGCTAAAAGGTTAGTAGGCGAACTCAGCAGCTTCTTAGATTTCCATCAGATTCACCCAGACAAGGCCAAGCGTATCGCCGAGCCCAAGGATTTGGCCGGCTGTTTCACCGCCTTCTTTCAACTCCTCGCCAACGGCGTCAAAGAAATGGCCACAGACGTGGAATTCGAGCGCTACAGAGTCGCTCTGGAATCTATGCACGTCGACGTCTGCGGACGTCGGTATACCGGATTTAACTTCGCCTCGAAGTCCGCGGAAAATGAGGAACCCGGAGAGCTCCTTCCCATTAAATACGACGATATCGTGGGAAATAAGGAGTACATTGAAGCGGGTCTGCGATTGGCTCGCGATGTGGCCGGTTTCGACTTTGCCACCGGCTCCAATCCTAACAAGCTCAATCCTGTCTTGTTCGGGCAAGGATCACCGGGTTGCGGAAAGACCATCACCGCCCACGCTATTGGAAACTTCTTTTTAGAGTATTGCCGCAAGCGTAACGTAC
>JBBKWP010000477.1:0-4278 GCA_037968995.1 Candidatus Xenobia bacterium
TCAACAGCCAGGTCGAAGGATGAACCGCTCGCAACACGTCGAACGCCCCGGTCGTAGTAGATGTCTGGATTGCGCGGCTCGATTTTGATAGCTTTGTCAAGAGCGTCCAAGGCCTCCACAGCACGACGATCGCTACGATAGTGCCAGCCCTCGGCCTCAGCGCCCCCTTCATAGGAGCCAACACGCCGAGCGGCGCTTTTCGCGTGAACACCCCCGCATTTTCTGGGCCGGCGGTCTTCAACGTCGGCTCTACGGCTGATGTCAATGGCAACATGGAGTTCTCCCTTCTTTACGAATAACAGCTGTTAAACAGCCCCATGGGATAGTCTTATCAGAAGATAAAAAAAACTGATGGAGGCAAAGACAATGATGACGAACAACACGGTGAACACCCCTAAAGCTCCCTCGACGGCGACCAAGATCGCTCGAGCCGCGGCAGCGTATGCGCAGAAGGCTAACCACAACGGCGGAACCTACGTCGCCCGTCACGGATTCGGCGGCACCGGAGAGATGGGCGGAATCGGTGGCGCGGCCATGAGAGCAGTGGGGGCGACCAGTGGCGGAATTGGAGGCGCCGCGGCCAGAAGCTTAGGAGGCGCTGGAAGTTACCTGGTCTCCTCAGAAGCCGCCCGCGACATGCTCGAACGCAACCAAGGCAAGCTGGGCACACTCCTGGAAGCGCGCCTCAAAAGCCAAGCCGGTCCCATCAAACCCTAGGCAGCTCAGAGATAGCTTTCTGCAAGGGGGTCGTCTTCGCAGTTTGAGCTTAATAACAAGGCTCGTGGTGCTCGAATCTCTGGTAATTTACTGTACCATCGGCTTTGGATAAACTGAGCTTCTCCACTTCTCTAGCCAGGAAAGATTTGAAAGTGAGCTGCAAGTCACCGTTCTCGTTGGAAGTACCTGAAAGGATATTGAGCGCCCCGGAAGTCGTGGCCCCGGATACCAGAAAATCGTTCTCACCGGATTGGAAGTCGAGAGCGCTGTATTTCACCGCGTGTTGAGAGTCCCTCATAACGACATCGTTCGCCAGGGTCTCCGCGACGATCGCAATCGGCACTTTAGGCGCTACCGTCGAACCGCGTTCAGGATTCAAGTCCACCCCGGTTTGGCCATCGAGCGCCTGGCTCTCGGCTTGCCAAAGCGCTGCCGACTTGAGTAAGTTTTCTACGCGCTCGCTATTTTGTGGACTCGCAAAGGAGTCACCGGCGATAGAGCCATCAGCTGTGATCCCGAACGTTTCCTCGGCCAAGAGGGGTCCGTTTGGAAAATTGGAACTGGCCTTGTAAGTGAAGTGGAACTCTTCTTCCCCGCCAGCCAACGGAACGAGTGCCCCTTGATAACTGAAGACACCGTTTGCGCGGTCCCACGTCCCCTGGTCGGTGGTGGAGTCAGCTAAAAGATCCTCTCGGGGCTCCTCCTCTGATCGCAGGCCGTCCGATGCCACGACCTTATCCAGGAAACGCTGAGCGTCCCCGCGTAGGGCTGGGTCCGCGTAAAAATCGTCGAGCGAATTCGACTCGAACTGGAGTTGCAAATCCTCCCCGACCTTGGCCGTAATAGCTCTTCTTTGATACCCCAACGGCACAGGGGTGAGATATCGGCTTGAGACAGCATGGCTTGAAGTGTTCATTGAGTGCTCCTAGGTCCAGATTAGCGCGATCGAGCGACCCGGGACTGACCGCGGACTCTTTTTTTGTTACCGTTGTGTTAAATCCACGAAAACCTGGCCTTTCGAGAGAAAAAGCGAATCTCTTTGGTTGACCCACCGCAACCAAAGCGCGAAGGACAACAAGTGGAAGGGAACTTCACTGGAGTCTCGTGAATTCAAAGTCCAGGAAGTAGGATGTCCGTGCCGACAATGTCGCAGAATGCCAACGCTCTCATCGTAGGGGCCACTCGGGGGATCGGATTGGGCTTTGTTAGAGCCTTGATCGAAAGAAAGAATATCCAACAGATCTACTGCACCTACCGTGACCCTTCCACGGGCGAAGAGCTTTTCGAGCTGCAGAGAGCCTATCCCGACCGCGTCGTCTGCCTACAGATGGACGTGACTGACGAATCGCAGATCGCTTCGGCCCTGCAACGGATCGGGGCGACCTCCCAAAAGCTTCAGCTGGCCATCTTTTGCGCGGGAGTCCTCCACGAAGGAGTCCTCAGCCCTGAAAAAAGTCTGCGCGATGTCAACTCAGAAAACCTGATGACCTCTTTCAAAGTCAACAGCATGGGAGCCGTTCTAGTCGCCAAGCACTTGGCGCCGCTGTTCGATAGACATTCCGACAGCATTTTTGCCTGCATTTCGGCCAAGGTTGGCAGCATCGGCGACAATCGATTGGGAGGGTGGTACGGCTATCGAGCTTCCAAATCCGCCTTGAACATGTTCGTCAGAACCATCGCTATCGAATATCGTCATCGCTGTCCCAAAACCGTCGTCGTCGCCCTGCACCCCGGCACCACCGACACGGAACTTTCAGAGCCGTTCCAACAGAACGTTCCCAAAACCCAACTGTCCACTGTTGGGGAGACGGTCGGGCTTCTACTCAACGTGATGTCCAACCTCACCCCAAATGACAGCGGTGAGTTCTATTCTTGGAACGGGGACAGGCTGCCCTGGTGAACAACTTGAACCTTTCTGAAGGCGAGAGGGGAGTTCAGTGGAATTTCCCGAGATGGTGAATATCAACACGGCCACGGCCGACGAACTTGACGGCGTTGAGGGTTTGAAGGGACACGGTTTTGAGATCGCGCGCTATCGCGAAGAGCGCGGCGCCTTCACAGAGCTGCGCCAACTCGACGAAGTTCCGGGTATGACCGGGGTGGTGGACGAAGCGCTTCGTGAGCGGCTGACTGTTTAAGCGTCTCCTAAGGCTCCCCCCACCCGGATACTACCCTCCAGGCTACCGCAACTCCCGACCAAAGCAGAATAGTCATCGCTCGGTCGCTGAGGCATAATGTGGTTACAGACGAGGCCAACGACGAAGCAGAGTCTTCTCTAGCCACGGTAAAAACGACATTCATGAACGCGGGTTCCACAGCGTGGTCCCAAGCTCAGATGATAAACAACTGAATATGCAAATGCCGCTCCGCCCTCTTATCGGCCTGGGCAGGCAGCCAAAAGGACCCCGGGTTTTAACCTATGAGGGTCCTTTTGGCGTTTCGTGAGAGAGGCTAGAATGATGAGGGGCCGGCCGGGACGGGTCATTCCTCGGCTGTCGGCGCGGCTACAGAAGCGAGTAGGTCATCCGAAGCTTCCCGACTAACCTGCAATTTATGAAACAGCCCATTGCTCTACTGACTGGTGCCACTGGCGGTATTGGCGAGTGTCTCGCCGGCACGCTCGACGAACTTGGATACGCTTGCGCCTTCGTGTCACGCACGGAAGAGAAGCTTCAAAAACTCAAAGATAAGTTGGGCGGCGCTCATCGAATCTTTTGTTGCGACCTGTCCGATCTTGAGGCAGTGGGTCGATTGGTTCAGCAAGTGACGGACGAGATGGGCGGTCTTGACGCACTCATCAACAATGCCGGAGTCGGTGGGGGAGGGGCGCTGCACGAAGCCGACCCTGGAAAAATTCACGACGCCTTTCAGGTCAACGTGCTGGCTGGAATCCAGCTGATGCGAGACGCCGCTCCTCATCTCTTCAAAAGTCCGCAAGCCGCCATCATCAACATTGTCTCTATCGCCGGCCAGCAGGTGGGCAAGGGCTCGGGCGCCTACGCCGCCAGCAAGCACGCGATGCTGGGCGCTTCACACTCCGCCTTTGAAGACATGCGGTCCAAGGGCGTGAAGGTTTGCGCCATCTGTCCAGGTATGGTGGCAACGTCTATGACAGCCGACTTCGACGCCAAGCCGGAGAAAATGCTGCAGGCCTCAGACATTGCCTACGCGATGAAGTTTGCATTGCAGTTCCCGCGGACGGGTTGCCCAGTGGAGATCACTTTGCGGCCGCAGTTGAACCCAACGCTCTAAGGAGAATCCTCGCACTATGACCGGAGCTTGGTTGCTCAATGCATCGGTCAGCGATTGAGACTACCAACAACAGGCACACACCTATCGTCTTTCCTCGGCTCTCGTCTTTAATGACTTTTGCCCTGGACGGCAAAGTCTGAGGGGGAGAGAGCCGCGCTCAGCGACTACCGGACTATGGATAAAGATCAATACCGATACGACGAACCCAAGTTTCGACTGCAAAGGCGGCAGTTTCTTGCCAATCTTCTGTTTGGCGCCGGAGCTCTGACCTTGAGCGGCCTTCAAAGCGCGCAAGCCCAGCAAAACCCC
>JBBKWP010000478.1:0-6820 GCA_037968995.1 Candidatus Xenobia bacterium
GCCTCGGGGTATAGCTCAGCTTGGTTAGAGTGCTTGCTTAGGGAGCAAGAGGTCCCCAGTTCAAATCTGGGTACTCCGAAAACTTTTCGTCCGTTCCAGGACGAACTCAAGACGCCAGTTCCAAAAAGGTCGCCTACGGGCGACCTTTTTTTGTTGGTGGAATAGTGTGAAGCCAATGAAAAACGCCATCTGGTCATCGGCGCCTACAAATTGGCGGCCTCCGACGGAGAGATTCACGGAACCGAGATTCGAACACTGCGCCGGTTTCTTAGGCTCTACGGCATCCCCGTTGAGCGCTTCGCCGATATCGATCAATGGGCGCGATTCTCGAACGCCGACACCGAGCGGGGCATGGAGTTGTTGAGTCCCACGGGGGAGTAAAGCGACCGGCTGAACCGAGGGGTCCACTGAGAACTCAGTTCCCCTTTAGGAACCCAGGGTGCCCCCGCAGCCATCCCCTTTCGACGCCGGTGGAGCCCCGGCTTCCTCTCCAGGCTCCGACCCCTCAGGTGCTATACGGGCGCATTCGGGATCTACAGGGTCGGCGCCTAGCTCTCCGGGTTTCGACGGCCGGGCTCCAAACAGAATCAGAGCCAACGCCCGCACGGCGGACTCACCAAGGCCGCGTTGCAAATGGTCGGAGAGCCCCCAAATCAAGCCGCTTCCCAACCAACAACCGAGACCCGTCGCAATCGCAACCGCGACTCCCTCCAGATACTTTCCCTCAACGAAAAGTTGAAAGAGCCGTAGAAAGGCAAGGACGGCTCCCCACCCGACCAACTGAAGGCTCAGCATCTCGATGACTGCGGCTAAAGAGGTTTGGTACGGCGGGTCGGCTCTTTCAATCTTCTCGGTCCAGAAAGCCTCGACTTGACTGGAAGACCACGGAGTAAGACCCAGCAGAGCCAAAACCGGCAGACTCCACAGAGCGGTGACCTGGGGAGTGAACGCAAGGAGAACAACCAGAAAAAAGTAGAGACCCAGCTGCAGTGGTATAGCCAAGGTCGGCTCGAAACCGCCCCGTGCTCGTTCGAGGCGCGCCAGGTAGCCTATCAAAACGCTGGTCGGTAGAACGTAAGGGAGCGCGATATCGACCCCTCGAGCGCAGCGGATCCAAAGGCTCCCCGTCAAGGGCTCGAGTTCACTGAGCAACTGAGGGCCCAAGGTGACGATCCAAAAGCCCAGTAGGATAAAGGACCAGGCGCGTCCCCAACTGTCAAGAATTTTCCAGTGAGAAGCAGATTTGGATAGGATGTCCCCGTCGGCTTCGTCGGGGCGGTGAGAACGAAGGGCCAGACCCCCAAGAACTCCCAACGGTACAGCCAACCAGAAAAGTCCTAGAACTTGGTAGCGGAAGTTGTGCAAATAGCCCCAAAGGGCGCAAATGAGGAGAGTAACAGACCAAGTACGTATGAGCACAACACTCTAAGTGTTTGTGATGCTAGGACGCCAAGCCTTTTGTGAGCCAGGGCAAAACCTGATCCATCCTTTGATTCCAGGAATATTCGTCGTGACGCCCGCCCAGCGGTTCATGGTATCTGAGATCCTGGTCTAAGGTCCATCCACGTTGCAAGAGAGCGACACCCGTCTCTCTGGTTCGATCGCGAACATCCTGGACACCGTTGGATCCGACCGGTCGCGTCTCAAAATCTCCGTCCACCACAGCACGGGTTCCGAAATCGTCGCTTTTGCCTTCTTCAGTTCCCATATCGAGCCAGATTTTCGGCTTCGGGCCCTCCGACTGCGGGGCCGCTAAGATCTTATCGGCTATCTGTCCGTCGGCCCACCAAACCGAGGGAGACAAAGCCCCCACAGCGGCGAAAAGTCCAGGGTGAGCGATGCCCATCGCCAGGGAAACAAGACCGCCCATGGAACTTCCGAGAAGTACGCGCTTCGAAGGATCCACGGCATATTCAGTTTCGACAGCCGGTATGAGTTCGTCCAGAACAAACTTCTCATAGTCCTCGCCTCGCCCTCCCCCGTACTCGGGGTCTTTGACGTGGCTGTACTCTTCAAGGCGGGCAGCACCACCGTTGTCGATGGCCACCAAGATGGACTCCGGCATACGGCCTTCTTGAGTCAGTTGCGCCACCGCTTCATCGACTCCCCATTCTTGTCCGGCGAAGCCCGTCCGCCGATCGAACATGTTCTGTCCGTCCTGAAGATAAACGACCGGGTATGTCTTGTTTTCAGGGTCGTAATGATCAGGTAGCCTAACGGTCACTCCTCTGTCGCCTTTGAGATGAGGTGACGCCAAGCTATGACGCACGAAGCGTCCTGTGAGCGATCCGCCACTGAGCGGTGCAGAAGAGTTGAACATAGAGTGAGTTTAATCTAAAGGCCTCAAAAATCTCTGAAATTTCGACTGTGACCATGATCACCGCGAGGAACGTCAAAGGTCACGGACCCCAGCGCCCTATGTCTCTATGATGGTCATATGACGACCGACAAAACCCCAATGCTCTATAGATACTGTATGCTGCCTGTTCTGATCCAACAACTCCGTGAACAACGCTGTCGAATGGGCACGATCTGGACCTGCGTCGCCTCTTCGAAAAAAGAAGTAGAAGCACGTGACCACATCCTCCAGGATCGCCGTCGAAACTTCCTGAGAAAGAAGCGGTCCCTGCGCGCGCATCGCGCCGCCCAGAGATGCTTTGACGCCGAGGCGAGATGGATCTTCCACGCCGCAGCCTCCCTGGAAAATCTGGAAAAGTGTTCCTATCCCCCGGAACCCCGCCTGTTGCAGGAGGCCCTCACCTCGTATGAGATCGGCGAAAAGCACTATAGGGCGTTGGTGCGACTTCGCATTGACCTTCCGCCCGCATTAGAAGCGGACTTTCTCCAGGCTGCCTAGCAAGGAGAGCCTAAAGGTGAATATTTAGTAAGTGCTCGTAAGCCAGCCGGCTTCCTAGAAAAACCTGAAACCTGTAGGCTCCAGGTTCTGCAAAGACCATCTGGTTCACGTCAGCCTGCACGTGAACGGTCTGGTCCTGGGATTCCAGGGTGAAATAGAGCTCTGGACTTTGATGCAGTACCATCGTGTTGGCGGGATTCAAAACCTTGATCCGTTGGACGTGGAAACCTTCCCCGCCCGACCAGGTCGAGAGAACCGAAAAGCGTGGATAGGTGATGGGAAAGCCCTTGGTATAGAGGTCCGTGAACAGACCATAAAGGTTCAACTTCCCATCCGGTGCCGGGACGATAGAATCACAATAGAGAAAACTCTTAAGTTCGGGCTCCAATGGATCGGCCTTCTATGCTTCCATCTCGAGAGCGGCTTCTAAGAGTTGGGACTCGGTTTCCGCATCGAGTCCGTCATCGATGGTAATGGCCTTCGTCATCAGATACGCCGCCAGAACCGGACTCTGTGGAAAGAGCTGAAAATGCGGTTCGATCAATGGATGGGTCACGTTCACCAAAAGCACCTTACCCCTCGCGAAGCCAAGCAAAAAGTTTTTCCAATTTCTGGGCTTCTCTTCTTCTGACGCGACGAAAACCAAATCGCCCTCTTGAACCTGTTCGAGATATAACTGGTCCGCAAGAGTTGAGGAATGACGCCCGAAGTCGGCCGGGATGATGCCTCGGTAGGGGCTCTTGAGTCGACGCATCAGGCGGGCTGTCTCTGTCAGGAGGCCCTGCTTGTAAGTCGGCACTTTGTCCAACAGTTCCGGGGTGGCCCAAACCTCTTCCACCGGCAAGCTCGGCCGTCCCTCACCGAGCTGCGCGAGCAGTCTCTCAAGACCGGGCTCCTGAGCGGGTCCTTTCCATAACAGAACGGGAATACCAAGTTCACCTTGGACTCTCTTAGAAAGTACGGTCTCCTCCGATGCGTAGAGAAACATCTTGTGTTTCTTGCCAGCTTTGCGAAGACTGCGGATGGTCGCGCGACCGCCATCCACGGTCGGTATTAAAGGGAGGTTCTCAAACTCGGAAGGAAGCCTGCGTCCGAATCTTGGAGCTAAATATCCAAAGAGTTGGTAGTCGTTGGAGCGGGCGGCTTTTTCGAAAAGTTGCTTGCGGAACGGACCGTTGACGATCTCTTTAAGAAGAGCCATGGCCTTGTCATAATTTTTGTCAGTGAGAACATTATCGCGAGTGAGAGTGTGCTCAAGATAACGGCTGCTTACCTTGAACGCCACGCCGGGATGGTACTCCTTCTCACCCTCGCGCAAAGTGAGTCCTCGGTTATAAAATCCGAAGAACGGTTCAAGTGCGTCGGACGGGGCGACCACGATCTCGGTTTCGGTACCCTTATGAATGTACTCGTAAGGGTGGTCTAGGCGGAATTCGGCGTTGATGAGTTCCCCTTCCACCGTGATCTCTGAATCCACGTGCCGACACCAGTACTTGATGGTTTGTAGCGATCGCTGCTTACTCTTTTCGAACTCAGCCTCGGTCGTGAGCTTGACGATCTGAACCTGGGTCCCCTCGACAGGATGAGGAAGGATGATGCGATCGAACTTCCGATCCTCTTTAAAAATCAGTCTCCAGTACTCTCCATCGCGACCGGTGTCCACGATCACGGCATTGGGTTCCAGGGCGAAGACAGAGACAAACCCGATACCGAATTTTCCAACCTTGGTAAGGTCGTTCTCCTTGCTGGAACTGAACAACTGGGTTAATTTGGTATCGATAACCCTTCGCGTCATGCCCTCACCCGTGTCGTCGATGTGAATGATCATGATGCCCTGATTGGCGGGTTCAGACGGCTTGAACTCAAACCAGATGTCGATGGAAGAAGATCCGGCGTCCATGCTGTTTTGAATCAGTTCACGAAGACACGCGTACGGGTCCGTGAACTGGTTCACTAGGTTTTCGAGGGTATCTCCCGCCTCAATGGCGACCTGGGTATCCGTGGCCAATGTGGATCTCACTCCCTTGTCTATAAAATGCGCTCGGACTGTGCCCGCGAAGCTTCTGGGTTGGAACCCTTCGCGCCTTCTGACGGTGAGAGTAGCGCTTGGAGGGAATCTGTCTGACACGGAAAGCGAAGGGTTCAAGGCCCCGGTGTTAGGCGGTGCACGGAGGCCGGGTTGACAGACCTATAAAAAAGGCCAACCGAAGTTGGCCCTTTTCTAGAGAACTCTGAGGGAAGGCTACCTGTTGTGATAGACCAGTCGGTACGTTCCCGGGGGCTCAATCTTGACGAACAGACCGGGTCGAAGGGAGGCCACGGGAATCCGATTCGTGTAACCGAGGTCGGCGACGCGAATGCCGCCAGCGTTCCGCTGCTCTAGCATTGCGATCTGGCCTTCGAGGCTCAAATTGACTCGGTCCTTAAGCCAAGGACTTTTGAGCCCTTCCAGGACATTTGGCTTGGCTGTGTCCTGAACGGGTACAGGAGTGATGCCGACGGTATTGACCTTATTGCGCTGGGCGCCTAGTGCTTGCGAGGGATCGTATCCCCCAACGTTTCCGCCACGGAAGGGGTCTCGGCTTCGTTTTGCTCGAATCTGCTCGATTTTATCGCGATAGTCGTCGGCCACTTTGACTCCTCCAGTTTCTTTGGGACACCTTATCTTATCACGCGCAAGCTCCCCTTGTCACCTGCCGGTCAACTCTTTTTGGGAGTCACGGCCCATATCTTGCCCCCACCGTCGTCGGAGACCAGCAAAGTTCCGTCGGAAAGCTCCGCGATATCCACCGGTCGTCCAGACACAGGATAGCCGGAGGCCGCACTCCCCAGGAATCCGCTTAGCAGCGGAGTCACGGATTTCTCCGGGGTCGTGAGGTCCACGACCACCACCTGATAGCCCACTGGAGTGCTGCGGTTCCAGGACCCGTGTTGGGCCGCCACAAGTTTCCCTTTGAGAGACGATTCCCAACGGGAATGTTTTGGAAAGTGGCAACCTAATGGGGCTACGTGAGCTTGGAAATTGACTTCGGGTTCCTGATAGGTGCCCTTGGGGGCCTTCTTCCCGAACTTGGGGTCGGGCTGGTTGTCTCCCCAAAAGTATGGAAACCCGTAGTGGGTCAAGGGCTGGCCTTGAGGGAGAACGTTCAATTCGCACGGCGGAATGTCGTCTCCCATCATGTCTCGACCATTCTCCGTGAAATAGAGAGCTTTGCTCGCTGGGTGCCAGTCGAAGCCCACCGAATTGCGCACGCCCCTCGCGATCACCTGAAAATCACTGCCATCCGGCAGAAAGCTGCATAGGCTGGCGAAACGTTCGTCGTCGGGGCGTTCGCAGACATTGCAGGGGGCTCCGATGGACAAAGTCAACCGACCATCCGGTCCTGCCTTGATGTAGCGCCAACCGTGATGCCGTTCATCGGGCAGGCCATCGAGCACCACTTCACCCTCGCTGTTAGGCTCAAATCCCTTCGCGGCCGAATACTTCACGACCCGGAGAAGTTCCGCGACGTAAAGATCGCTACCCTCAAAACAGACGCCGTTCGAACCGTTGAGGCCTTCTTGAAAAACCTCAACCTGGGAGGCCTCCCCGTCCACCACTGTGATTTTGTGCACGACGCCCGCTCTGGTACCCACAAAGACATGGCGCCCGTCAGGAGACACCGCGAGAGAGCGAGCGTTCTCCGCCTCGGCCCAGAGACGCACCTCAAAACCTTCCGCCGCGCTGGGCAAGAAATTCGAGTCGGATTTCGATGACGCGTTCGCCACAGTGGGGGATGGTGTTGGAGCGGCCGGGTTGGCCGCCGCTCCTCCGCGACAGGACGAAAGAACCAGCGTGATCGCGAAGAGCCAAGGCAGGACAAAATATCTGTGAAAAACCATTCTTCGAGCTTCCCGACGACCAGGTAGGACCCTTTCGAAGACACGCCTAACTGTCCTCAATGGCCCACCGTTCCCCTCCCC
>JBBKWP010000479.1:0-17774 GCA_037968995.1 Candidatus Xenobia bacterium
GCGACATGGCCAACCGCATGGTGTTGATAAACTCCGAGATGTCGCTGTTTGTGAACCCCGACGTGAACCTTGAAGCCCTACGGCACAGCACCTTGGCCCACGAATTGGGTCACATTCAATTGCACCAGGGCGAGATAGAGATCCAGTTCATTTCGCGCTACGGCCGTTGGGAGAGCGCCGACGACTCTCGAACCTTCCAGCGCGAGCGGGAAGCCGACCTCTATGCGGCGGTGTTTATGGTGCCCAAGGATCTGTTGGTGCTGCACCCTAAAACGATCGCTATCTTGAAGGCCCGTCGCGACGAGAAGCCGATCCGACCGTCGATCCTGTTGAAGTACGTCTACGAGCTGGCCCACGCCTTCGGCGTGAGCCCCACTTTGATGCGTCGGAGCCTACAAGAACGGGGCTGGATGGAGCAGTATGGGAAGCGGGGGTACCTTAGGTTGCGGTTTGGGTGAGAGGAAGCGGGTCCGCTGTGGCCTTTACGGTCAATCGAAAACCTTCTCTTAAGTGTCATTCCTGTTCCATTGATACTTAGACGTCCAGCAACAGACCCTCAACTTCTCATTGCTTTTTGTCCTACATTGTAGGACAATGAAAAGGTGAAGGTCGTTTTTGTTGAGGCACTTGCGTTCACCAAGGTAGTGCCTCACTACTTTGGTGGGGATAGCGAGTATCAAGAATTTCAATTCGCTCTGCTGGAGAATCCTGAGCGCGGTGATGTGATACGGGGTTGTGGCGGCCTTCGGAAAATACGTTGGAAAGATATCAGGAGAGGCAAGGGTACCCGAGGAGGACTAAGAGTCATCTATCTGTACGTCCCCGAAGCCTCTAGAATTCTGTTGCTGGATGTCTATGACAAGAACGAGGCTGACGATCTGACGGCTGATGAGAGGAAGCTTTTGGCAGATCTCGCGGACGACTATCGAAAGACTCTCAACGCGAGAAAGGAAATGAGATGACACGACCATCGCTGTTTAACCGACTGAAAGCGGGCCTAGAAGAGGGAATCTCTCATGAGCGTGGAGAGCTGAGGCTCCGAACGCAAACGCTGGAAGTTCCTCAACCTCCTAAGGATTACGGGCCGACGGAAGTGAAAGCCTTGAGAATCAAGCTGCGTTTGAGCCAGGCCCAGCTCGCGAGATTTCTCTATGTCTCTAAGAAGACCGTCCAAGGCTGGGAGCAGGGACTTCGACGTCCGACGAGTTCCTCAGCGCGATTGCTTCAGATCATTGAAGAACCGGCGCTTCTTGATTCACTGACAAAGTGAAACTAGAGCACTTTCTAGGGCATACGCCAGACTGACTGTCAGGTGGCCTGGTGATTTTTGTGGATCTAGGGTCGTTTTGATTTTTATTGACACCGCTTTTCCACGGTCTTAAGCTCCAATCTGAAAAATCCAGGGTCGGAATCGATCCAATCTCACCTCGCACTGAAACTTATTCAACTTTCCCCCCGGTTATGCACAGCCTCCTTAAAATTTTTCGCTCCCATAGGGCCAGTCCTATCACGATCAGTGACTCGGCTACAAAGTAGAACACGCCCAATTTGGTCATCACTTCGTAGTAGAGGACCAAAAGACAGAGCGTGAGCGCACAGTAAGCCAGGTTCGCAGTCGAGATGAGTCTTAACCAAGATGGGTTGGTCGAGTCGGCGAACTTGTAGCAACCCAGCGAAGTGATCGCTAGAAGGAAGGCCAAGCCAGCCAGCCAGTAAAGGACCGGGATCGGCATTCCGATGTAGGACGGAAAGGTTGGCAAGACCATCCCCAGCATCACTACACTGAGAAGGGCACCGAGGCCGTCGACCAAGAAGATTGTTTTCTGGTCCACCGTTTTCTGTGGCGATGATTTCAAGAGTCTCGATTCTCCTTGTCAGAAGGGGTCCATTGAAAGCTCTCGGTGGACTTCGGTAGATGATACCTTTTCGGAGGGGCTGGGGTGGAGGACTTAAAGATGGGAGGCGATTCTTGGTTCGATGCCTCGACGATCTCAGGCGGCTCAGAGCCGGACCTCGGGCTTTCGCCCATCTTTCGCGCGATGAGGTCTTGTAAGTCCTTGAGGTAGTGCCCTCTCATGAGATCTTCGTTCCATTCAAAGTCGCCGTTGAATTCTTTCAACAGGTCTTGGGTGATACTGGAAAAGGTTTTTGCTAAAAGTTCCACCGCCGCGAGTGCGCCGCGAGGTGGTTGAGGGAAGAGTGCGGGCCGGGAGCCCGAGGGGATCTGGGAAGGCTGCGGGGGAGTGACTTCTTTTTCGGTGGCTGCTACGGCCTTGAAGAAAATGTCACGACGAGCGTTGTGCTCTTGCTCCACAAGGGCCATCATATGTTCAAGAATTCTCGTTCGTTTCGCCGTGTAAGGGTTGTCGCGTCGTAACTGAAAGCCTGTGAGGTCAGTGCTCATCCCCTGCGCCGAAGCATAGAGCTCCACGTCTAGACACCTGGTGGAGAGGTCCAGTTTTGCCCTGTCCACAACGACGCCGTTTCGAACCCAATAGAGAGTTCCGCCTCTGGATTTAGGAATAGTGCCGGTTCTGAGATTGAGTGAGTCGATGGACATGATCCAATAGACTTGACTGATGCTGGATTGCCGGCCGGCCTCGGCCGCTGTGTCGAGAGGAGCATAGAGGCTCAGTACCTGGTCGGCGAACCCATCGCAAATCTCAAACGTCGGGTACGTTGTCCCCGGAATGTTGAAACTGCTCAATCGGATCGGTCTTTTTCCGGACTTCCATTGATGGTAGCGGCCTGGGAGCACTCCGTCGATTCGCCGCCCATCGACGGTGATGGGGATGGGGGACACATAGGCATACTCCTGGAGTTCCCACAGAATGGGGAGGGCGTGATGCCTCACCGGTACGTAGTTCAAAAGTAGGCGGTTGGGATCCGTATGCGGGATATGATGTATCCTAAGATTCACATTTCCGTCCCATTGGGCCCGATGTTTCGCTCGATTCCTCTCTCCCATATCCGAGAAATGCACTCCGGCGTAGATCGCTTGCGGCGCTTCTTCTCCCCGGTCGACTCTCAACAGAAACGAAAGATGAGCTTTCTCTACCAAAATGCGAAGAGCGGCGCTAAATCCAGAGGTCGGGTGGTCGCTTTCGGGGTCGGCCCTCAAGATGGCGCTAATGATTTCTTGGTTGCTGGGTAAACGTTCGGGCTCTTGAGTGTAGAATGTGAAGGTGGAATGAGTTCTCGACTGAGTCAGCTTGATACCGCTGCACCTCCATCCGATCGCGGACTGCACCAACTTCAAGGCCCAGGCGTGCTCGCGTGGCAGGCTGTACTGGCTCATCTTTTGAGCCGCCTTCTCATGAGAGATGGTGAACTCGCCCTCACCTTCGGAGGTGCCCCCCGCCCTCTGGTCGGCTAAAAAGGCGCTCAGATCGAAATCAGTCAAGACAGCTCCGTCGTGATGGCGGTCGAAGCGAGGGTGTTGGACAAGGTAAGATTCCGGGGGAGCCTAGCGCGCTTCGGAAGGCGCCCTTAGGGCGGCGAACGATGCCACGAAGTACTTCATTTCTTCCTCGAAGCTTGCCATCGTTTCGGTGATGTTGGCTGTGAGTCTCTCTTTAGTCAACTGGTAGGCAGGATTCGGTAACTTGGCCAGACAGTCAGCCACCTCGAACGCCCTCTCCACCGACATGCCGGGCGGGGTGAACTCCTGCAGGTAGCCCATTTCAGCAGCTTCATTCGGTTTGTACAGCCGTCCGTGAAGAATGGACTCGAGAACCGATCGCTTGGAAACGGTCTGCTGGGCCAGTCGGATCACGAAAGTGGGCAGTGGCATCCCGATCGGCACTTCGCTGAGTCCAATTTTCGCATCGATGTCTTCTCCCACTCGGTGGTCGCAGCACAAAAGTAGGACGGTCCCTCCGGCGATGGCGTGCCCGGTGACCGCGGCGACCACGGGTCTCGGATAGGTCAAGAGTCGTGAGCAGAACCGTCCGAACTGCCCCAACGTTTTTAAAAAGTCTTGCTCTGACAGGGTGGGCAGAGTTCGCAGGTCGAGGCCCCCCGAAAACATCTTCTCGCGGCCGCTGAAGACCACCGCCTTGGCGTCTTGGGCCTCAGTGAAAGCCTCGTCGAGGGCTGCCAAAGATTCCGCGTTGAGTACGTTGGCTTTGCCATCGTCAAAGTGAATATGAGCGATATCTTTCTCAAGGGTGACGTTTACGGCTGACATAGGCTCTCCTTAAATCATCATTCGGGCACGGTGATAAAACTCGATCATCACGGTTTCCGGCTCAGTGTCGTAGTGCTGCTTTAGGGCTTTCTCGCACTCGTGGTACTGATCGATGGCGGCTTCAGGCCGTCCGCCGTCCATCAAAGCCTTCATAGCCAACAGATGGGCCTCTTGGCGGGCCGGCTCCAAGGTCAGTGCCTTACGGGCCGCTTCGACGGCGTCGCGATGGTCGCCTGACTCGAGATGGAGTTCCGCCAACTGTAGTGCACCGTCCGATGTCTTTCGCTCTAATTCCTGGCGTCGACGCAGAGCCCAATCGAGATAGCAGCCCTCAAGGTAAGGGCCTCGATAAACTTCCAGGGCTGCTTGAAGCTCTGCTTTGGTGCGATCGGTTTCACCTTTTTCGAAGGCTGTCTGCGCGGAGGCGAAATGGCTCTCAAGGACATTCACGTCGTGCCAGATTGAGATCGTGGGATTGGCCCTCAGGGTTTCTCCCACACGCTCGATGACTTCCGCTTGAAAGCCTAGTCCCTTAAAGATCCGGCGGATGGCCGACGTCGACCAGTAGAGGCCTTTCTTGTCGGGAGTTTCTGTTTCCGTCCAGAGGGCATCCAAGAGAATTTCCTCGTGCCACTGGCGTCCCCACTCATAGCCGAGGTAGGCGAACAGATATCGGGTTCTCTGAGTTCTCCAGGTTCGGTCGGGGATGGTTTCTCCGCCACATTGAACCTCGAAAGGGCCCAGAGACGATAGCCGCACCAGGGAAGGGGCTGCCATGGCTTCCACTCGGACGGAGAGCTGCTTGGCCATATCGCGAACTTCTTGGTTGGGATCCTGACTCAGGAGCTTCCAAACGGACTCCGGCAACTGCTGGTCTTCTTGGCTTAGGATGCGTACCAGTCGAAGGCGATGCTCGGGCGGCAACTTCTGATCCTCGATTAGGCGGGCGAACAGCCGTGGCAAGTGGTTGATGAAGCGCCCCAAGAACCCTGGGATAGGGTGTTTCTGCAGGTTCTCAAGAAGAGCCGGAATGAACCACTGAGAATGTTTTTGAATATCTCGGCTCAAAGACGGAGACAGTAGGCGTTGGCCGATCGCTTTCCAGCGTTCGGCATCCACATTTTCCCCCTCGGCGATCAGGGCCACGGCAGACAGAGCCACGGCGTCCGAAAATCCAAATTTGATCAGAGATGGCACCGCGCGTCGCAGCAGACTCCGCGCATTTTTGTCGCCAACTTGACGGAGCAAAAGCCCTCCGTGATAGTCGGTGAGACACGATCGAAATCGCCCAATAGAGGCGGCCTGTTCGGTGGCTTTCGCAACCCACTGAAGAACGGCTTCCTTTTGGCCTCGCAGCACGGCCAGTCGAGCCAAGCCGAGTTCCGCTTCCACCACGGCCTCCGCCTCGGGTTTGTGGGACAGCAGTTCGCGAAATCCGGCTTCGGCTCCGGCGATGTCGCCGGCCCGTTCTAAGGCTTGGGCGATGGCCAGGAAACTCTCACTTTTTTGGGGTGCCGTCTCCTTGCGCGGGGAGGCGCTGTTCTGGGGGAAGTTCTTCTCCGAGCGCAGCAGGGCGACTAACTCCTTGTCGAGTCCGGGTTCGTCTAGAGACTTGTCCTCGACCATGTTGTTGACGATTCGAACAATGCGGGCCTCGAGCGGCGGGCCGGGATCTTCGTCAGCGGCGCGCGCGTAATGCTGTAGCGCTTCGCTCAGCGACGCCAACTGTCCACCGGAATCCGTCAGAGCTTGGCGTAGGTCGCCCACCGACTCTTCTGGTAAAATTGTTAAGACGGCGGCCGCGGCCACCTGCCTCAAGACTCCGCCTTCGAGTCCGGCTGCGTTCCCCAGTCTCATCGCGGCTTCTCGGGCCTTGCGTACCTTCTCGGGCTGTCCTTCTTCAGGAGTGCTAGAGAAAGCCTGACAGAGGGCCTGAACGCTCATCATGAGCACCGAGGCTCCTTCCTGTTCCACATTTCTCTCTTTTTGATTCTGGCGTCGCTTATGAAGTTGCTGTTTGACTAGTTCCAGAAATCGCTGGGTTTCGAACGGTTTGCGCAAGAAGCCGCCGATGCCAATCTTTTCCGCCCGGGCGTCATCTTCGAGAGAGGAATAGCCAGAAACCAAGAGCGTTCCCACCTCTGGCCGATCTTTACGAGCTTCACTGAGGACCTCGATACCGTCGGGGCCTTCGACTCGAACGTCGGCGACAATGAGGTCGAAGTCCGTACTTTTCGCTGCCTCGATGGCTTGGAAGCCCGTCTCCACGGCGGTGACGTCGTAGTCTTGATAAGAAAGGATCTGGTCGAGGATGGCCCTCATCTCTGGGTCATCTTCAAGGAGCAAGATTTTGGCTCTGTGTGGTTCCATGTCGACAGCTTCTTTCCCGGCGGAATCAGTGCGTCCCTGTCATTGGCGCTTTGGACTGTTCTGCCCTCCGCGCCTCGGGGGTTCCCGATAAGGGAACGGTGATAGCGAACGTGGTGCCGTCCGGGCCCGTTTTGACTAAATGGACGTCGCCGCCCCATTTTCTAAGGTTCTGACGACTCAAGGCCAGTCCCAAACCGTTCCCTTGACCGATTTTCTTGGTGGTGAAAAACGGCTCAAAGATTTTCTCTTGAAGGTCATCTGAGATGCCCGGACCGTTATCGCTGATGGTGACGACCACAAAGTTGAGGCGCGTCTCCAGGCTAATGGCGAGCCGTTTTTCGCCTTTTTGGAACTCATTGAGGGCGTCGACACCGTTTTTCATGATGTTGATGACGGCCCAGTAGAGGTCTTGCAGAACCACCAATACCTCTTGGTCACCGTTGAGCCGATGGGTCGCGAGTTTGATTTTCGTGGCGTTCATATAGGGCTGCATGGAGGCGACGGCATCGCGAAGGATCGGCAGTGCTTTGAGGTCGACCGGTCGAGTCGGCGTGTCGCCGGCGTCCACAGGGCGACTGGTGATAAGGAGTCGGTCGGTGACCTCCCGGCAACGGTCCACAGACCTTATAATGGAAGCCAAGCCCAACTTGGCCGGTTCCGGCGTTGACTCTCCTTGGAAGTAGGAAACTTGTTCGGCGGCCAGTCGGATGGCCCCCAGCGGGGTGTTCAGCTCATGGGCGGCGTTGGCGGCCAGACGACCTGCGGCGGCCCATTGGCTAGAGCGAACGACCTCTTGCTGGGTGTCTTCGAGTTGAGCCAAAGACGCCTTGATGCGTCGGTGGAGAGTTCCGTTTTCTAGAGTCTTGTCGAGAAAGTCTCGCAGAAGAGTGCACCATTCGAGATGTGCCTGGGTGAACTGCCCACGCTCCGAGGCGAGACAGAGAATGTTTCCCGTCGGCCCACTACCTTGGAGGTACAGGAAGCTGGGCCAAGTCTTTCCTTGGAAAGTCAGGCCTTCGTCGGAATTCTGGGAGCGTTCCTGGACAGGGGCTCTGAGCACGACCTCGCTGGCTCCCGTCAACTCCTTGAGGGTCGCCGCGCCCTGCTGCAAGAGGGCGACATCCGAATTCAGGGTGGCCCCAGTCAGGTTGTCAAAACTGTGAATGAGGGAGCGCAGATTCTGGTTCTGCTCGGCAACCTTTTCTTTCTCCGCGGCCACTCGGTTTTTTTCGTGCGCTTCACGACGGGCCATCTCTCTGACCTCGGTCAAGCGACGCATGGCAAGCACTGTACTGCCGGCGTGACGACCGACGGCGGAAAAAAACTCTTCTAAAAACGCGGGAAAGGCGTCGGCTTCCGAGTGGGCCAGCATGAGCCAGCCTTCCCCTCCCAAAGGCATGGTGAGAAAGCTTGCCTTGTCCTGCCAAACCGCTGCTTTCCAGAAGGGTCGAGGGTGGAGTCCTGTCTTGATCAGGGGTGGAAGGGGGTCGCCCTCTTTGAGTCCTAGGCTGCCCGGGGGTTTGTCCGTGACGATTCGGGTGATCCTTCGCTGGGAAAGGTCCGCGAACATGATGATGGCGACCTCCGCGCCCGTCAGTCGATAACATTCCTGTAGCAAAAAGCGCGCCAAGTCGTCCACGGCGCTGGCATCGTCGAGTTGGCGACCCAACCCGTTCAACAGTTCAATCTGCTTCTCGCGGCGGTCCAAAAGGACCCCTTTGCGCCGAGACTCTCGTTCGCTCATCTGCCGCGCGCGACGGGTCTCTTTGATCTCGCTTTGGCTGCTGTCCAGTTTTTTCTGGAGTTGGAAATATCGACGGAGCATCTCGGTATCAACAGTGGTGAGCAAGAAGAGCAACGGTAAGGTTAAGAGGATGTAGGCGAGGTGCAGTTCGGACAGCGAGCGTAGCATCAGGGCGATGGCCGGAAAAGAGACGACTAAGAAGAGATCGGCGCGGAACGGCGCTTCCGTGGTTCGTGTCATGAGAGAGACAAGAAGGAAGACTTCGGAAGCAAAAAAGTAAGTGTTGAGGTCGAGGACTTGACGTTGGGATAGGAAGAAGGCCGTGCAAACGGCCGGTAAGAGGCTACGGCCGGCTTGGGCCGCCACCGTGGTGGTCATCTGAGAACTGCCGGCCAGGGTCAACGTTGCCAACAGGTCAGCGATCAGGGCTACCGATGGTGGCACGCCGGGGGTCACCAAGAGAGCCAGCACCACGACCGGGCTGATGCGCTGAAGGGTGACGCGACGAGAGGCTCCAACAAACAGATCGAGGACGATGGCGGTGACGATGTAGAGGGCTACTAAGGACGGCGGCTTCTGCACGGTGATGGACGGTGCTGTCAGGAAGTAGCCTAAGAAACCGCCCAGTCCCGCCAATAGCCAGAAAGTGGCGGCCATCGTCGAGGGGCCGTCATCGATAGGGTCGGGGGCGCGGGACCTCTGGCCTGGCATGGAGCGCAGTTCGGAGTATCTCGCTGGGTGCCTCTTCACGCGAGCACCGATAACACACGCCAAGTCGGAGGCGGGCTACATTAGGCGTGCGACAAATGCTTCGTACCCTTAAAGAGAGCTACGGTCTTCGATTCTGATGACGTTGTAAGTGGTCATGTCGAGTTCGTAGTACATGACTCGTTCGGCCTCGGGCTCTTGAGTACGGGGTCCCACCTTGCCGATGCAGGTGATCTGAAGAATTCCTTCGGGAATATCCACGTCGGTATTGACTCCCAGTCCAGTGTTCTCGGGCCGGATGGCATTGAGTGTGAGGTCGATGACAACCGTATAAGAACCGAAGTATTCTTGTTGGCCACCCACCCTGTGATAAACGTCCTCGGAGTAAGCGAAGAACGACTGCCCCACGGCCGGACGTGGGAGGAGGATATCTTTTCCCAACTTGACCCGAACATCTTCCCAGGCGGCCTGACAAAGAGCCTTAGCTTGAAGTGCTCCTGTCTGAGACTGAGCGAGGCGCATTCGGGCCGCTTGGCTAGACATCATACCGAGTCCGAGCGCTATTAAGATCGAGAAGAGCAATAAGGCCGCCACCAGCAAGGAGCCTCGTTGGGAGGCTCGGGCTCTCGGGGTGAACCGACTCATCGTGGGACTCCAGGGCAATTGACAATGGTTTCGAAAGAGACGGCACGTCGGTCTTCGAGGATGGTTAGAATCACCTGATAGTTTCCGGGAGATCCACTTTGGGAGACCTGAAAGCCCCGCACGTCCGTAGCGACTTCAAGGGTCGGTTCGGAATTGACCTGTCGTGTGATGTTGTTTTTGGTGTTGTCAAGTCTGTAAAGGATTTGGGCCGTCCTACTGTTCGGATAGGGGCGAGTCCAAGTGCTGGCGGGGTCGCTGATGACGTTGCCTGCTCCGTAGGCTGCGCTCGGTCTGACCTTTCGAAAACTGAGGCTGCTTCCGCCTCCTCCGATGGTAGGGGTGCTGATCATCTCACGCATCTCTGAGGCTAATCTCTCGCAGGCCATCGTCGCGCTTTCCAGGGAACTGCTTTTTTCCTGGAGAAATTTCAGGGTCTTGAACGTTCGGTCGGTCAATCCGGAAACGCAAAACAGGATGATTCCCGTCAAGAACAGCACGATGACGATCTCAATCAAGCTGAAGCCCCTCGTTGAAAGCTTCTTATGAGTCACTACGGACCTCATAAAACGTTGAACGGGTTGGAGTATGTTGTATATTGTCGGCCGCGATAACGAAACCGAGCCGAAAGATAGACGACTCCCGGTGAGGATCCCACGTCATGAAACACGCGCACCTCGCGGGCGTTGGCGTCCTTGGGCTGAACTCTTACGGCCCCCGTTGTCCTCGCGAGATCCACTCCCCAAATACATACGATGTCGTCGAGAACCCGGCCCCCGGGGCCGGTGATGTTGACTCGATAGTCGGCTTTTTGCCCTCCGCCCAAACTGCCACTCCCGCTGACTCGGGTGAACGAAACCGCCGGAGTCGCCCTGGGAAGGGGGTCGCCCACCAGTGTGACCAGGCGGAACTCCCGGTTGCTGTTAGAGTACCTGACGGTAACTTCCACTTGGCGAAAGCTCGCGTTGAAGCTTCGCACGTATGAAAACGTTCCATAAGTCGGGTTGACTTGTCGGTTGTCAGGGAAGTCTGCGGGAAAGGCTGGGACAGGCTGAAAGGCGGCTTGGTCATAAAAGTGGCTGGTCGGAGAGTACATTCCGTCTGGGGGAGTTTCGTTGGTGTGCAGAATTTTCCGATATTCGGGAAGCGAAGCTTTTACAGTGATCTTAAAACCGGGCGCCTCTGGATAGTCAGCCTGAGCCCCCGTGATCGGTGCAGTCCAACCCTGATCGAAGCTTCGTGTTCGGTGATAAGTCTCCGACCAAGCACGGATCTCTCCAACTTTCTTCTCGGCCACCATGGAGGCTCGACGGACATTGCTCCCTTGCGCCTCCCACTGCAAAGCCCCGTGAAAAAGCGCAGTGGATGCGGCGAAGGCAAAAATCATCAAGAAGGCCGCCACAACGGCCTCGACGATAAGGACTCCTCTTGTCTTCCCTTTCCTCGTCATGTTTACTATGTGCGGTTTCACTCGGTTTATGGAATCCAAACGGCGCGGCGGGTGTTGCCTCCCAGAGACACGCTGGAAGGACCGACGAAATTACCTGCTCCGGCGCCGCTGTTGCTGTGAGGCAGAAGCAGCGATGTTTGCTGGGTCTCTAATCCTTGGCCTATAGGGCTTTGGCTGATGAAGAGAAATTTTCCATCCGCGGAAATGCTGGGATAACTGTCGTCAAAAAAGGTACTGCCGGCGCTTCCTCCGCCTCCGTCGAGGTCGGGCTTCATGAAGCCCAGAGCGTTCCCACCTGGGGTGGCCGTATAGACTGGGGATCCATTGAGGCTTGAGATATAAGACGTCCCGCTGCCGTCTCCTTGGGGCACGATACTTCCACCAGAACGGACTATGGGAACACTGAGCAAGACCGGATTATTATTGCCCATACTGAACATCACCCGTTCTTGGCCACTGCCGGAGAGGATGTACGTTGTGGGTGCGTAGAGGCTCTCGTTTGCGCCACCGTTATTGACGTGGGCCACGAGGTCACCGGTAAGTGTGGTTCGCAGGTTGCGCCACTTTATAGAGGAGCCTCCTACGGGCAGCGGGTTTCCTACTTCGTAGAACACGAAAGCGCTGTCCGCGGTCCAGCCTGAGCGGGAACGTCGGACGCCGCCGGCGGCGAGGGTTCCTTGCCAATTTTGGTTGTCGGGGTAGACCACGGAGTTGTCGACTTTTTGCGTTCGCAGGTTCCCCCCGCTGGTTGTAAAGCTCACCCAGGTTCCGTCCGGCGACATGGACAAAGATGTGAAGTCTCCGGGGCCGGCGATTTTGCGTTGTCGCCCGCCCGTGAGGTCTCGAATCATAACTGAACGGTTTCCGGCAGGACCTTGCAAGAAGGACATCTGTTGGCCATCGTCATCGATGGTGGCCATGGTCTCTTCCACGCCGGGAGGTGAAAGGACCACCTCTCCACGTCCGTTCTGTTTCAGACGAACCAATTGCCAGACACCGCCGATATTTCGTTCCGCGATGATGTTTCCGGCCGGTTCGACTTCCAACACAACGGGATCCGGTCGGTTGATGATTTCGCATTGGCCTTTGGCGTCTTTAACGTCCACTTCGACGCTGTAGGTGTCGCCGGGACTAGAGTTTAAAGGTACGGTCCAACTCCAGCGAGCACGGAACACTCCGCCGGGAGGGGGGGAGGCGCCGGTTCCTGACCAGGTGACGCCACTGGGAGTCTCTTGTACGAACTCCATACGGTCGGCTTCGCTGTTGGCGAAGGGAGAGCCGCTGGGTGCGCGACCGTCCGGATAGGTAAAGATGCCCTTGTTCCCAGGCTGCTTCCATTTCGCGTACAGGCCACGTCCTTCAGGGTCGTAGGCGTAGACTTCCATCGTCACCACTTGACCGGGGACACAATAGCCCTTGTCGTCGGCGCCGCCCGGTTGGAGTGTAGGCCGGACGAGGATGTTGGAGATGATGACGACGCCTGCGTCGTCAAACTCGGTCCGCTGGACCGGGTTGGAAGTGACGGACGAATTCCCCCCCGAGCCAATCGTAGCCCCCGGGACGCCGGCAACGACCTCTACGCCTCCGTACGGGCTGACCATAAGAGTGTAAGGCGATCCGGCTCCGTTCAGCGTAGCGGATGCCGTCGCTCCGCCTTCACTGAGGCCCAAATTCCGTCCTACGACGATGGGAAATCTGTCGTCGACGGCTCTAAGATTGTTGGTGACCAGTCCCCCGTCCGGAGTGAAACAGAAAATGTAATCTTTCTTTGTATTATCCGGAAGCCACTGCTGAACGAGTTTGAAAGCACCCAGCTTGGTGACAACCGACTGCGTAGCTCCGGTGGTCCAAGTCCCACCTCCACTCCACTGCACGGCCGCGAATCCAAGCCCAGGGTAGTCTCCAGAAAAACCCTTAGACCAAGTGATGTTTGGAGTATTCCAGCCTTCCAAACGATAGATGGAGGAGGCGGCCAGCCGGCCTCCATTGTTGGTTGGTATCCCCAAGGCTACGGGACGTCCACTGGAAATGGCAAGTTGGCGCGCGGCGCTGAGTTCCTCGGCTAGCGCCATAGCCATTCCTTGGCTGGGAGCTTTGGCATCGCCTGGGCGCAGACTCCAAAGGGAGATCGCAGCCAGGATGACGACCATCGTCATGGTGAACATGATTTCGATGAGGGTAAACCCTCGGCTTAGGACTTTTCGCACAAACATACTATAGCACACTCAATTCTTCATGACTTTATAAGTTTTCGAGGTGGAACAGAACTGGAATGGCTCAGGACTGAGTGTCTGGGAAAACCCAGACTTGTAAAGTCCACGAAGGATTGGGTCTCAAAGGTCGAAGGAGAACGGTATGCCCAAATTTCGTTTCGCTATTCGTTCCAAAGAAGGCAAACTTCGCACGGGAACGGTCACCGAAGCAGATATCGCATCCGCCAAGGATCGTCTGATCAAGGCCGGGTTTATCATTGTCACATTGGCCGAAGAGTCTGAACTCGTGATCCATCAAAATGTGTCGACGGGTTCGATCAGTCGACCTAATCCCGAGCGGGCCAGTATCATCGAGTTCGAAATGACCGCGGGGGAGAGATTCGCGAGTTTCTTTAGCACGTTCATCTTGCGTAAAGAGTTCGCCCTCGTTCTCTTTGTGTTAGGAGCCCTCTGGGCGGGGTACCTTTTTGTTAACCGTGAGAAGCCGCCGGTGGACACCGGTCCCAAATACGTGGCCTATAAGCTTGTAGTGGAGGTCGATCCCGGGTCCATCAAAGGGTCGACCTATGTGGTGAGCTTGCCGGACGTACCGCTTCGCTTCTCGAAGTCGGCTTCGCCTGAGGGAACACGCGAAAGCCTTCCCTTCGATTTCGAAGCCTTGAAGGAGCCGAAAAAGGTGGAGGTAACGTTAGTGGACAGTGCAGACAGCCCGATAGGAATGGGCGAAGGAATCTTAACAAGTAAGGAGGCCGGAGTGTTGGGCGTATCCGTGCTTCTCGATCCCATCAAGCCGTCGCCTTAACGATCCGGACCGGACCCACGGAACTTTACTGTCCTAGGCTGCCGATATGAGAATAGAGCGGAGTAAAGATGGAGAGCAGTACGAAGCCCACGATGCCCGCCACAAAACCCAGGAGCATAGGCTCTAGCGCGGCCCCGAGAGCTTCCACTTTGTAGTTGACTTCTTCGTCTAGCATCCGACTGGCCTCACCCATCATTCTGGCCAACTGAGACGTCTCTTCTCCGGTGGCGACATACTGTCCAAAAGCACCTGGGAAAAGGTCCACTCGCATCATGATGTAGTCCGAGAGTTGGTCTCCATTCTTGACTCGCTCCACGAGTTCCACGGAGGCTTGCTTGAGGATAGGGTTTCCGGATCCCTCGCCCCCTAGGAGGAGAGTTTTCTGCAGCCCGAGACCCGACTCCATCAACGTCTCAATGGCCCCGGAGAATCGAGCGACGGCTGTGATCTGGACCAAATGTCCCACCAGTGGCACGCGGTGGATGAAGGTGAAGAGTCGTATGCGCCCTTCCTCGGTTTTCCACTGTTCGCGAATGAGTCCGTGAATCGCCACTCCTAGAGCCGTTGCGACCAACCAGACCCCCGGGTTTTGGGAGGCGTTGGTGATCGCGACCATGACTTTGGTGAAGAACGGCAAAGGGATTTTCATGTCGCTGAAAATCGTTAAAAAGTTCGGTAAGATCGAATAGAAGAGAAAGAAGGTCAAGAAGCCGGTGAGGCCTAGGATGAACATGGGGTAACTCAGAGCGGCCTTCACTTGGCGAGTCAGGGCATAGTCTCGCTCTCTCCATCCGGCCAGTCGCTCGAGGGTGCCGTCGAGTTGACCGGTCTCTTCGCCGATGGCTACCATCGCTTGGAAAACCGTGTCAAACACTCCGGGAAATTGAGACATGGCGAAAGACAGCTTATTGCCCTCTCCCACTGCTTTAGAAACCCGGGCGACCACTTGTCCCAAAACGGGGCAGTCGTGTTGATGGCTGAGTGTGTCCAGAGCGAAGGTCACAGGAATTCCGCTTCGGATCATGGTGGCGAACTGCCGACTGAACATGACCAAGTGGCGCGAACCGACCTTGATGTCTTTGTCGCTCTTAGTACGGGGCTGGGGCAGCTTAAGCTTCACAGGGTATGCCTCACAGTCTCATCTCAAAGCATCGCCCCAGAGAGTTGATTCTCTCTCCACCGGACGAGTTTTGTTTCAGAAAAATAGGCATAGTGAGGGGCTAAAGTTTTCGTTTCATCACTTTTGAGTCCTGTCGTGGTGGGACAAAGCCCTAGGGACAAACTCAGACTAGGTCTTCGCGCTGGTGTGAAGTTGGAATTTCCGCTCAGCGAAGTGGGCGGTCTTAACGAAAACGTTGCCATTCGGACAAACCGGCTATTTTCCGTAGACCTTTGCAAAAATCTGGAGATGCTGGAGACATCCCTCGAGGACTTGGCGACTGTGTTGAGCGGAGCTACGGAGTCTCACCGCGCAAAGAGGGACAAGGGCGAGTTTAAGCAGCCAGGGCGACATCAGAAGAGCCGTGGCTCCGATACCACCGAGAAGCATCAAGTCTTTTCTCGTCGGTTTAGGTCGATAGAGGCCAAGTTCAGACTGCAAGTGCTCTAAGAAATTTGTGCACCGGGCAATCTCTGAACGGGCCCTTTTCAAGATTTCAGGTGTCACCTCCGCCTCCAAACCTGAGAGGTCGGAACGGAGGTGGTTCGCGCACATAAACACGTCGGCCACGATAGGTTCGGTGATCCCCAGATTTCTTCGTCCTACGATCACTCCGAATCGGACGAGGTAGATTCGACTCGGTGTGGGCAGCGGGACATGGCGTGTGGCGTTTCGACCGCCACGGGAAGGGCCGTCCCCGTTCTTGTGGTATCGATAAGCCCAACGCTGGACACTCGATGCATCGGGCACCGCCGTGGATGCTGAAAGGTAGAACGGGTCTTCGGAATGGAATCGGTCAAGGTAGGGCTCGTCACTGGCTTGGCGGAGTCCCTTGGGGATGGTGATGGGCGCGGGTAATCTCTGGAGCTCTTCGGGTGTCGGCGTGGGACAGCTGATTCCGAGAAGGGCCTCTTTCTCGAAACTGCCTAAAGGCTCATTGTTACGAAGGTTGTCAACGCGGTGACCGTCAAGAGAGAGCGGAATCGAGCAGGCTCTGGCGCGCTCTCGCAGCGTAGCGTGCTCGTTTTGAATAGCGCTGCCGAAGCGAAGGATCCCTCCTAATTTCCCTAGCTGGCCTACCGGAAACGCTATCCCCAAGAGGACTTCAGTGTGGTCCCCGGAGGAGTGGCCCGCTCCGACCGTCGTTTCCAGCTCGATCTGACCCCGCTGTACCAGAAGCCAATAGACCGTCTGGTCGGTACGAAATCGAGCGACCCAAGCGCGATCCTGTCCCAAACCGACGGCCCGCAACCCCGAAGAAAGCTCCTCGATCCCAGGCTGGAGGCTTGACGTTCCAGCGACCAAGCTTTCCTCCAGGTCCTTGATGTCCAATCGGAAGGGAAGGTCAAAATGAATGTGAGTGGCCTTTTTCGTCTGGGAGATCTTTAGGTGAGGTGCCTGAGCCCGGCAGGCGCCTTGGGTAACCTTGAGGATCCAGTCCGACGGTTCTATCAACAAACTTTTGGCGAGCTTCCCGACGGCTCGGCGCCCGGAAAGAGTGAAGACGCCTTGAGAGTCCATGTCCCCGGCTTCTCGAAAGGACTCGATGAGGTGGTCGATCGCTTTTGCGTCAGCGGGTATCATCATTTCTGCTAAAATTCCACAAAACTCTCAGGAGCCCCGCCAGCAGAAAGAAGAGAATGAGGGCAAAGACCAGGCCGGCGAGGACGTAGGTAGGCCACTCGCCGAGCAGATCTAGGACGGAGGCGCTGGTTGGCTTCCGACAGAGATACCCGTAGTTCCATCCTAAAAGCGCATTGAGACCCCCTACGCAAAAAGTGTAGGCTAATAGACCCGTGAACGCCGTGGCCACCCCTCTTCCCCGAGTGAGATCTCGATAGCGGGTCTTTCCCACCAAGAAGAAGACGCCGATCACGATCACCGAATGACCAATGAAGAACGTGAAATATTCCTTGTCCGGGAAACCGTAGGCGAGGTCGGGTGTGATCATAGCTTGTAAGGTACCCGCTAAACCCCAGTATGTCGCCAGAATGACGATGCTTTCCCGGGGGGACACGAAGGCCCAGATACAGAGCAAGAAGACGATGTCGCACAACGAAAGGGGGAGGTCATTATCGGCTTGGAAACCGTCGGTCAACCGAAATAGCCAAAGTCCGATGGCTAGGAGGGAGAAGATGGTCCCTCCTATGATGTTCCAAAGTCGGGCCCGTCGTCCCTGAGCGGCACGAAAGGCGGACACAGAGCAGGCGCCAACCGCTATCAGCGCGATGAGGTGGTCCGCTGAGAAAAGGCTGAATGTCGGTCTCACGCGGGCTCCTTCACTGACGCATCATTTGGGTTTAAGGAGCGCGACGAACTTCCTTCTGGCCCACCCAAAGGTATGGGGCATCCTGAGACCAAGGAGTCCGTTTTCTGTGAATGAAATGGCGTAGGCTAGAACTGAGATTTTAAGGAGAAAGAACTATGCGTTGGCAGGGACGTCGCGGCAGCGAGAATGTTGTGGATCATACCGGTGGCGGTGGTGGCGGCGGAGGAG
>JBBKWP010000480.1:0-3252 GCA_037968995.1 Candidatus Xenobia bacterium
GTTTAGAGGCCAGTAAGACTCTTTTGAGCGGCCTGCCGGCCGACTGCGGCTTCGGCATCATCTTGGTGGTTCACCTCGATCCCGATCACCACTCAATCATGGCCGAACTGCTGGCTAAAAGCTGCTCTTTAGGGGTCGAGCAAGCCACTCATGGGACCCGGGTCGCCGCCAATCGCGTCTATGTGGTTCCTCCCAAACTTAGTCTTCGGCTTCACCGTGGCGTGATCGAACTCTCCCCTTTCGAGGCCGGAGATCGCGCGAATCCCATCGACCGGTTCTTCCAGAGTCTGGCCGTCGACTGTGACAAGCGGGCCATCGGCATCGTGTTGAGCGGGACCGGCAGCGATGGGACCATCGGGCTTGGCGCCATCAAGGAGGCGGGAGGCCTGACCGTCGTTCAGGATCCCCATAGCGCCGCCTTTGACGGTATGCCGCGCAGCGCGCTCTCCCACGTTCCCGTGGACAAATGCCTCAGTGTATCGGAGATGCCCGCGTTTCTGCTCGATTATGTGAGTCATTTTGGTGAAATCAACAAGCTCGATGAAGGAACCCCGGAACTCGAAAAGGGCGTCGAGGAGTGTCTTGTCCGCATCTGCGGCCTGCTCAGAAAAAGCTTAGGGCACGATTTCGTTCAGTATAAGACCAGCACGCTGCTGCGTCGCGTCCACCGGCGAATGCTCATGTTAAAGATCGACTCCTTCACGGATTACGCCGACCGCTTGGAGCAAGAAGACAAGGAATGCCATCGGCTGCTGCGCGAGCTCTTGATCTCGGTGACCAGGTTCTTTCGCGACCCCGAGGCGTTCGCGGCGCTTTCGCCCATACTTCGTGGGGCCATCGAAAGCAAGGGAGAGGAGCCGTTGAGAATTTGGGTTCCAGCCTGCGCCACCGGAGAGGAAGCCTATTCCGTGGCCATGCTGGTCGCTGAAGAGTTCGAGAAGTTGGGCCGGCCCGTCTCGGCCCAGATCTTCGCCACGGACATCGATGAGAGCGGCCTGGAGAAAGCCCGTCGGGGCCTCTATCCCGAAGGGATCGGAGCGGACATCTCTCCTGAACGGTTGCGACGTTTCTTCACCGCCTGCGGGGATCGCTACCAGGTGACCCCGTCTTTGCGCGCGATGTGTCTATTCTCGCGGCACAACTTGATCAGCGATCCACCCTTTTCGAGAATCGACCTCCTCTCTTGTCGAAATCTCTTGATCTACTTTGGGTCAGACCTCCAGGAGCGCGCCATCTCGATCTTCCACTACTCCCTTCAGTCCGGAGGGACACTTTTCTTGGGCTCGGCCGAGACGCTGGGCGACAGCCGAGACCTCTTCCGAGCGCTGGACAAGTCCCACCGAATTTACCAAGCTCGGGAGGTCGAGCAGCGCTCCAGAAGATTTCCTGGCACCCCGCGGGCCTTCGCGATGTCGGCCCATGAGGATCGGCCTCTGAAAACCGGGACGCCGAATCTCGACCTGGGCTCGATGCTGGCGGACGTGATCCTTCCGAACTTGAACATCACTGTGATCGCCGTCGATAACCGCGACCGGATCTTGGATAGCCGCGGACACCCGGATCGCTACCTGGCGGTGCGGCCCGGGCCCGTCGACGACAACCTGTTCGCCCTAGTCAAGAAAGAGCTGGTGGCGCCTCTACGCGCCACCCTGCACCAAGTGCGCCGAGAGAACGTCGAGGTCGCGCTGCTCGACTGGGCCCCCTCAGGGACCGAGGGGGCTCCGCGTCTAGACATCAGGGCCTTCCCCGTGAGCAACGAGGACGGGATGGATGGACAGATACTGGTACTTCAGGAGGCCAAACCCGGGGGCAACGGCCCCGCCCCCCTCCAGGTCAAGCTTTCGACGGAGTCTTTGGTGACCCAACTCGAAGACGATCTTCGCGCGGCCCGCAGCCATCTTCACGCCACCACCGAGGAGTTGGAGGCTCACATAGAAGAGCTCCGCTCCACCAGCGAAGAGATGCAGTCGATGAACGAAGAGCTGCAGACTTCCAACGAGGAGCTGGAGACCTCGCGAGAGGAGATCCAGTCGGCCAACCAGGAACTCCAAGTCCTCAACGACGAGCTCACACTGAGTATAGAAGAGCGCGGCCGCGCCCATTCGGATCTCTCGAACCTGTTCGCCAGCAACCCTAACCCCATCGTGTTTTTGGGTCGCGAGCTGCGTATTCGACAGTTCACTCCGGCTTCCGTGGAGGTGTTCCGTTTGCTGCCAACCGACGACGGCCGACCCATCACCGACATCGCCTCACGCTTGGAGGAGTGCGATCTCAAGTCACGATGTCTGGAGGTTCAACGGAGCCTCGTTCCTCACGAGACAACACTGAATCGCCTGGAGACGGACAGTCCCGCGCGGACCTATCGGTTGCGGATCTCTGTTTATCGCTCGTTAGACGACGTCATCGACGGCTTGGTGTTGAGTTTCTTCGATGTCACGGAGCTTGAGTGTGCCAAGCAGGTCGCGGAGAAACGGGCTCGTCAGCTTTCGGCTGTGGCCGGGCTCGGGGCTTTAGCGCCCACGGACGACAAGCCGGAGGGGTTCTACAGGCAAATTATCAGCGAGGTCCATCGCGTTCTCTTGGTCGACGTGGTGTCCTTTCATCGGGTGCTACCCGAAAGTCAGGAACTTGAGTTGGTATGCGCTCACGATTGGCAGTCCGATTCGCGCAGCCCCTTGCGGAAGAAATTGGCTCCCGCGGCCGCCATGACGATGGCCCGCACCGTCGTTTGCGCCGACTACCAGGGCGATGAGGGGTCCGCCGAACCTCTCCTGTTGACCGAGCAAGGGCTCCGCTGCGGCATGGTCACTCCGGTCTGGGTGGCCGGTCAAGCGTCCGGGGTGCTCGGCGCTTACGAGAAAAAGAGGCGGGAGTTCACCAGCGACGAGGTCGATTTTCTGGAGTCGGTAGCCTATCTTCTGGGCACCGGCCTGGCTCGCGCGGAGATGATCCTTATTAACGCCTTGGAGCGCTGCGTGGCTGACTGCCTGGCAGATCCCTCAAAAGAAGAGGCCCAGGCTATGCTCGATGCCTTCTCGCGCCACCTCGGTGCCTCAGTGTGTGAACTGTGGCTCGCGGTCGAGGGCTCGGACGCGCTGGCCCGTGTAGCTGCCGGCACCAGTCCAGAGGGCGGGAGTGTACCCTCTGGCGGCGAGGTTTTCGCCCAGCGGGTCTGGCGGGAGAAGAAAGCGGAGGTTGTCGTCGATCTCGCCTTTCAAGCGATATCCTCGCCGGGTCAAGGCGAAGGGGGCC
>JBBKWP010000481.1:0-46221 GCA_037968995.1 Candidatus Xenobia bacterium
CCAATAAATCGACCCGATCCAACACTATATAACTCAGGAGAAACCATGAAAATTGTATCACTTTCTATCACACTACTGACAGCCGTGACGCTGGCCGGTTGTTCGGGTAACCCCCAAGCGACAGAGGTGTCGACCCAACCGACGGCTCAAGCAACGACCGCTCAAGCAACGGCTGCTCAGGCGGGCAGCGCGACGGTGGCCCACGCCTACCCAGAGGGGAGCATCAAGGCGGGCGACAGCGCGCTGTGCGTCGTCTGTGCTGTCGACGACGGAGCGACCGAGAAGGAACCGGCCCACGAGGTCCTCACCTACCACGGTAAGACTTATGCCTTCTGTAACGAGAAAGAGAAGGCCGAGTTCATTTCCAACACGGCCAAATACGCCCCCGGGGAGTGACGCCCAACCGTTTGATAGCTGTCTTGTACCGTGTGGGTTTGGGTTGCCTAACGCCTATGCTTTTGGCCGGACCGGTTTGGAGTGCGCCGCTGTACCCCGACGAGGTGGTGCGCCGCTCCGTGGCCGGCCACCCGGCCGTGAAGCGGGCTCGTTCTTTGACCGAGGCGGCCCTCGCCTATGGTCAGGGAGCGGGCGCACTTCCTAATCCCATTTTGCAACTCTCGACAGTGGCCGGGGACCCCGACGCTGATTCCAATTCGTTGGTGCAAACCTTGGAGATCGCTGGGCAACCAGGCTTGCGCCAAAAAGCCGCGGACAACACAACGGCCGCCAAGGCCGCCCAGGAAAAAGCACTCCGCAACTCCGTCGGTTTAGCAGCGGCCTTGGCCTACTACGACTATTGGGAGGCGCTCCAGAACGCCGAACAAGCCGATCGTCAGATCGCCATCACGAACCAACTGCGAGAGGTGGCCCAACAGCGCTTCCAGTTGGGCGAGATCTCAGCCAACGAGCGCCTCCGCCTGCAGCTATTGTCGGGGCAATCGCAGACCATCTTATCCTTGGCTCAAGGAGATCTCGATCTGGCCCAACAGAAGCTAGAGATTCTGTTGCAGGAGCCGGGTCCGTTCGAACTTCCAACAGTGTTGGACCCACTCCCAATAGCGCCGATGTTAGGCTCTCTCTCAGAGGCCGATCTGCTGGCCGGTGTCGAATCTGGCCCCCTGGGTCGGCCTGAATTGGAAGCGGCCGAACGCGAGGCCGCGGCCGCTGCTTGGGTGGCCAAACTCACCGGCCGCGCGGGGGCCCCAAACTTGCAGTTGTCGGCTTATAGCGCGCGACTAGGACAGGGAAGTGAGCAGGGAGTGCAGTTGTCGGTGGTGATGCCGCTCTTCGATTGGGGACGCCTGGGGGCGGCTCACGCTCGCGACAAGAAATTGGTTGAAGCGCAAGGTTTTCAGTTGGAATTGGTTCGACGCCAAGTGACCTCGGATTTGGGAACCGCGGCCACCCGGTACCGTGTGGCCAAAGGTAGAAGAATAGCCCTGGGTGACCAGGCCCAACAGGCGGATCAGCTTTCTCGTACCGCCACTCAGGGCTACGAGATCGGCTTGCTCTCTCTGGTGGAACTCCTGGAAATCCACACCACGTTTCGCGAGAGTTTGCGTCAATACATTGGGGCTGAGGCCGACTCTCAAAGAGCGAGAGTGCAGCTCTACTGGGCATTCGGATGGCCCATGACGGATGTTGGTGGGAGCGCGGAGAACAATGGAGAATGAAGCCCCTTCACACGACGCTCCTTTTTATCGCTACCGCGCTCGCGGAGATAGTCGGCTGCTATCTGCCCTACTTATGGCTGAGGCAAGGTCGATCGGTATGGCTTCTGGTTCCGGCGGCCCTAAGTCTGGCCGTATTTTCCTGGCTGTTGACACTCCACCCGGCCGCCACCGGGCGAATATATGCCGCTTATGGAGGAGTCTACGTGAGCGTGGCTCTTCTCTGGCTGTGGCGTGTCGACGGTATTCGACCTCAGCTCGCCGATCTTTTGGGGGCTGGATTTTGCCTGACAGGAATGGCCATCATTATGTTTTATCCCCGAAGCCGGTAAGCACTCTTTTATGGGCTGGGGGTCGCCTCAGGTGTCTCAATGACATCTGCGTCGATATCGTAGACGGGTGGTTGAGAATCGTCTTGGAAACCGGGGCGCTTTAGTCTTTGAAAAAGCTCCTCTTGAGTATATCGATCCACCTTGAAGCGCTCTCGTAGAGCGCTCAGGGTTTCAGGACGTCGTTGGCGCGTGAGTTCGCGGCGCACGTCGTCTCTGCACTGCACGTAGGTGTCGCGGCGTTCTTCGACCAGGAAAATATGCCAACCGCTTTTTGAGCCCAAGGGGTTGCTGGCCGCACCCACCGGAATCAAAAAAATGAAGGCACGCAGGTCTTCTGTGAGATCGTCGCGTTTTTTCCAGCCCAAGTCGCCGCCCTGGTCACGAGTCAGAGGATCGAGGGAAAATCTCTTCGCCAATTCTGAGAAGTCGACTCCGGCGGCCAGTCGGGACATCACTTCTTGAGCGTCCTTCTCGCTTTCCACCAGGATGTGGCGTAGATGAAGCTGTTCAAACTCCCGATTGTGAGATGCGAAGTATTTCTTCATTCGCTCCTCCTGTTCGGAGAGATTCAGATCGTTCCAAGACAGTTGGTCGAGAAGAACCAGGGTGACCAGTTGCTCCTTGAGCTTCTGAGCCGTGGTCTCACCAGCGTCGATGCGGGATTTCACGCCCGGTTCCGTCAGCCACTGCTGCCAGCGGGCTTCAAGTTCGGTCCGATCGAGTTCGATGTGAGACTCCTCGGCGGCAAGATCTATCAGCAGTCGGCCAACGAGGTCACTCAGAACCTCTTCGCCGTGTTGGGCCACCAGTTCCCGGTTGACCACTCCAGCTAGGACCGTCCGTTGACGTCCTAAAGGAGTCGTTACCGTGGCTACGCTGGGATCGTACACGGCCAGATAGGCCGCGAGCGCGGCCAATACCAGATTGAAGAATATCGAGATAGCCAAGACCCAACGCATAGACTTTGAGAAATTTAGGACCTCTGACGGAAAAGTCCTGGTCTCCGGGCCTCACGAGGTGTCATCGCCAAGAGAGGGAAGGCCATTGTCTAAGAGAGCGATCGGGAGACTTATGCTATGGCGGCGTTGGATTGGGATTTACAAAAGATAGGATCTCAGCACGGAAAACGAGTGGTGGTGACCGGGGCCAATAGCGGTATCGGCTATCACACGGCCTTGGAGCTTGCCAAGCGCGGAGCGACCGTGGTGATGGCGTGTCGCAATCCTGAGCGGGGTGAACAAGCCTTAGAGCGCTTACACAATGCCATGCCGGGGGCCCTGGCAGAGTTGGCGTTGCTCGACCTAGGTTCCCTCACCTCGGTTAGGGATTTCGCGAGAAAAGAGCTGGCCAACGGCCTACCACTTCATCTGTTGGTCAACAATGCCGGTATCATGGCACCGCCGAAGCGGGCCGAGACCGTGGACGGATTCGAACTGCAGTTTGGCACCAATGTACTCGGTCATTTTCTGCTCACCGCGCTTCTTTTTCCGGCCCTGGAGTCGGCCGAGAAAGCGAGGGTCGTGACTTTGGCCTCGATCGCTCATAAGCGGGGGAAGCTGAGATTCGAGGACCCTCAGTGGACCAGCGGTTACGACCCCATGGCCTCGTATGCCCAATCGAAGCTAGCGAATCTTATGCTCGCTCTAGAACTACAGCGCCGGCTGCGCGAGCGCGGCTCGTCGGTGGAGAGCGTCGCATGTCACCCCGGTGTCGCCAACACGAACCTCTTTGTGACCGGTGACTATAGCTTGCTCGAAAAGCTCCTTCGAACCGTGGCGAGCTACGCCATCGGAATTTTTTTAAACAGTGAGACTCAAGGGGCCCTTCCTACATTGTTCGCGGCCACTTCTCCGGTCGCGGTGGGCGGTGAATACTATGGGCCGCAGGGGTTCCGAGAGATGCGCGGGGGAGACGTGGGGATCGCCGAAATTCGACCTCAGGCTCTAGACAGAGAGGCTGCGGGAAAGCTTTGGAACCTCTGCGAAGATCTTTGCAACGAGCGATTTCTTTGGCGCCAAACCAGCGGACAGGCTACCGGAGCGGAGACTTCTTGAGGTCGCCTAGAATGCCGGGAGGGGGAGAGATCAGTCTGTTCGCCATCAAGGGGTCGAGGACGCTTGGTGCGGCCATCGGTCGGGACCTCCAAGTCGCTTTGGCCGGCCACGAAGAACTCGACTTTGAGGATGGGGAACACAAAATCCGGCCCACCGAAGATGTTCGCGGTCGAGACGTTGTTGTGGTCCATTCCTTGTTTGGAGAGCCGGGCTTCTCCGTCAACGATAAGTTCTGTCGACTGCTCTTTTTTGTTGGGGCCCTCAAGGACGCTGGGGCTCGAAGTCTCACCGCGGTGATTCCGTATCTCTGTTATTCCCGCAAGGACCGCCGTTGTGCCGAGTACGATCCGGTCTGTACACGGTATCTCGCACAACTGCTTGAGTCCGTCGGCGTCACTGCCGTCATGACGATGGACGTTCATAATCAGTCCGCCTTCGAGAATTCTTTTCGTATACCGAATCGGAATTTAGAAGCTCACTCCCTGTTTGTAAAACACTTCGCCAGGGAGTTGCGAGGCAAATCCCTGGCGGTGGTCTCTCCTGATTCCGGCGGGGTTAAGCGAGCGGAAATCTTCCGCCTGGCACTGCAGACTGAGCTGAATCAAGAGATTTCTAAGGGCTTTGTCGAGAAGATACGCCACAACGAGACAGTAACGGGAGACACCTTGGTAGGAGATGTCAAAGGTCGCACGGTTCTCATTTTTGACGACCTCATCGCCAGTGGAACCACTCTGGCTAAAGCGGCCCGAAGGTGTAAACAAGACGGGGCCCTCGAGGTATTCGCTGGGGCTACCCACGGGGTATTCACTGAACTTGCTAACGAGCTCTTAGCCGATCCCGCTCTAGACCGGATTGTGGTGACGGACTCCGTTCGCCCTTTCCGTATCGTTTCCAAGGTCGTCGTGGAAAAGCTCCAGATCTTGACTACCTCGGAACTTTGGGCGTGCGCCTTGAGACTCCCAGCCTCCTAGGGTCGATTGCATTGTAAGTTAGGGCTCACGACTTTCGACTCTCAATCTTCCACATAGGAAACCTCGCCACGACCTCAAAGCTCTCCGGCCAAGGCGAGACCTGAGGAGCCGACCGACGATATGTTGGCCGGAGTCCCAGCGCCGGACGAATTTTTTTTTCGCGGATCAATGGATGCCCGGCACCTTAACCAATATCGACTCTCAAATCGAACGTCTCCTGCTCCAACGAGAGCCATGGACCCCGAGAAGCCCACAAGAGCCACTGTTGGCCTTAGGCGTGGTGATCCTCATGGTATTGGCCTTGGTGCTCAAATATTCCAGTGACGCCTGGGCTAGTGTAGACCTTTTTGTCTTTCCGGTGGTCACCGGATGCTTTTTGTTTCGGCGACAGGGCGTGCTGATTGTCGTCACCGCTCTCGTGCTCGACTTTGTTACGAGTTGGCAGGCGGAAGTGGGTTTGGGCGGTCTGACGCCTCCCTCCTCAAGGGTGCTGGTTGAGAGTCTACTGCAGAGCATCGAGTTAGGTCTCATTGGAACGTTTGTGGTGGTGACCCTGGACAAGTGGGCGGATCTTCGTTTGATAAAGCGTAGGACCGACGATGATCTCGACCTCGCTAAGGCGCTGCAGTCTTCTTTGATCAACCAGAGCTATGCTTTAGGCCAAGTGGCCATCGAAGGCTCGATTCATCAGTGCGACTCAGTGGGTGGAGATTTCTTTTACTTTCGGCCTTTCGAGAAGAAGATGGTTACGTTCTGTCTCGGTGACGTGATGGGCAAAGGGATCAGCGCTTCCTTGATGATGTCGATGGTCATGAGCTTTGTCTATGAGTGGGGCAAGCGCAGCACCGACCCCTCCGAGGTGACCGCGCGACTGAACCGACGGGTCTCACGCCTTTGGGACGGCAAGAAGGGTTGGTTTTTGACTATCTTCTACGCCATTTTCGATGAGGAGACCGGACTGTTGAAATATTGCGCTGCTGGGCAACAGGGAGGCTACATACTTCGTGGCTCGCAACTGCCCGAGGCCCTCAATGAGTGCGATCCTCCGGTCGGCGTGGTGGAACCCTACGACTTCGAGTGCAAGGAAGTTCAGCTTCATCCCGGGGATCGGGTGGTGCTTTTTACGGACGGAGTTTCCGAGGCTCGCTCGCCGGATGGAGAGCTGTTCAGTTCCGAGCGGGTGGGAGAGTTTCTTCTCGGCATCTCCTCAAGTACGAGCGGGCGGGACCTCGTAGAGCGCTTAGAGCAGGAAGTATTGGAGTTCACCGGCGGTATTTATACCGACGACATGGGGATACTTCACTTCGAATATCTACAACCTTCATAAGAAGCTTCGGGTGAAGATGGAAGCAGCATGGCTAGCAGGCCGAACGCGCTCTTGAGTGGAATCGTCGGACAAAGTTAATTCCCCGAAAGGATTCAACGATATGCCTCAAACTGTCGCTATCACCGAACACGAAAAACTGCTCGTCAACACCATCCGAGGGCTGGCCATGGATGGCCCCCAAAAGGCCAATAGCGGCCATCCCGGTACCGCCATGGCCTTGGCTCCGATCGGCTGGAGTCTCTATGGCCGTGCCATGAAACACGACCCGACGGAACCCGGATGGGCCGACCGGGATCGCTTTGTTCTCTCCTGCGGACACGCATGCATCCTGCAATATAGTTTGCTCCATCTGACGGGGTACGCACTGAGTCGAGAGGACCTCATCAATTTTCGCCAGTGGGGGAGCCCCACTCCCGGACACCCCGAGTATGGTCACACTCCCGGTGTTGAGGCCACGACTGGGCCTCTGGGCCAGGGCCTGAGCACCGCTGTGGGCATGGCATTGGCCGAGCGGTTCCTAGCAAGTCAGTTCAACAAGGACGGATTTCCCGTAGTGGATCACTACACCTACGTCATCGCCTCCGACGGCGATCTGATGGAGGGCGTGACCAACGAAGCGGCGTCGCTGGCAGGACACCTCGAACTCTCGAAGCTGATCGTTTTCTGGGATGACAACAAAATCACCATTGAGGGCGGCACTGATCTAGCCTTCACGGAAGACGTCGATGCTAGGTTCGAGGCTCTCGGATGGCACGTGCAGCGCCTCGACGATACCAAGGTCAACGACCTCGACGCCATTGTTGAGGCGGTGGAGATGGCCAAGAAGGACCCGCGGCCTTCCTTCATCTCGTGTCGAACTCACATCGCCTATCCCTCTCCTAACGCTATCGACACTTCCGAGGCTCACGGTTCGCCGTTGGGCGACGAAGAGATCGCGGCCACGAAAAAGAAACTGGGCCTTCCGCCCGATGAGACGTTCTACATCCCGCAAGAGACCCATGACCTCCGTGACGCGGTGAAAGCCAAGGGCGCCGAGGCCCACCAAGCTTGGAAAGACATGTTCGCTCGCTACGCTAAGGCTCATCCAGACCTTGCTCAGCGTTTTGACGACTGGCAAGAAGGTAAGCTTCCCAACGGT
Organism: Candidatus Xenobia bacterium; assembly: GCA_037968995.1. Taxonomy (GTDB): domain Bacteria; phylum Vulcanimicrobiota; class Xenobia; order Xenobiales; family JADMJV01; genus JAEXNA01. The sequence goes on from JBBKWP010000481.1 coordinate 7,493, forward strand.
TGGGATCAGAACTTACCGACCTTCGAGGACGGGAAAGGCAAAGCCACTCGCGTCTCGTCTGGTGAAGTGATTCAGGCCCTTGCAAAGAGCTTGCCCAACCTCATTGGTGGTTCGGCGGACCTCGCGGGGTCCACCAAGACCCTCATGAAGGTGACAACATCTCAGTCCAAGGAGGACCCAGGTGGACGAAATCTCCACTTCGGGATCCGCGAACATGCTATGGCCGCCATGGTCAACGGAATGGAACTGCACGGCGGAGTGATTCCGTTTGGTGCGACGTTTTTCGTGTTCACCGACTATATGCGCCCGAGTTTGCGGATCGCCGCGCTTTCCCACATTCGAGCAATCTTTGTGCTCACTCATGACAGCATCGGCTTGGGCGAAGATGGTCCCACTCACCAGGCTATCGAGCATCTTCCCTCACTCAGAGCGATGCCGAACATGACGGAGATCCGCCCCTGCGACGCCCACGAGGCTCGGGAAGCTTGGAAAGCGGCCATCACTCATGATGGCGGTCCCGTCTTACTGATCCTGAGTCGTCAAGACTGTCCCACTTTAAAGCGTGGTGATGCCTACGGACCGGCCGAAGGACTGGCGCGCGGAGCCTATATTTTGCGCGAGGGTTGCAAGCCGGATAAGCTGGACGGTTTGCTGGTGAGTTCGGGCTACGAAGTGCACCCGTGTCTCGATGCCCAGGAATTGTTGGAAAAAGAAGGTCTCTCGGTGCGCGTCGTGTCGATGCCCAGTTGGGCGCTCTTCGCTGAACAAAGCAAAGAATATCGCGACAAAGTTTTCCCACCCACAGTGCGACGTCGACTTTCGGTGGAAGCCGCCGCGACGTTCGGATGGGATCGCTATGTCACCGAGGATGGTGCCAGCCACGGTCTGGACCACTTTGGAGCCTCCGCGCCCTGGGACGTCAATATGGAGGAATTCGGTTTCACCGGTCCTCACCTAGCCGAGAAATTTCGCGACCTCATCAACGGCAAGTTATAAGGAGAATCAGATTATGGCAAACGCAAAAGCAGAAGATATTTATAAATCCGGAGTGTCCCTTTGGTTGGATTCGTTGAGCCGGGAAATGCTCGACTCGGGTTGGTTGACTGAGAAGATCGGTTCGTGGGGCTTGCGGGGCCAGACCAGCAACCCCACCATTTTCGAGAAATCCGCCTCGTCGGGGAACGCCTACGATCCGGCTTTCAAGAGTGCCGCCGAGCGAGGACTCACAAAAGAAGAGACCTGCTGGGAACTGATGGTAGAGGACGTTCGCCGAGCTTGTGACGAGTTCACAGCCATTTATAAAGACACCAACGCTGAAGACGGCTACGTGTCCTTAGAACTCGATCCCACTAAGGCTGACGACACCGAGGCCAGTATCAAACAAGGCCATGAGATCTGGAAGCGGGTAGATCGCCCCAACCTGATGCTCAAAGTCCCCGGCACTGAAGCAGGTCTCCCCGTTATCGAAGAGATGTTGGCGGCCGGCTACAATGTTAATGTGACGCTGCTGTTTTCCGAAGAGCGCTACCGCGATGTGATGGAGCGTTTTCTTAAAGGATTAGAGAGGCGCGCCGCCGCGGGAGAGAGCCTTAAGAACATCGCTTCAGTGGCCAGTTTCTTCGTCTCCCGAGTGGAGAGCGAAGTGGATGCACAGTTGGAGAAGCAGGGCACGGCCGAAGCCAAAGCTCTGATCGGAAAAGCGGCTGTGGCTAACGCCCGTGTCGCCTACGCCGCCTTCCAGGAGGTTTTGCTGAATTCTGAACGCTTCGCCAAACTCAAGGCCGATGGTGCGCAGATCCAGCGCCCTCTATGGGCGAGCACATCTACCAAGAATCCCGACTATCCCGACACGATGTACGTGGACGAACTGATCGGCCCTCACTGTGTGAACACGCTGCCTGAGAACACCTTGGAAGCTGCGCTCGACCATGGCAAGACGGCGGTTTCCTTGACCAAAGAGAACGAGTCGAAGGCCCGCGCGGAATTGAAACAACTTGCCGATGCTGGGATCGACCTTCACAATGTGACCAATGTGATTTTGGTCCAAGAGGGCGTTGAGAAATTCGCTAAATCCTATCTCTCGCTTCTGGCCACCATCGAAGAGGAACTGGCGAAGTTTCAGGGGGCCGGAAAAGCCTCGTGACGTCACTTACTGCCGAGAATCCGCGAAGCAATCCCCTGCATGAGGGATTGACCGCGGAAAAACGGCCAGAGCCGTGCACTCTGGTCATCTTCGGGGCCTCGGGGGATCTTACCCAGCGGAAATTGGTACCGTCTCTTTATCGGCTTCGCAAGCAAGGTCTGCTGCCCAAGAACTTCGCGGTTATCGGCATCTCTCGGAGCGCGATCAGTGATGAAGATTTTCGGGCGCGTATGAAACCGGATACGGTGGAGGACGATTGGGAAGAGTTTTCTCAGGGCCTGCACTACATGTCCGGAAACTACTCGGATCCCGAATGTTACACCCAGCTGGAGAAGTCGTTGGAGAGTCTGCGTGTAGAACGAGACCTTCCGGCCAACTATCTATTCTATTTGGCCGTGGCTCCGGACGCCTTTCCGATCATCGTGAAGAATCTGGGAGAACATAACCTACACGAAAGTGAAGGTTGGGTGCGGGTGATCTTCGAGAAGCCGTTCGGGACCGACCTCAAGTCAGCTCAAGCGCTCAATCGGGACATTCACGAGACATTCACCGAAGATCAGGTTTACCGTATCGACCACTACTTGGGCAAAGAGTCTGTTCAAAACATCATGACCCTGCGGTTTGCCAACGGGATATTTGAACCGCTTTGGAACCGGCGATACATAGACCACATTCAGATCACCGCCAGTGAGTCGCTGGGAGTGGGGCAGCGGGCCGGTTATTACGACCACAGCGGTGCTTTGCGGGATATGATTCAGAACCATCTTATGCAGCTTCTGTGTTTGACGGCCATGGAGTCGCCCATTTCGTTTTCCGATGACGCGGTCCGCAACGAGAAGGCCAAAGTCTTGTCGGCTCTTCGGGTCTACAAGCCTGAAGAGGTCGATCAGAATGTCGTTCGCGGCCAGTACACGGCGGGATACGTTGAAGGTGAAGAGATGCCCGCTTATCGTAGCGCTCCGGGAGTAGCCGAGGGGAGTCGGACACCCACTTTTACTGCCGCCAGATTCTACATCGACAACTGGCGGTGGGAAGGGGTTCCCTTTTATTTGCGGAGTGGAAAATGTCTTCCTAAGAAGTTGACCGAGATCTCGATTGTCTTTCGTCCTGCTCCGGTGGATCTGTTCCGTAAGGGCGGCGATGCGCAGAATCCTAACGTCTTGACTCTGCGCGCCGATCCGGACGAAGGGGTCACTCTGCGATTGGCTTCTAAGCTTCCAGGAATGACCACTCGCACACGTTGGGTCAATATGGATTTTGACTACGGTGAGGCCTTTGGCACTCCGTCTCCCACAGCTTATCAGAGGCTTCTTCACGACTGCATGATCGGAGACGCGACCCTGTACTCTCGCGCTGATGCCATCGAATTGGCGTGGCAGGCATGTCAACCGATACTCGATCGTTGGTCAGAACTCGCTACCGAGATTCCGTTTTATGAAGCGGGAACTTGGGGGCCTGACGAGGCGGATCGAATGATTGAAGACGACGGACGCTACTGGAACAAAGTATGACGGAAGTTCCGCTGCGTGAACTGGTACCGGCCTTTCGACGGATGTGGGAAGAGCATCGTCAGAGGACCGAGAAGACAGTCGTTAGGATCGCCAGCTTCAATCTTTTAGTGGTCTCGGACGGGGCCGATGCACCGGAGTTGAAAGCGTTGATCAAAGGTCTTGAAACCAGTCACCCTTGCCGACTGATCCAGACCAAGCTGTATTCCGATCGTCCCTGGGGGGAGTGCACGGGTGAAATCGGGCTCACCACCAAGTGTGATGGAAGTCAGGTGTGTAGTGAGAGAATCGTTTTGCGTTGCGGGGACGAACCCGAGCGCATTCCGTCCCTGGTGCTTCCACTCATCCATCCTGGGTTGCCCACCCATCTCTTGTGGTGGAGGGCGGGCTCGCTGAATGTCCCGATGTTCAAGAGGCTGGCTGATCGCTCTCGTCTGGTGCTTTGGAAGACTTCGGATCATCCGTCGTCCGAGGATCTTCAGACCTTGGCCGATGCCTGGGCGGATCGCTACCAGCAAGAGCAGGTGATCTATCCCTTAGCGTGGTTTCAGTTGATGGCCATGAGGACTCAGATCGCCCGCGCTTATGACAACGGAAAGACCACCATCAGGCTCTCAAGTCCCACTGCGGGAATGCCTATCGCTCATCGGCTTCTGAAGGCCTGGTTAGTGTCGCGTTTTGAACAGGTGGGTGTCGCCTCTCCTCTGGAGGAAGCGAACGGTATCGAATGGCGGTGGTCCCAAGGGCCGGAGGGCGGTCAGGTCGAGGGGGCGGGAAATGACTCTAAGGAACTTGCGTTGGTCAACCGGTTGGATGCAGTGCGCTACGCCCTGGACCGTCCGGAGCGTGATCCGGTCTTCTTAGAAACGTTGACATCACTCCTCGGACCTGATCCTGGAATCGAAAGGCAGACGTAATGGCTGACATTGAAAAAGTACCCTCTTCCGAATTCACCGACCGAGCAACGGAGGTGTTGGGACGGCGATTGAGAGCGCGTCCTACCGGAAAGCCTTATCACCTTTTTCTCTCCGGTGGCTCCACGCCTAAAGCGATCTTCACAGGGCTCGCGAAAGCTGGATTGGATTGGACCGATGTTCATTTCTGGTGGGGCGACGAGCGCTACGTCCCTTACGATCATCCAGACAGCAACTTTCTTATGGCTCAAGAATCGCTCTTGGGTCCCGCGAAAATCCCCTCCGACCAAATTCACAGGTGGCCGATTTTGGCGTCTCCGGAACTGTCCGCTGAAACCTACGACCGGGAGTTTCGCCAATACTTCGAGCAGCGCGGGGAAACATTGCATCTCCAGTTGTTGGGGATGGGGGACGACGGGCACACGGCCTCGCTTTTTCCGGGTTCTCCGGCGCTGACGGAAGAATCCGAGTTTTGTGTGCCCAATGTTGTCCCAGGCAAAGAAACCACACGACTGACACTAACTTTTCCGGCTCTAGCCTTGAGTTCAGAGGCTCTATTTTTGGTCAAAGGAGAAGGCAAGGCGACTGCGCTTAAAGAGGTCCTTGAAGAGAAGAAGCATCCGGCCTCTAAGGTTCATGGCCGCACTTCGACACTGTTCTTGGTCGACGACGAGGCTGCTCGTCTGCTCTCCTAAGATTTTCGGTTGTTCACAAAATTTGAACTAGCGAACTCAGCTTTTCAAGACAAAAAAGAGAGACGAGCAACGTTGCTCGTCTCTCTTTTCGCTCATTAAAGAGGCTAGATTCGGCGCACAGCCTCTAAAGTTTGAGGAACTATCCCTGAGCCGAGGCTCTGCGGGAACGTCTTACCAAACCGGGCTGATCTCTGATCGTTCTCACATACGCATGAAGCATTTCGGCGACTTTACGTTGTTGAGAGGTTGATAGAGTGAACAGTTCCTGCAAGGCTTCTCTTAGGCCGGAATCCAAGACTTTTTCGGTCTTGTAGCCTTCGATTCGGTCCAGCAGGTCGTCCACGGGAATCTGCTCCGGTGCGTAACCCGCCACGAGCAAAGTACGGTCGACGTCCGCCTGAATGGCTCTCGCGATCTCAAGGACTTTGTCCTTACGAGGAACATAGCCGTCCCTCTCGATCAACGTGACGTAACTTGGGTCGATTTTTGCCAGCTCCGCTAACTTACGGCGAGTGAGCTGCTTAGCTTTACGACGCTCCTTAACATAATTGGCCCAATCCTGATTTTTCATCTCTCGACGCGCCCTCCTTCATATGAGACTTCGCCACAACTTAATATAGCAAAGCCTGGAATGAAATACAATCAATTATAGAGAAATGTTCATACTTCGGCTATGACAACGTCCCGGCCGAGGTTCTCCTTCTATCAGAACTGGTCGCGCATTTCGCGAATACTGTCGTTTTGAAGAAGCATCTCACTCACCTCAAACTCCGAGGTGTCGAGTACCTCCGTCGAGTCTTCAGATGCTTTGATCGTACCTATGGGATCCATCCAGGTCCCGAGTCGGGACATGCGTGAATCGTTTTTTTGCTTGCTGAGTAGGTTCCATCCAAGGAAGACACTTTGCTCCATGTTAAGGGCAAAAACATGACCAAGCGTGGGCGCGACATCCATCTGGGCTCCGAACGTCTTCGTTGGTTGGGTCCCTTTCAATAGGGGAACTCCGGATAAAGCAGCCTCCACCGTACAAAGGACCATCGGTACAGCTTCACTTTCGGGAAAACTGGGCAACCCCAGCAGATTCTTTTCCGCGGTCGGCAAGTTTGAGTCGTGGTCTCCGATCAAACAAAGAACTGTGCGGCGCCCGCGCTCGGTTTTACCGAGTTCCTCGACCAGAGCCTGGATCGACTGATCGCGCAAATTCGCGCATCGCAGGTAGCAGCGAACCATACTGTCGTTGTCGACGGCGGGGAAATTGGTATCGGATACTTTGAGCTCTTTGTACGGATGATGACACATCATGGTCACCACGTAATAGAAGAACGGAGCTGTAGCGTATTCGGCCGTTTCGACGACGCGCTCAAAAAGAGCTTTGTCGGTTAGGCCCCAGCCCCGCTTTTCCACTGTTTTGTCACGAATCGGAAGCTCTTGTCGGAACAGGAGGTTTTCGAATCCGTAGGACTTGGCCAAGGAGCGAGAATTCCAGAAATTGGGGTCCGATGGGTGGAAGTAGGTCGTCTCGTAGCCCTTCTCCTTGAACAACACCGGTAGGCCGGCGAATTGGTTGTTTGGGTAAGCGAACGGCAGTGGACGATTTCCTGGTGGATGAAGTGAATTGAGATAGATAAATTCGCCATCCGCCGAACGGCCCAGATGTGTCTGATCGAAGAGTCGAAAGGAGAAGCCCGCCTTCGCCATCCTTTGCAAAAAAGGCATCACTGGTTTTCCGGAGACCTCGGCGTGCAAGGCGAAATCTTCGAGCGATTCCAGCTGTATGAAGATCAGATCTTGTCCTTGGAACATCCCCAGAAACGGGGACTCTGCCCCCGAGAGCGCGCGACTCTTCTCTATTAGCGGGGCGACTCTCGCGGGGTCGAAATCTTCACCGCCTTCCAGGCCAAGAGTAATTCTAGCGATCTCGAAACTGTCGTAGGCGTGATAGAAGAGGGGACCAAACACTTTGCTTATCGCGACATTCTGAAAACGCCGTTGAAGCTGCTCGTGCCTTACCGGCACAAGACTGTGGAAACAGAGGCCGCTGATGAGCACCGAAGTCGTGAGTAGGGCGCACGGAATCTTGAGTCCATAAGGCTGTTTCCACGCCGAGCGGGTGAGCCAAGCCATGACGATCACCACAATACAGCCGAGAAACAGTACAGAATCCGCGCCCCGGAGCACGGAGTCTAGGCTGTCTCCAACTTTGCCGGTTTGGCGCCAGCCCGGCAGCAAGAACCAAGACGGAAAGTCCTTAAAGAACCGATAATAGGCCGCATCGATGAGGCCGACTACCGAACTTCCTAAGGTGAGGGCGATACCGGCAATGACGCAGAGCCGACCTGGTAAGAACGTCAGGAGGGCGAAGAGGAAAAAGAGAAGACAGTTTTCCAGGCGAGGCTCTTCGACGAACCCCTTGAAGCCCAGCATCGCATGGAGAAGGTAGGTAGACTGCCCCTTCAATACGAGAACCGTTGCCGCCGGGACTAGCAAGCGAAGGACAGCGGTCCTACGAATAGACGGTTTGGAGTCGTTCGCCTCGTTCACACTGCGGGCTTACAAGCTACGGTCGTTGGAAACCTCTCCTGATAAGTCTCCTAGCACGAAACCGCAACGAAAAGGGCCTCTTCGAAAAGAGGCCCGCCCAGTCGTATCTCGTGGCCGTTGCGAGGCTGGATTCAGAAACAGCCCCTAGTGGTCGTTAATCTGAGCGCAGTAGCCCCCAGAAGAAGGCTAGAGTTAAGGCCGCGCAGAGGGGAAACTCCGGGGTCAACTCAGGCGATAAGGTCGATGATACAAAAGCAAAGAACGATGTGACAACTCCCAGCCCCCAATAGTGCCAACCCGATCCCTGCTTGTCTGTGATGGCTAACATTTTTGGCAGCTCCTTTCCAACTCAGTCCATCTTACAGGCGCTAGTGGTCAATTTCTGTGACTTGGATCACGAAATGAGAGTTTTTAAAGTGATACTGAAGTTTGCTCAGTCTGCGTTTGGGAGACTATAATGAGAGTAGACCTATAAAAGGAGTCAGTTTTGACCATTGAAAGTTTTTGCAAGGAGCTAGACTACGCTCTGACAACGGCGACTTCTAACCACGAGAAAGTTCGCTGCACCGAGACCCTCCTGAACCGCTTGGGTGAGGCGAGTCTTCCTTGCTGCGGTCAATGGGATTGTTGCGACGGTCGCTACGCGCGCCACCTCGTCTTCCACGGGAAGGAGTCTGGCTGCTGCATCGTAGCTATGGCGTGGGCCCCCGGCCAAGGTACTCCAGTGCATGATCACGACGGCACCTGGTGTGTGGAAGTATGCCTAGAGGGTCAACTCGAAGTGACACGCTACGAACTTCAAGATACGATGGAGGCCGACGAAGAGGGGCTTTATCGATTTTTGCCCGTTGAAACCGAGTGCGTAGGGCGCGGGAACGTGGGATGTCTCATTCCTCCCTACGAGCACCACGTGCTTAGGAACCCTTTTGTAGACAGGGCAGTCACCCTGCATGTCTACGGAAGAGAACTCCTCAAGGCTTCATGTTTCGAGCCGCTGGGTGAGGATCGCTATCGACGGGTCGAAAAGCCGTTGTCGTACGCGTCGGCCTAGTCCCAGCTTTCCCTTAAAAAGAGCGCCAAGGAGCCCTATGATTCGTCGGTCGGGGCTGTCGGCGAGTTGCTTTGTTCTTCTTCGAGTAGACCGTCGAGCGCCTGAGTGAGGCTCTCTTTGCTCGGTTTCTTCCGACCGAGCCCGAGCAGGCGAGTTCGAACGTCCTTGCCGAACTTGGTAGCCATCTTTCCCACTTGGCCTTTTTTGGGTTTCTGGCCGGTTTCGAACCATTCGACGACCAGTGCGCCAATAGACAGGGTTGTACCCGCTGCGATGGAGGCCGAGAGCGCCCAGCCTGGGACTCCGCCCATTTTACTGAGTTCGGCGAAGACCGTGCGGGCTAAAACACCCGCGCCTATTCCGGTCAGCAATTCTTTGCCTCTCTTGTAGTTGAGGGGTTTGTCGTAGATTCTTGCCAAGGTCAACACCAACGACGTCTGAACAGCGGTCAGCGGGATCAAGTCCATAAACGGAATCGGGGTTAAGGCGATCAAAGTCGAGGCTATAGTCGCCCGGCGCACGGCCTGCCAAGAGAGCCGTTTGCGATAGGCCGGCAGAAGATGTCCGAGTTGTCCCAGAAGACGCGGCTCTAAGGTTGCGACTTCCATCAGCAGGTGATCTAGTCCAGAGCCTTCTTCGGCCGATAACGCTACAATTCTCTTCGCGTGAATGCCCAACGCGTGGGCGGCGACTTCGATCACGCGGTCCCGTTCGGAGCGTGCGATACGATCGATCTTGTTTAGAAGAACGAGATAGGGCCGCCCTAGAAATTGGAGTTCCGCGAAAAGAGCGAGGTCTCCCTTGGTGACACTGCGAGTAGCGTCGAAGACGATGAGAAGAAAATCGGCTTCCTGGGCTGCGCGAAGAGCGTCGTCGCGTTCGCTATTCCCCTCATCCCTTGCCCGGTCGGCTCCGGGGGTGTCTACCAGTGAAAAGACTTGGGTTTGCTGCTCTTGGCTCACCTTGGTAGTTCCGGGCACGGAAGACACGGCCGCGGGGTCGTCGCTGCCAGGTGTCAATGCATTGAAGAGAGTCGACTTTCCGACATTGACGGGGCCGACGATCGCCAGTCGGTGGAGGGGGGCTAAGGCGGGTCCGGCCGTGCGGGCCACCAACTTCAAAAGATCGTTGATGGAGGCTGGATTCCGACGGATTAGCCCGGAGAAGGCTGCTAGCGTCAGCTCGAGTTCGCGTTGCATATCTCGAGGTAGGTTGCCCCAAACCTGACGGATCGTGTCGCGATAGTCAGGGGGAAAAGTCTCCAAGAAGGTCTCAAAGTCTGACTTCATAGCCTAGCAGTTCTTAGGGCTTCACAAAGCCCCTTCTCGGGGTGTTTGGGTTCGAAGAAATTCGAACATCGCAATTCCTAGGGCGGTCGTGACATTGAGGCTCCGCTTGTATCCGTGCATGGGCAAGCTGACTTTTCGCGAACATCGCTCCAAAAGCGGAGCAGAAATCCCGTCGACTTCATTGCCTGCCACCAACGCTACCCGCTTAGGCCAAGAGAACTCCCAAAGATTCTCAGCCTCAGGTCCATTGTCTAGCGCGACCAACTCGTAATTGTCTTGTTCGAGTTCTGTGAGGACTTCAGAAAATTTTTCACGATACTGCCAAGGGACATAGGTTGTCGCGCCAAGGGCGGTCTTCTCGACCTGGGGATGAGGCGGGTGAGGGGTATGACCTAAAAGGTAGATCTTGTCCACACCCGCACCGTCCGCGGTTCGGAACAATGCTCCTACATTATAAGCGCTTCTGACTTGGTCGAGAACCAAGCGTAACGAAGAACGTTGTAGGGGCGGGAGTGCCCAAAGTGGCAATCCCGCTCTGTGCGGCTCAACAAAGCTAGAAGGGGCGCGTTCGAGAGACATCGTGTGGTATCTTGGAGTCGGCCTGGAATCCCTTCCTAGGGAACGACAATGAAGTGCAGGGAAGCGCTGTCAGAAGCGGGAATCGTTGGGTCTTGGGAAGAAGGGTTACGTGACATGGATAGTTTTTTGTCTTGGTTCCAGAAGGTCGAAAAGGTTCAGTTCCTCTCCATTGAAGAGCGAGCCCTGACTTTTAAATCCAAGAAAGTCTTCAAAATCGGCTCGCAACCTACCATTGCCATTGCTATTCCTATTCCGTCTGGTGGGGCAGAGGATTTCAAACTTCCCGTGACGATCACCAGGGTCCGCAAGGTCGGAAGTGGGGCCGTGGTTTGCACGGGATTGGTGCCGGCCGCAGCCCAGAACGTGGACCAACTCCGTCAGATCCTGAGCGGCCTAGACCCCAACGCGTTGTCCACTACCGAAGCCGAAGATGAAGAAAACATGCGCCGGGCCCGTCGTTTTCACTGGAGTATCCGGGTCCTCTCTAAAGATCTCCCCGGATTTCGCGCGATCTCCTTGGACTTTAATCGTCTCGGACTGAAGCTTTCCACCGAAGGGCCGGCCGAGGTTGGAAAGATCATCTCTTTGATGCTGGAGATTGAGACGGCAAAAACTCAAGAGGTTCTTTGCCAGGGACTCGTCCGTTGGAATAAAGAGATCAATCGTCGCAAGTACGAAGTGGGAATCGAGTTCACGGAGCTTGCCCCAGAGGTCGCCAAGGAGTTAGAGAACTTCGAGAACTTCTTAGGTTCGCGCATGACAGACGATGTCGCGAAGCGTCAAACTATGGATGCTGGATTTTATCAGAACGAAGAGTTCGGTCCCGGAGTTGATGACCTGCTTATCGAACTTGAAAACGAAAAGCAGAAGAGTCGCGAGAAGCTAGCCGACGAGCAGAGCGATCCAGCGAAAGAGCAACGTTCGACGACTCCCTGATGGAGCCCGTCAGTGAACTGTTGAATTCATCGCCGGGATCCCGTGAGGCTTCCACGTTGCTTCATCATCTGCTCAATCAGAGCCTAACGAGTCTCGACTTCTGTATTCTTTGGCAATCCCTTGTCGAGGACCATCCGAGCTTAGCCCCGGTCGTTCCGTGGGTCGATAGATTCCTAAGAGAAGCCGATCTCGGAGCCCTCGATCGTGCTCTGGCGCTTCTGCCCGAACCTGAAGAGGGCGCCAAACTTCCCCAGGTTGAGGTGCCGGCGAATTGGAAGGACGGTTGGAGTGTCGTCTCTCATCGCGTCCGTGACACCACTAGGGCGGAGTTCATCTGCCCTGGCTGCGGATGGGACATCGTACTCTCCTTGGAGCATCCCGCCAACACCGAAATGCGTTTGCCTTTCGACGAGGTCGAATGTCCGATTTGCCATGAGAATGACGAGACCGCTCCAGCAGTGTGAGCAGAACAGGGCGGGTTGGGTTCTCAGTAACCAGGGCTAGGTCAACTGCTGTGCGAAGCGGACTGTATGACAAAACAAGAAGAAATCTTGGTTCGACATCTGATCGCCATGATACAAGCCGACGGAGTGATCAATCCAGAAGAGACGGGCGTTTTCGCGAAGTTTCTCGGACAGCTAGAACTCGAAGGCGAAGATGTTGCACTGGCCGGCACCTGGTTGACCCAGCCTCAGAAGAGTGACCTTGAAGCGCTGAAGAAAGCCTTTAAGAGCGCTGAGGAGCGAGAGGCAGTCTCAAGCCTTCTACTGGAGCTTGCTCAGGCGGATTCTCTGGTGGGACATCACGAAATCAAAATGCTAAGCGAGATTGCTCAAGCTTTGGAAATCTCATGACCGTCAAGGCTCGTTGCCTTCTCCCCCTATGGATGGTTCTAGCTGTCACTTCTCTCTGGGTCCCCGGACTGTGCGACGAAATTCCGGCCCCGACATCTTTCACGGTCACCTGCGACGGCTCAACTTTTCGAGGTCGCTGGGACCCCGTCAAAGGAGCGAGCTATTACGAGGTCTGGACCAAGCAGTTTGGAGGCTGGCGTCACGACGAAAAGGAATTTGCTCAATCGCCATTTACCTCGTCCTTTGAACTCCCCGGCCATGATGACCGGACCGTGTTCCGAGTGAGGGCTGTCTTCGCGGACCAGAGCAAAGGAGAGTTCAGCGACGCAGTGTCTGTCGAGCGAGTCGCCGCGGAGAGTTCGGAACCGATTCGTACCAAGAGGACTGGAAAGGGGTCTGCTGGAGCTACGAGCTTTGATCCGGAGGCACCGCCGCCCGAACCTCCCTCGAGTCTGTTCGCGGTGTGGAACGATCCCCGTGAGATTCGACTCGTCTGGCAAGCTTCCAAAGACACGGTTAGGTACTCGGTGGAGGAACTGGTCGAGGGAACTTGGGTGTCCGTCCAGGGGATCGAGTTCCCGAAAGACACTAGCGCAACCATCAAGGACAGACCGATGCCGGGACCTTATCAGTTTCGAATCCGGGCTATCGGAAGGAACGGGCGCGCCTCGGATCCGAGTCGTCCAACCACGGCAAAAAGGTAAGGGTCCCGAACGAGATCCTATAGGTCTTATCAGCCGTCAAAGGATAAAAAAAATCGTCCCCCCTGAGACGGTGAAACAGGGAGGACGTAAGGAAGCTTCAAAAATCTACCGTCAAGTCTTCCTTGAGTGTAGCAAAGAAGCCGTTGGGAGAATGTGAACTGGGTCACATTTCGGATTCTGACGGGGTTCCTGTTTCGCCGAGGGACTCGTTGCTTTGCTCGATCAGTGCCGGTTCCAGTCTGTACAGTCCCGCGCCGGCCGGAATCAAGAACGACTTCAACATGCTAATCTGCTGAGTCGCCATTGCCAAGACAGCGTGTCGTTCTGCCGGTGGAAGACCTTTCAAGCGGTCGATGAAGGCCAGAACCTTGGGGTCCTGTAAGCAGCGTGCTTGGGAGACTCTCAATGGATAGAGAAGTTTTCCGCCCCGTTGGTCGTGAAAGAAGTCGGAAAGCGGCATGCCTAAGGCACGTGCTAGCTTTGTAATCACCTCGACTGAGGGATTCGCGGAGTCGTTTTCAATACGCGAAATGAACGACGCCGAAACCCCCGATTTTTTCTCGAGTTGTTTGATCGTTAGGTTGCGCGCTTTACGATTGTAGTAAAGGATTTTGCCGAAGCTTTTTTTGGGCTCGCCGATGATGACCACCTCCGTAGTTCGCTATGCTTGCAAAAACGCAAATTTCCTTCTGGATATCACCCACTCAGGAAACTAAATAGCGAAAAATTTAGAGTCGAGAGCCTAAAAGGTTTCTCTTTAGGAAACTATTCGTTGGGATGAGAGCCACGCGTGACGGACCCGGCAACTAAGACCTTGAAGCTGGGAGCCAGCTCGTCAGTAGCGAGAACCGCTAGCCTAGGAACGGAGGCTTCTAGAATCTTTCTGGCCACCCGGCGGGTTCCGGGGTCAGTGAAGAGGGCGACAACTCGTTGAGGAGCGACTTCTTCGAGCTTCTTTTTGACGCTTTTAACAAGGGCTTCACCACGTTGTGAAAGCTGCGCGTCTATGGTGGCCGAATTCTCGACGAGCATGTCCCGCAGAACTTCTTCCCAGTCGGGAGCCAGGGCCAGTCCCACCAGTTGACCTTCTTCATCGGTTAGCCTTGAACACAAGAGGAAGTGGAGCGCCTTTCGGCATCGTTCCACCGCTATCGCGGCGGTTTCCTGTTGGTCGTAGGCCTCACCAACGACTTCTCCTACCGTGACTAGGTCTTTGACCGGCAAACCTTCAGAGAGAAGCTCTCGCAGGACTTGACGGAGATAGCGAAGCGCTTTACGGTCTTCCAAGAACGGTTCGGCCACGACCGGATGGGTCCCGGCCAATCGATCGACGAGGTCGTAGACATCCTGAAGACCGAGCAGGTCGGCGGAAGCTTGGGCGAGGACCGTTCGGAGATGATGCATCATCAAAGCCAGCGGGCCCAGCATTGTGCACCCCAAGCCTTCGGCCTTTTCCTTCGCGTCGGACTCGATCCATTTCGCCCTAGTGCCCAAAATCGGATCGTGAGTCGTCCAGCCTTCCAGGGAATCTAGTTGCTGCGGACTTCCGATCGCGAAAAGGCGCTCAAGATAGAGCTCGCCAGAGAAGACGGGGGCTCCCTTTATCTTAACGAGATACCGGTTCTCTTCCAATGTGAGATTGTCATTGACGCGAACTTGAGGAAGAAACAACCCGAGTAGCTGCGCCAATTCAGTCCGCAGTGTTTCCATATGGTCGAGCAGAGGGGCGCCGTTTTGGGGGTCCAAAAGGGGCAGCAGCGCGCGTCCGATCTCGAGATGAATACGGTCCGTGAAAAATGGAGCGTCGTTGGCCCCCACGCCCTGTCCATCGAAATCCATGGACACTTCCCCTTCGGGCGACCAACCTTCGTTGATCAGTCTCATGAGAGCTTGTTGAATTTCGCTGCGCAGTGCGGGATTGGACCCAACGAAGAGATAGGCTTCCTGATCGTCCTTGATGAGCTTGATAAAGTTCTGGCGCCCTCGTTCGCCTCGGCGAAAAGGCATCAGTCCAGGGAATTCGTCTTCCAGTCTCAGAATCGTGAAATCTGCGGTGACGGTTTCAGCTTTGTTTTTGCTCATGAGTCGCTACCTGGCGTTTGGGGCGACGGGGTAGCCGGAGCGTTTTGCGAAGCCTTGGGCTGAATGCGAAGAATGACGAGCTTTCCGTTGTCGTCGATCTTAAGGTTGAGCTGATACGAAGTTTTCACGAACTCCAGAAAATCCTTAGCATCCGTCGTTTCCGTCACGCCCGAGAACTCTGTGATTTGGGAAGGGCGGGACTTCATCTCCGCGGGATCCGCCCCGGTTTCAACAACCAGAAGAGCCTCCTCGGGGTTTTGCGGCGCGATCAAGAGGAAAGGCGCCCCCTGCATTGGGAGCTTTTCGGCGAGTTCCACGCTGGTCGAGTAAAGCGGGGTGCCGCTCAGATTTTCGACGTTTGAGGGGAGGGCTTGGCCGGTGTAGTAACCTGGACTAGATGAGGCGGTCGGCGCGGTTGCGACAGGACTGCTATTGGATTGGCAGGAGCTTACCAGAAGGGTGGTGAGGAGAACGCCGGCCAGGCTTGTTTTGCAAGGAAACATTTCTTTCATGGCTTCAAGTTTTGAAACCGGCGGGGGTTTTCCTTTGAACCGCCTCAAGGAGCCAATTCAACCAGGAAATGTCCAGAGTTACATCATTCCCAGAAAGGGCGAGTTCAGCTAAAGGCGAAAGGGCGCGCGTGGAAGGATTTCTCTCCCTCGAAGAAGCGGCTCAACACCTTGAGTTTTCCGTTCAGGATCTCTCTCGCCAGATCGAGGAGGGCCGCGTCGTGGCTATTGTCCGAGAAGGCTGCCCTTGGCTTTCTTTGGGAGAGGTCACACGTATCAAGAAGAGCTTGAAGGAACCAGGCGGGACCGCGTCCTCGATCGTCGATGACCTCGCCCCTCCGAAAGGAACGCTGAACACCACGTTTCGTTCGCGTACCACCCTTCCTATCTCGACCCCAAGTCTTGCTTCGACAAGAGAAAGCGCCCTGGACGCTCCGACGCCTGCGGAACGACCGACTGCGCCTCCCGTTACAACCGCGAACGTAGAGCCTTTAGTGGCCGTGGCATTAAAGCCCCCGACCTCGACGCCCCCAACGTCAACGTCAACGTCGCCAACGTCCCCGTCGCCCGGAGACGCTTTCGCCGAGGAACGCGTTAAGGATCTTGAGGGTCGATGTCGAGGCCTGGAGGTTCGGAACAAGGAACTCGAAGAGACTCTCAAACGTTTGAAGTCCGGGCTGCAGGAAACGGAAGCTACGCTGAAGCGAAACCGTGGCGCCCGCTCTAACCTCGAGAACGAGATCGTGGGGTACCAGGATCAGCTAGCCAAGGCCAAGTCGCGCAATGAGGCTCTGGAACGAGAGATTCAGCGGATCAGCGTGGAACTTGAGCGCAACGAGACAGAGCACAACAACGAGGTGCGCAAAATGCGTTCCAAAGACCGTGGAGCGGAAGGGCGAGACGTTTCTTCCGGCTCAAACCCCGCATCCGGCCAGCTCCAAGTCTTGCTCGAACAGAGTCTTGAAAAAGACCGTCTGCTAGCGCAAGAGTATGAGCAGCGTGGGCTTTTGAGATCGCAACTCGACGACAAGCAACAAAAGTATTTTGAACTGAAGGCGCGCTACGAAAAAGAGAAGACAGAGTGGTCCGAGATTTTGGCTAGAGAGATTCAGAACCAAGGTTTACTTCGGCAACAGCTTGAGGAGCTCAATTCTCGAGCCGCTAAGGGATGGAACCCGTTCCGGAGGGAGAAATGAAAGTCACACCTTTCTGGCCCGTGGCTCTGTTGGGAGTGGTAGCGGTCCTTTTCGGGGCTTTTGGGGCTCACGCGCTTGAATCCCGTCTTGAGCCGAGGGCTCTCGAGGTTTGGCAGACGGCCAATCGGTATCATTTTATCCACGTCTTGGGTCTCTTCGGACTGACGTGTTGGAGTCAATTGGGAGGGACCGGAGAGGCTTTAGCGCGTCGTTGCTGGTGGGCCGGCCTCGTGGTTTTCTCCGGAGGCCTTTACTTTTATGCTTTGACAAGCGTGAAGTTGGCGGCCATGATGGCTCCTATCGGCGGGTTAGCCTTCGCGGTCGGATGGCTCGCACTTGTGAAACTGAAAGCCCCCCACAATGACGAGAAACATTCAAACTGAACTCCAAGAGATGTTTTATGGCGAACCGGAGAAGGCTGTTCCCTGGTTGGCGGTCGGCTTCGGCCTGTGTGTCGGTTTCAGAAGTCGCTCTCTAGGTTGGGGGCTCTTGACAGCCGGCCTCCTAGGGAAAGCCTGGGACTATGCCTCTCCTCGCTTGGTGATCGATGACCCGCGACTTGGAGAGGTCACGCTGCGTAGCCCCCGCAGGACCCAAGCGGGTGGCAAGCAGGTATGGCTGACCTTCGATGACGGGCCGGGCCCCCATACTCAAGCCGTGCTAAAAGTTCTAGAAGAGTTCGGGGCCTCAGCCACTTTCTTTTTCATCGCCTCTCAGATCCCAGAAGGTGACGCTTTAAAGTCCCTGCGCGGGCAATTAGAGTCCGGGGGCCACCGCGTGGGGAATCACAGCTGGAGTCATCCCAACTTTCTGAGGCTGAAGACTCCTGAAGTTCGCGACGAAGTCGAGCGTTCGGACAGCGCCCTCAGAAAGGCATTCGGCGACCTCGTCTTACCGATATTTCGCCCTCCGTTTGGATACAGGTCTCCGCTTTTAGTCGAGGAGCTTCGGAGGGCGGGTCTGGCCATGGTTGGATGGAGCGTCAACAGTCTTGATTTTCTAGCCGGCCATCCGGGTCGGATCGTCAAGCGCGTCCTGCGGCTCACTGATCCCGGCTCGGTGCTTCTCTTTCACGATGGTCCCAACGACCGGGCTCGTACGCTCTGTGCCCTTCCGCCAATCCTTAGAGACTTGAGTTCGAAAGGATATGCGTTCGTGACTCCGGTCCAGGATTTTGGAACTTGATTCGGCGTGTCAGACGGTTGCCCAATGAGGTCGCCGAACGGATAGCCGCTGGAGAGGTCGTCGACCGTCCTCTTTCCATCGTGAAAGAACTCGTAGAGAATTCCCTAGACGCCGAAGCTTCGAGAATCGAAGTGGAGTTGGTCGATGGCGGGAAAGAACTCCTGAGAGTGACCGACGACGGAGTCGGCATGAGCCGTGAGGACGCAATGCTCTGCGTCGAACGGCACGCGACGTCAAAGCTCACCGCTTGGGAGGATCTGGAAAGCCTGTCTTCGTTCGGTTTTCGAGGGGAGGCGTTACCCAGCATCGCCGCGGTGTCTCGGTTTGAACTTCTGACGACCGCGCGAGGGGAGGCAGTGGGGACACGGGTGACCATGGAAGGCCCTGGGGAGGCCCGAAGCGAGACCGCCGCAAGTCCAGGGGGGACGCGCATCGATGTTCGCGACCTTTTTTGGAACACTCCAGCCCGCCGTAAATTTCTCAAAGCCTCCGCCGGTGAGGGCGTTCAGATCGCCGACCTTATGGGCCGATTCGCGGTCTTGCATCCGTTGGTCGGCTTTCGGTTAGTCATCAATGGGAAAGAGAAGCTTTTCTTCACTCCGGATTCCACCCAGGCACAGCGCTTGGCGCAACTCTGGAAGCTGTCGGAGTCGGACCTGTTGCCTCTCGACGGTGAGCAGGCCGGCATCGCAGTGTGCGGCTTGGTGGGCAAACCGTCGTTGCATCGTAGAAATAGGGCGGCGCAACTTTTGGCGGTGAACGGCCGGATCATTCGTTCGGCGAGCCTGTCACAAGCCTTCGTTGAAGGTTTTGACCCGTTGGTGCCGCGGGGACGCCATCCTTATGTTTTCGCTCATCTCACCATCGACCCATCCTTGGTCGACGTCAACATACACCCAACCAAAGCTGAGGTTCGTTTCGCCGACCAGCGGGCTCCTTTTCGGGCCATCGTGGGGGCCATTCGTCAAGGTCTGGAATCCGAGAAGGCGGAGACGATCCGAGAGGGCGCTTGGGAATCTGTCCTCGACCAAGGTCTGAGCGATCTCTTCGAGGAGTCAGCTTCGAAGCCCCCATCGCCGCTAGTGACCAACCGAAGCTTCGCGGCGGGCCACGTCCCTAGGCTTCCCCGCCCCAACGCAACGCCGACGTCTCTTAGTACGGACCGCGTGTTGGAGATGTATCGACCGCTTACCAGTCTAGAAAGTTCTCCATCAGCGCCGTCCGATAACGTGGCGGTTCAGGGAACGCTCGACGCGGATTCGGCGGCGCCATTGGCTAGTCGGCCGCAGTTAAAGTATCTCACCAGTCTTTACCGTTCCTATGTCGTAATGGAGGTTGATGGACAGCTTTGGGTCGTGGACCAGCACGCGGCTCACGAAAGGATCCAGTACGAACGTCTTCATCGATTTCAGATCTGCGGTCCGGATTCGCAAGGATTGGTCGTGCCTTTGGAGGTTTCACTGTCTCCGGCTGAGGCCGTACTTTTGGAGACCCATTCGGCAAGGTTCGCGGAAGTTGGATTTGAAGTGGAAATGACCGCAGAACAGAGTCTGTTGTTGCGGGCTGTTCCGCCGGGCATTCCGATCCCGAAGGTGGCGGCCTTTTTTCAAGAGCTGTTGACCGAGTTAGTGGAGGACCAAGGGAGCGACCCGGAAGCTCCGGTGGCCGCCTATCGTGAAAAGTTGCGCGCCATGATGGCCTGCAAAAGTAGCATCCGAGCTCGAGAGGCCATGAGCCCGGCTGAGGCTCTGCGTCTCGTGGATGATCTCATAGAAGCCGAGCGATCTCCCTACTGTCCCCACGGGCGCCCCACACGCATCCGTTTGGACTTAGCGGCGCTCGAACGCCTTTTCCATCGGTCTTGATGGCAGTCTTGAAGACGAATTCCAGCTCCGAGAAATACCCATTGCTGGCCGTATTGGGTCCGACCGCCAGTGGAAAGAGTACGGTCGCTGAGTTTCTGGCGGAGCACCTCGACGGAGAGCTTGTGAACTCGGACGCCTCGGCTATGTACACTGAGCTCTCTGTGGGCGTTACCAAGCCCAGTGCCGAAGCTCGGTGTCGATTCCCGTATCATCTGCTCGATATCGCCGAATTGGAAAAGCCGTTGTCGGTGGTGGATTTCCAGCAAAGAGCCTTCCAGATTGTCCGCGATATCGCGGGGCGCCGTAAGATACCCATTCTAGTTGGCGGAAGCAGTCTCTATGTTCGATCGGTCTTGGAAGGGTATCGACCGCACGATATTGCGGTGAGTTCAGCGCTTCGGGAAGAGGTCCGCGGCATGCCCCTTTCCGAGGCTCTCGATGAGTTGGAGCGAAGAGACCCGGAAGCCTGGTCGCGCATCGACCGTAAGAATCCGCGGCGTGTCACACGGGCTCTGGAGTTGACTCTCGCGTTCGGTGGGCCGGTTTCGCCCAGCCAGAAGCAAGAGCCTGAGGATTTCCGGATTTTGCGACACCTTCTTTGGCCCAGTTTGGACCTTCTCAAAGCGCGCATCGACGAGCGGACTCATGGAATGTGGCCGGCTTGGCGAGAGGAGGTCCTCCAGCTTGAGAAGAAGGGCTTGGCGCATTGGCTGGAAGCGCGCAAACCGATCGGTTATCAAGTCGTTCGGTCTCACCTGCGCGGAGAGCTTGATGAGATTCAAGCCATCGAGCGGATCGTCTCATCAACCGTGGCGCTGGCCAAGAAGCAACGCACCTGGTTAAAAAAAGACATGGAAGGCCCGGACCGGCATCGATGGATGTTGGACCGTCTCGAGGATTGGGAGAATCTCCCGCAGCATGTCCTCGAGGTTTCAGAAGGCTTTCTGACGAGGTTCCGGACTTAGATAGGAGAGACAAATGGCCCTAAATTTGCAAGACGCGTTCTTAGCTCAACTCAAGAAAGAGGGAGTTGGCGTTATCATTTTTCTCGCGAAAGGCGTTCAACTCAAGGGAAGCGTAAAAGGCTACGACCAGTTCACCATCATTCTGGAAGACCAAGAAGGGCGAATCCAGATGGTTTACAAGCACGCTGTCACCACTGTCTCTCCATCTCGCCCGGTCTCTGACGATTTTATGAAGCAGGCCTTTAAAGACACACCTGACCGCAAGACCACCGCTCGTTGAAGGGCATTCCCTTCGAGAAGTGGGATGCCACTGGCAACGACTTCGTGATTGTGGATCTTTCGAATTCGCCTGTTGGCCAGGAGCAGTTTACGGTAGAGTTGGTTATTGCTATCTGTGACCGGAACAGCGGTGTCGGAGCCGATGGCGTGGTGTTGCTCCAAACCCACAGCGATTCTAAGGCTCCAACGAGCGTTGCCATTCGCAACTCCGACGGCAGTCCCGCCGGAATGTGCGGGAACGCTCTGCGATGTGTCGCTAAAATTTTGGCACGCACCGCAGGGCCGTCCTCACAAGAGGTCGCTATTGGGGACCGCGTGGTGCGAACACGGATCACCGACCTCGAAGTTGGCTGTGTAGATATGGGCGAGGTAGAAGCCCAACCGGGGAACCCTCCGCTCGCCAACCTGCCGACTCTCGACGCCGTGCTAGGCTACTCGGGTCACCTTTTGTCGTTTGGCAATCCTCACTACGTCATCTGTTGCGATGAAATCCCAGCAAATTGGGCCGAACTCGGTGCTCGAGCCCAACCCGTCGCCAGTCAACTTTTGGGCGTTGGGGGCGTTAATTGCGGTTTTCTTCAGACCCAGACTCAAGCTGACGGTTCTCGTCTGCTGAGAGTCTATGAGCGTGGAGCGGGGGTCACCAAGAGTTGTGGCTCGGGTGCCTGCGCAGCATCAGCGGTGCTTGCCGCCCTAGAGGGAATTCAGCCGCCCCATTGTTTCGAGTTGCCCGGCGGAAAGTTGGAGATCCGTGGACACTCGCCAACTTTTGAGCTTCTAGGTGCTGCGGAGATGGAGTTTTCAGGAGTATGGCAAGTGTCATGAGCACCCGGACTGATCGCATTGAGACTGAGATGAAGGACGAGGGCGAAGACGCCTTCGTGATAACCGAGGGAAAGAATCGTCGATACTTGAGCGGATTCACGGGAAGTTCAGGCTGGCTTGTTTTTTCCGAGGGACGACGATTTCTCCTCACCGATGGCCGCTATTGGGACCAGGGCAGTTCAGAATCGCCCGAATACGAGGTCTTTCGTTACGAGCCAAGCCGTCATCAAGGCTTGGCTGGAGCTACAGATGACCTTCTGGGCAACACCTTGGGTCTTCGAACCGGTGCGAAGGTCTCGATAGAGATCGACGACCTCTCGGTGGCAGTCTATCGAACGATACATCAAGCCCTGGACAAAAGGAACTTCCGACTCGTCGATGTTGAAGGCCGGGTCCGAGGCCAGCGATCCGTCAAAGATTCTCACGAAGTCGCCTCTCTTAAGAAAGCGGCCAGCATAGCCGATGCTGCTTTAGGGGCAGCCCTGAAGCTTTGCGGCTTGGGTTGCACTGAGCGCGACCTGCGTGCGGAGATCGATTATCAAGTGTTGCGTGAAGGTGGCGAAGGGGCATCTTTCTCCACCATCGTCGCATCTGGAATCAATGGAAGCTTTCCCCACGCCGGGGCTACCGAGAAAAGAATTCAAGAGGGAGAACTGGTCACCATCGATTTCGGAGCTATCCGGGATGGATACTGTTCAGACATGACTCGCACTATCTGGTATGGAGAATTAGAGGAGCCCTTGAGGCGCCTCGTTTCCGCCGTCACTGAGGCTCAGGCCAGAACGGTTGCCGTCGCGCGTCCCGGGATGACCACGGGAGAATTGGACGAAGTGGCTCGGGCCTACCTCCGAAATTTGGATTTAGACCAATTTTTCATTCACTCTTTAGGGCACGGGGTGGGTCTTGATATTCACGAATCTCCGACTTTACGCTCCGGCCAGACCGACTTGCTGCGAGAGAATCAAGTGATCACAATTGAACCGGGTGTTTATCTGCCGGGTCAGACAGGTTGCCGTGTTGAAGACACCATTCTGCTGACGACCAACGGGCCGGAAATCCTCAACGATTTCCCCAAACAACGACTCAGTGAAGAAGAACCCCCTATCCCCTGAAAGGAAAACCCTTTCATAGTGGCCCTCGTGGGGAGGGTTCACTGATTTTTTCGCAGAAACGGGGGCTCGTGCGTTACTACCTTAAAGCTGGCGAAGAAGCCGTGGAGATCAGTCTTAGAACTCTTGCATGTTCCGATTCCGATGACTCTGAGGCCGTGACGAGTCGGATCGTTGGCGGCAACGGAAGTCCTGAACGGTGCTTTCGACTGCTGAAGGAAACGTTTCTGGAGAGCCAACCGGACGGCTCCTGGCGGACTTTTCCTGTAACTTCAGGGAAGATCGGCTCCCAATCGATCCAGTTTTTTTATTCCGGGCGTCCAAGGGCGGTCGTACCGGTGGGAGGCATCGGCGGGGGCGTCGAAGGGTCTCAGTCCGAAGGAACAGTGGTCGCCCCTATGAATGGACAGGTTGTTAAGGTCGTTAAAGCTCCCGGAGACGTGGTGGAGGCTGGAGAAATTGTGCTCATTCTCGAGGCGATGAAGATGGAGAATGAAGTTGCTGCTCCATTTGCCGGAGTGCTCCAAGAAGTGACTGTTGCAACTGGAGACAATGTGACTCCTGGGCAAACTTTGTTTTCCGTGGAAGCCTCAGAGTAGAGGAAGCCACGATTGCTTAACAATCTCCTCAATAAGATCTTCAATCGAGGACGGTCAAAATCTTCCAAAGGTACGAGTTCAGACGGTTCATCAAAGTCTGGTCCCAAAGGGCCCGCCCAACCGGTCGCTGATGAGGCCGCTCCCGAGCGAAACTTAGATATTCCCAATCGTTTTGAATTGGAGTTGGCCCTAAAGGCGGTCCCTGAGAACTTAAAAGGGAAACCCAAAGCCTGGGATGTTGAGATTCAGCGAATGGATCTCCAAGGCATTTGGGTGATGAGGTCGCAAGGTGATGAAGAGCCTATCCCGGCTGAAGTCGGGAAGTTGTTGTCGCTAGTTCTGATCGAGAACAATAAAACGATTACCTACGATTGTCCCGTTCTAAAGATCGAGCCGGGCGTCCGTGAATTGATCTTGGTTGGACCGCCGGTCAAGACTCTCCAAGAAGAAAGTCAGATGCGCAATGTGGGAGCCCGCAAACACTTGCGAATCTCCTTCCGTCTGCCCGCGGAGATCCGCAAGGTTCGGGGAACGGAGCTCGGTCCCCCGACCTCGGCCCACACTCGAGACATTTCCATGAGCGGTCTCGCTTTAGATAGTGCAGCGGACTTTCAGAAAGGGGACGAGATAGAGATAAGAATTCTCTCTTGGAACTTCCCTCTCAACGTTCGAGCCGTCGTGATTCGGGCTGGGATGGAGGATGATAAGCATACGGTCGCCGTAACTTTCCCGTCCGATCTCTCTACCATTTCGAGCGACCTGATATCTCAGTTCATCCTCGAAAACCAGCGACGCTAGAATAAAGTTTTCATTTAACGTTTTGTTCGCGGGTTCGCGCGACGCGATTCCAAAGGTTCGGAGATGACACTCTTCGATCGGACAATATCCACGCTGTTGATTCTTGTAGTCTCTTTTTTCGTCATCCGAGAAGTCGACTCTTACTATGGGCGGAGCTTGGAACCTCGAAACATCGTCGTTTCGGTCACAGGTGAGGTTTTGCGCCCCGGAGTCGTCCAACTACCTAGCGATTGCCGAATGATCCACGCGATAGAAAGATGTGGTGGCTTGACCTCTCAAGCCGACGTTCAAGGCTTGGAACTCGCTCGTCCCTTGACCGACGGGGAGCATATGAGCGTTCCTTGCGAAAGCAAAAGTCGAGAGAGTTTCTCCGCTGAGGGTGTAGAGGGAAGAATCACCGGGGCGGAGTCGTCCCATAAATCGACGAGACCGATCTCCGAGAAGTCTGCGTCGGTAAGCGCTCCATCAGAACTCCCTCCGGTCAAGCGACGACGAAATCGGTCTGCGAGCGGAACCTCTCCGCTCTCTCGACCGAAGCCGAGAAGGTCACGGACTGAGTCGGTCTCACGAGAAGAACTTCAAGTCAAGGTGGATGTCAACCGGGCCAATCTCGACGACCTGATGGGGATTCCGGGGGTCGGTCCGGTGATGGCCCGTCGTATCCTGGAGGCCCGTCAAGCAAGGAACGGCGGGAGTTTCGGCTCATTAGAGGAACTCGCCACAATTCGAGGTATCAAGGAGAAAACTCTCTCGCGGCTCCGACCGTACCTGAAGATTGAAGGATCATGACCGAAAAACTAGACTCACATTCCGCCGAAGCCGTCTTCCCGGGACCCATTCGACATCGCCCAGAATATTTTATCTCCGAGCGGGGTCGAATGGGAGTCTACTACCTCGTGGACCATCTTTTGCGTGCGATCTGTTGGGGTTACGATCGTGAGGCTCCGGGGAGCCTTTCGATCGATGTGAAAACAGATGGCTCGTTGATTCTCCAACGAAGCTTTGAAAACGATAGTCAGCTTTTTCCTGCCCTTCCCAAGTTGGTAGCAGACTCCAGCGGCTCTCTAGCCAACGATCTTTTTCGCCAATGTGTTCAGGCCATCGGTAGTAAAAAATTTGGCCGCACTGATTTCGTGCGTGGGAACCCCTTTCTGTTGACATTCCTGCCCATGATCATCGCTTTGAGTACCAAAGCCAAGTTGAAGTTGACTGAAGGCGGTTCTGCCCGAGTTCAGAATTTTCGTGACGGGGTGCCGTTTGACTCAGTAGCTCATTCCAAAGGGGAGAACTCGGGGATTGAACTCGAGGCGATACTGGATTCCGCCCTGCTGGGCGAAGAGGTCAGAGCTTACCCCTTTCGTATCCGTGTTCAGGAATTAGCGTGCCTTTTTCCTGGGATGGGCATGGATATTCGCTACAAGGGCTTCGCTCCACTGACCTACAAGGCTACGTCAGGAATGAGAGATCTCGTTGATTTTATCGTTCCCGAAGACGACCGACTGCATCCAGACCCTTTCATCTACAGCGGACAAGATGGAGATACGAGTTTTGAAGTAGCGCTTTATCTTGTGACCTCGGAAATGGAAAAGATCAAAGCCTTCGCCGGCTTTGACGAAACCTATCATGGTGGGGTTCACGATGAGTGCCTGCGCGACGTCATGACCGATCTTTTTTCTCGACTCTATAAGTTTGAGCTCCCGGATCGACGCCAGTCACTGGACAATATCGCGGCGTCGCGAATGACCTATTTCGGTACCTTTGGATCCACTGTACCGTTCCAAAAAGAGCATCGCGGGAACCAGTTTGTGAAAATTGTGCCCGGAGTGGCGGCCTGCGTCCGCATGTCGAATCCCAATCTGGTTTGGGAAAAGGGCGGTGCCCGTTCTCGTCTACTCGGTCCGGCAGTACCCTCCACGATTCAGGCCGGCCTAGGTATCGAGTTTCGTAGATGGCTACTGGAGCGACCGGACCTCTTTTCCGAATGGAAGCTCCAATGGGCGCCCAAGAAGCGTCGTCGGAGGGGAACGACACCCGCCGCGACGGAGAATAAGTAGCGATTTGCTAAGAGCAGTATCTCAGGCCAGAGGCCTTTGAAGAGACCGTGGCGGGAACTTTGGATCCTCGGCGCTCTAGCGTTTCTCCAACTGTGTCTCATCGGGCTATACCAAACCATTGTTCCTTATCTTTACCTCGTGCTGTTCGCGAGTCGTGATTCTGATGTGGCCGAGGGCTTAGAAAAGCTAAAGAAACTCAGTGAGGCTTCAGGGGCTTTGAGTCCCGCTCCTGACGAGCTAGAGGCAAGAGTGGCAGTACTGGCTCCGCTTTTTGAGAAGGTTCCATGGCTTGTCTTGGGGATTCTGGGTTCGGTGTCAGTCTATCTCGTAATTGGAGGATTGGCCGGGCGTTTTTTAGATCGTCCGGAATCTTCTGGTTTGCTGCTACTACTCTCCGTGGCGACCGGACAGAACCCTGCCGTGATTCCACTCACTTTGCAACATGCCGGCATGGGACAGATCGCACTACCATTCCCAGTGGTCGCCGGGCTACTCTTTTTACAATTCGGCGTTCTGGGATTTGGCATTGTTTGGGGAAGGATAGGGCGTCCGAAAAGTCCTTAATCGCTCCAAAGGGTGGGTCAGCAGGCCTTCGCTTTTCTTCGTGAAAGAGATTACGCTATGAATGACTTCAATGAGATCGATCCCCCGGCCGCTCAGCAGCTGATCAAAAAGGATAGCAAGCTTCAACTGCTTGATGTTAGAGAACCGCACGAACATCGAACCGCTCACATCGAGGGAGTAACCCTTATCCCGCTAGCTGACCTTCCGAATCGATACGGCGAGTTGGATTCCAGCCTACCAGTCCTTTGTATCTGCGCCGGCGGCGTTCGTTCCGAACGGGCAGCGCAATTTTTGTGTGGGCAAGGTTTCGAGGAGGTCACTAACATGTTGGAAGGAGTCAAAGGCTGGGACAGTCGAGGACTCCCGCTGACCAAAGGCTCATAGCATCCGCGACCTCGCGCTTAAGATCCGACCAGTGAGAGGAGCGGCCAGCCGAGGACACCCAAGAATAGAGCCACGGAAATACCGATGATCAGCATCACCGTGGGTTCAATCTTGGACCGGACCTTCTGCAGAAGCGTTTCCGCCTTGAGATCATAGACGTCGGCAACTTGGTTGAGCATAATTTCGAGTTTCCCAGACTCTTCGCCGGCCGCCAGCATACCGACGGCCATCCTGCTGACGTGTTGGCTTGAGCGGAGGACAGGGGAGAGTTCCTCGCCGCCCTCCAGGCGCAAGGAAAGGTCAAACAGTTCTTCCATCATGACTTCGTTGCCCACGGAGGCCGCGGAGAGTCTGACGGATTCAGCGAGACCCAACCCGCTACGGTAGAGTACCGAAAGGGTACGCAGGAAGCGGGCGGTGTAGAGCACTCGGTAGACATCTCCCAGGAAAGGGAAGGTCAATCGGATTCTGTCCATGATTCGGCGGCCGCTCGGTTTTCGCGGGATGCTCCATCCGAGATAGGCGATTCCTACAAGTAGCATGAATAATGCGAATTTGTTGCTGGCTAAAGTGATCCCGAGCCCTAAAAGCATGCGAGTCGAGAGAGGCTGCTCGACTTGCAGACTTTGATAGATTTTGTCGATGTAGGGACTGGCGTAGGTGAAGAAAATGAGAAAGCTCAGGATAGTAAAGGCGAAAAGGGTAACCGGATAGGATAGAGACGCTTTCGCACGGGCCTTAAGGGATTCTGCCGCTGTCAGGATCTGGGCCAATCGTCGCATCATTTCCGGGAGGCTTCCCGAACTCTCGCCGGCCGCGGTCATTGCTATGTAATAGCGAGGAAATACGCTGCTGTGCCTGGCGAAAGCGGTCGATAGTGTCAACCCTTCACCGAGATCTTCGGAGACGTCGCCGAACAA
The DNA here is from genome assembly GCA_037968995.1 of Candidatus Xenobia bacterium. Lineage (GTDB taxonomy): Bacteria > Vulcanimicrobiota > Xenobia > Xenobiales > JADMJV01 > JAEXNA01. The sequence goes on from JBBKWP010000481.1 coordinate 36,041, forward strand.
TCGCTTCAGAGTGGGATTCTCGGCATCTTCGTAAAGGATGTCGAAGGTGCGTTTGAGCGACGTGCCGCCTTCAGACATCGAGGCGATAGCCTGGCTCAATCCCACCAACTCTTCTGTGGGTACGGGGGCCAGCGCACTCAGAAGCTGGACGACTTTTTGATCGTTGGACTGTTCTTCCACTCTGTAGATTACGGAATGGGAAGTCGCCAATTCGCACTCCGCGGCTTTTTGGTCAACAGCTTCAATTTTTCCGTGGACGCGTCGGCCATCGTGATCTTTAGCAACGTAGGAGTAAATCGACATCTCCCGTCTGTTTCTGAAAGTCCTCGGGCGGTTCCTGTTTGACCGGCGGTCCTATACTCGCGGCTGACCTATTTCGAGCAAAGAGAGTGGTTCGAGGCATACTACCGGGAGAAGTGCGGAATGTACGTCTAGAAAGAGGCCGCCAGTTGGTAAATGGGCTGGAAGGCAGCCAACAGGAGGAAGGCCACGATCGAACCCATACCGCAAAGGACGATCGGCTCGACAAGCTTACCGACGGTCTCCAGGCCCCGGACCATCTCCTCGTCGTAAAAGATGGTCATGCGGTTCATCATGTTCTCGATCTCTCCGGTTTCCTCGCCAACTTCGAGCATCTCAAGGGCCATGGGCGGAAACAGCGAGTAGACATTGATGGCTGTGACGAAGGGTTTTCCCTGGCGAACGTCTCGCAACTGGTAGGTGACAGTTCGCCGAAGGATTTCGCGATCGAGGCTTCGTTCCAACAGCCGCAAGGAAGTTTCGATCGTGACCCCGGACGTCATGAGACTCCCCAAGGCACGGAAGTACTGACTCAGCATGCGAAGGCGAATCTGTTTTCCATACCACGGAATACGCAATAGGAGGCGCTCGTAAAACATCTTGCCAGACCCAGTTTTCGAATATTGATAGGCGAGGTAGGAGAACGCGGAGACAGGACCTACCAGAGTGAAGAAAGTGACCATCCCGTACGTTTCAACAAAGTAGGCGGTGTCGACCAGCAGTTTGGTCGACCAAGGAAGTTCGACCTGTAGGTCAACAAAAAGTCCGACAAACCTTGGAATCATGAACGTAAAAATGAAGAACACTAGGGCCCCAGCGGCGCCGAAAAGTACGGTGGGGTACACGAGCGCTGATTTCAGTTTTCGGGAATAGTGGTATTCTCGCTCGTAAAAATCGGCGCACTGATGCAAGGCCGTGTCGAGTTCTCCGGAATGTTCTCCGATCCGGATCGAACCGACCATATAGTTGTTGAAATACTCGGGGGCTCGTCGCATGGCTTGGGAGAGCATAAATCCGGTCTCCACGTCGTGACAAAGGCGCTCAACGGCTTTGCGGAAGCGCGCCGACCCGTGTTGGGGAACCAGGGAACGTAGAGCTGTGGCTAAGGGGATTCCGGCCGTAAGCATGACTCCGAGTTGGCGGATGAACATGGCGAGGATCTGACCTTTGATGGGGGCAACGAGGAGGAAGATCCAGTGTTTGTCCTTCACAGGCGTCACTTCGAGCACGGTCAGGTTCAGCGCTTGAAGTTTTGCGACGGCTCTCTGGAAGTCTTTGGCTTCGAGTTCGCCCGAGATCTTTTTGCCGTCGGCCTTAACCGCGCTGTAAAGATAATCCATCACAAGAGGTCCTTCACCCGGACTCGGCCAGTTTCGGCGTACTGCCTCACAAGGCCGGCCTCACCACGAATTGGCGAGCTTTCCCGTCGGAGTTGATGACGATATCAAGCCCAGGGACAAGGGCCAAACCGTCAAGCAAGAGAAAATTGTCGAAGTAGCGACTCAAGTAGCGACTATCGATGCGGGCGCCCATGGAGATTCCTGTCTCAGTGGAGAAGCCGCTATAATCTGTAGCCACCGCCACCAGATACTCGTTGACGAAGACCAATTCTAGGGGAGGGGCGGAGTTTTTCCAGTTTTCGACGCCCGGGGAAGTGGTGAACTTTTTCGCCGAGGGAACCCACCGACTGGCCTCCTGTTTGTCCATTCCTAAGTAGAATTGCGATACACCGACGTTTGCGATCACCCGTCCCTTTTTCTGGCGGTCCTGACCTCGCGAAGCAATGGCCAGACTGGTAAGTCGAGCATAAACAGCCCGCTGTGTTTGATCGAAGGCGGCTCGATTACCGGAATCGTAGCCCCGTGACATACGGTAGATCACGGAGGAATCCGCGGCCAAGTGGATTCCGCTGCCTGGGAAGTTCGGCAGACTGCTGATCTGAACCCCGACCAATTCGCCACGGTCGTTGAGCAGGGGAGTTCCCCAGGTGCCGGTTCCCAGGTGTCCTTCCACCATAAAGCCCGCGGCGGCAAACCCTAGGCCCGCACGAACTTGGGTTGAGACGGAAGCGTTTGTGGTCGGGCCGAAAGCGACGAGTCGTTCGCCTCGAGCCGGAGGGCCCGGAGCAAGGGGAAGTGCTGGATACTGTCCGCTGGGAAGCCGGATGAGAGCCAATCCGTATTCTGGATCGCGGGCGACGACCTCGGCTCGGACCTGTGTACCGTTGTACCATACGCGATTCAAGCTACCGTCCTGCAGGAGGGCGTCGGAAATGAGGGCTCTGCCGGATGGGTCAATGATGACGCCGAGGTGATATTGTCCCTCGAGATTCGCGAGTCTGATGAGAGATTGCTGTCCCTTGCCGGCGGCAGAGGTTAGATTGGTGCGATCCGGCCGTTCACTGATGATAGGGTAAAGGAGCCTGTCAATGGCTTCGGGCGGCGGGCTCTTCTTGGACGGAGGTAGCGTGACGGGGGCGGCCCGCTTCACCACCGGAGGCGCTGTATGTCGGGGGGCGGGAAGTTTGGCGGTCAACACTCTGGGAGCAGGTGGAAGTTTCGCGGTTGGGTTCTCCTTGATGGCGGTCGGCGTCGCTCTAGATTTCGGAGTGTCTACTGCCGCCAGAGTGCTCCACGGGTCCTCTTCGTTGGAAGGCTTTCTCCGGTAGGGGCGGACGCTGGGGGCCTGTGCCGAAAAACTGGCGTAGGCCTGAGAATCTGACCTGTTGGAACGAGGGTGGACCACTCGGCCCTCAGCTTGGCGGCGGTCAAGTAGCTGGGACGCGGGGCCTTTCGGCTTTCGGAGGAAGAAAAATCCTGAAAATAGCGCTCCAACGATGGCCCAGATGATCGAAAACGCCACAGCTTTCTGTTTGAGGTCGGCCGAGAGGTACTCTCCCTCTTGGCCGCTGAAGTCGATTGGCTCAATCACAAAGAGGGTTTTTCGTCGGGCACTCAGATTAGCCTGGTTCATGGCAAACGTTATTAGAATTCAAGGCGCTCGAGAGCACAACCTTAAGAACATCTCACTGGAACTTCCCCGTAACAAGATGATTGTGATCACCGGACTTTCTGGGTCGGGGAAATCGTCGCTCGCTTTCGATACTCTCTACGCCGAGGGTCAGAGGCGATACGTCGAGTCATTGTCGAGCTACGCGCGACAGTTCTTGGGTCTCATGGAGAAGCCGGACGTTGACGCTATCGAAGGGTTGTCACCAGCGATCTCTATCGATCAGAAAGGCGCCTCCCGAAATCCGCGCTCCACGGTCGGCACGGTGACGGAAATCTATGACTACCTGCGTCTGTTGTTCGCGCGCATAGGGATCCCCCACGACCCACACACTGGTGAACCCATCGTCAGCCAGACCGTTGACGAAATGGTGGACCGGTTGTTAGGCCTCGAAGAGGGTACGAAGCTGATGATTCTCGCTCCGGTCGTTCGCGGGCGAAAAGGCGAGTATCGCAAACTGTTGAGTGACTTTGCAGCTCAGGGCTTTGCCCGGGTTCGAGTCGACGGAACGATCCATCGACTCGACGCCCCCCAGGACATTGAGATGGGGCGTTACGTTCAACACACCATCGAGGTCGTTGTCGATCGCATCGTGGTTAAGGGCGGGTCTCGCTCCCGGATGACGGAGGCCGTTGAGAAGAGCCTCGAACTGACCGACGGGATTGTTGTTTATGCGGTGTTGGGTAAGGACCAAGAGATCCTGAATACCGAAGAGATGTCGGCTAAGCTTTCTATGTCGGACGGCAGTGCCTTCCCGGAGGTCGAGCCTCGACTTTTCAGTTTCAATTCCCCTTACGGGGCCTGCCCCGAGTGCAACGGGCTCGGTTTTTCTCCGGAATTTGATGTGGATCTGGTGATACCCGATCATGAGCTATCCCTGGCGGAAGGGGCACTGGTTCCCTGGGGCAAGCCTAAGAGATCGATGCGCCACTATGCGCGGGCCACACGTTTCTGGCGCAGTTGCGAAAGGGCCCTCGTGAGCGCCGACATCTCCTTGAGAGCCAAGTGGAAGAATCTCACCGACTCTCAAAAGAGTGTTATTCTTGACGGAACTTCCGAATTTCTGGGCGTGCTGGCTTCGCTGCGGAAGATGTATTCTGAATCGGAATCGGAATATTTTCGCTCCGAACTGGAGCAGTTCATGACAGAAAAGTCGTGCATTGTGTGCTCCGGTGCGCGGCTACGCCCTGAGAGTCTGGCGGTGAAGATCGGAGATACGTCGATTTCAGAGTTGACCGCGATGTCGGTACGCAACGGGTTGGGTTGGATCCAGGGGCTTCAACTTGACCAACGAGAAACCACCATCGCCGCGCAAGTGGTCAAGGAGTTAGAGGCGCGACTGAATTTTCTCGATTCAGTAGGCTTAGACTATCTGAGTCTCGCTCGCAGTGCCAGGACACTTTCTGGCGGGGAAGCTCAACGCATCCGTTTAGCGACCCAGATAGGCTCGGGCTTGGTTGGCGTGATGTACATCCTGGATGAACCGAGTATCGGGCTCCATCAAAGAGACAACGCGCGATTGTTGAAGACATTGACTCACCTACGCGATCTCGAGAATACGCTCATCTTGGTGGAACACGATGAAGATACCATCAGGGCCGCTGACCACGTTGTAGATATTGGGCCGGGTGCAGGTATTCATGGGGGAGAGATCATCGCCCAAGGCACACCCGCTCAGGTGGCCAAGACCAAGGGATCCTTGACGGGAGATTACCTCGCCGGTCGAAAGAAGGTACCCGTCCCTTCCGTTCGTCGCCCGTGTGAGAATGGCTGGATCACCGTCACTGAGGCCACGGAGAACAATTTGAAGGGAGTGACCGCGGCCTTTCCCATCGGTCTCTTCACTTGTGTCACTGGGGTCTCCGGTTCCGGAAAGAGTACCTTGGTGGATTCCATTTTGAGGAAGGCTCTCGCGGTCCACCTGCACGGGAGTCGGGAACGTCCTGGGGCCCACGGCGAGATTCAAGGTCTCGAGGATATCGATAAAGCCATCGTTATCGACCAAGCTCCCATCGGAAGAACGCCTCGCTCCAATCCCGCGACCTACACCGGGCTTTTCGATCCCATCCGTCAGCTTTTCGCCAAGACTCCAGAGGCCAGAATGCGCGGATATAAGCCGGGGCGATTCTCCTTCAATGTGAAGGGTGGGCGGTGCGAAGCCTGCCAGGGCCAGGGAATTTTGAAGATAGAGATGCATTTTCTTCCAGACGTCTATGTTCCGTGTGAAATCTGCTTGGGGAAACGATACAATCGTGAAACGCTAGAGGTTCGATATCGAGGGAAGACCATCTCTGAGATCCTGGACATGACCATTGAAGAAGCTCTTGAGGTTTTTGAGAACATTCCAAAGATTCGCCGTCGACTGCAAACCATTGTCGATGTAGGTCTTGGATACGTTTCGCTGGGTCAGGCGGCGACCACTCTGTCCGGTGGCGAAGCACAGCGGGTCAAATTGGCCACCGAGCTTTCCAAGGTGGCTACGGGTCGGACGGTCTACATCCTTGACGAGCCAACGACCGGGCTGCACTTTCACGATGTTGCGCGACTCCTGGAGGTGCTCGAACGTCTGACGACTGGTGGAAATACGGTCATCACCATTGAGCACAATCTTGATGTCATTAAGTGCGCCGATTGGCTCATAGACCTCGGTCCCGAAGGCGGGGACAAAGGTGGAACCGTTCTGATCAGCGGGACGCCCGAAGCGGTAGCCAACTGTCCGGAGTCCTACACGGGACACTTCCTGAAGCCGCTGCTAGCAACAGAATCCGGCTCTACGGCCGCCTCCAAGAACGGCCCAAAAAAGAAGAGCGTTTCGAAGTCGGGTCCCAAAGCTGCGAAGCCCCGGAAGGCGAAGGCGTCAGCTAAGGAGAGCTAGCGCTCAGCCTTTTACTTACCGGCGAAGGTATTCGGAGAGGTCGCCGACCCCTTGACGAACGATCACTGGTTGGTCGCCAGTGAAGTCGAGGATCGTCGAGGCTTCGGAGCGTTGTTGACCGAGACTGATCATAAGGTCGGCCCGCGGATAACGTTCTTCGATCTGGTCGGGGTCGCTGATCACTTCGTCGAGCGAATCGCTGGCCGAGGTATTCACCAGTGGACGGCCCAGTCGGCGGACGAGTTCTAAGCAAAATTCTTGGTCGGGGACTCTGATCCCCACAGTTCTCTGCTTCGAAATCATGAGTTTAGGCACGTCGCGGGAGGCCTGCAATATAAACGTGAAAGGCCCAGGAAGGAGCTTTCTCATCATTTGATGGGCGGCATTGGAGAGTCGTGCGTATCGACTCACCATTCGCAGATCTGAGCAGATGAACGACAACGGCTTACGCTGGGGGATCTTTTTCAGTCGGTAGAGTCGGTCTAAAGCGTCGCGATTTTCCAGGTCGCAGCCCATCCCGTAGACGGTATCTGTTGGGTAAACCAGAATTCCACCGCTCTCAACAGTTTCTAAGGCCCGTTCGGTGGCTTCGTGGGGGTCGCCAAAGTAGTCCATTACTAGCATGTGGGGGCGGTTCGTTCGGAACTGATCCGTTCCTTCAGAGCGCAGCTTACCAAATTAGAGGTCACCAAACGGCGACATCTTCGACGATGAATATCCCCAGAATGTGGTTCGACGGTAACATCTCGTTTACAAAAAGGTAACAAAGACCTGATATTGTGGGTATTGAGGAGAAGATCATTGACCAAGGACATCACCCATACCGCCGTTCCCCGCACGGCGACGCGCGCCCAACACCTCGGAGTTTCCAAGCCCACTCGAGAGAGTCAGCTTGTAAACCCGAACGATGACTTCGATCTCGTCACAGGACACGCGACCACCGACGCCTTTGAGTATGGAGACTTTGATTTGCTGCCTGGCAAGCGGGTCCCGGTTCTCATCACTCTTCCTGACGGCTCCAACAGTGACGCCGGCCTGGAAGCGAGATCTCCGCTATTCTCTCAGGATGAGCGTTTAGAGCTTCCTCTCATCAACGGATTCTCAACCTTCGTCGATGAGGACAAACTTGACCAGTTGGCGAGCACTTTGCCGGCCGGTACGAACCTTTTTCTCAACAAAGAGATCCGGTATTCTGGAGCCCCCAAACTGCTCTCGGATATTGAGGTAGAAAGCTTGCCGGGTCGAGTGGAACGTCTCCCCAATATCGAAAAAGTTCATGCGCGCGGATTCACCGGCAAGGGTCAGAAGATCGTGGTCATCGATTCTGGCGTAACGAACCACCCGGACCTTAAGGACAAGGTTGTGAAGTGGGTCGACTTTTCGCTGGCCAAGAAAAAAACCATGGCCGACGACTACGGCCACGGTACTCACGTCGCGAGTGTCGCCGCCGGAACTGGTGCTCAAAGCGATGGCGAGATCAAGGGCGTTGCTCCGGATGCTGAAATCGTCGGGCTTCGCATCACCCGTGTGGCTGAGGCCATTAAGGCTCTGCAGTGGTGTGTTGAGAACAAAGACGAACTCGGGCTTAAAGTTATTAACATGAGTCTGGGAGAAGTCGCCAGAAAGGGCTACAAGTTTGACCCTTGGGCGCAGGCCGTGGAGAAAGCGGTCGATGCCGGTCTAGTGGTTTGCGTGGCTGCCGGAAACGAAGGTCCAGACCCGACGACTGTCAGTACTCCAGGAATTTCTCCGAAGGCTATCACGGTTGGGGCGTACGACAGCAAGGGAACGCCTCAACTCGACGACGATACGGTTTGGAAGAACTCAAGTCAGGGCCCCACGATTGATGAGATCGCTTCGAAGCCGGACGTTTTGGGCCTCGGGGTGTCCGTCTTTGGTGCTTTGGCCAAAGGGGCTCAGTTGGACAGCGACAGCCTGGCTCATCGAGGCAAAGATTACTTCGCTCTATCCGGGACCTCTCAGGCAACGCCAATGATCTCCGGGCTGGCCGTCATTCTTCTACAGGCGAATCCTGACCTCGATGCGGCGGGAATCAAAGAGATTCTAAAGCAGGCGAGCGCTGCCGCACCTCCTCATCCGGCGACCGGTAGGCCCACTGCGGACGGGGCCGGGCTCGTGGACGCTGAAAAGGCGCTCGATTTGGCGCTCGCAAGCCGTTCGAAAAGCGCTCAGGTGGCATAAAGGGACCCTTAAGGCGTCAACAATCCTCTTTGAGGGATTCCAGCGCGTTACTGATTTGGGTGACTCGTTCGTGTTGCTCGCCGAAAGCTTGAATACTCGCGTCGAGAGCTTTGGTCATCCAGGGAATCGCCTTTTGAGTCTCCCCTTTTTTCTGAAGAAGAGTTCCTAGGTTGTAACTAGTGGCCGCGAGCCCTGCGAATTGCCTTTGGTTAGGAAGCTTTAATCGACTCCATTGCTCGTAGGAGGCTGTTAAGAGTCCGATCGCGCGCTCGTGGTTGTCGCGGTTCACCTGAACTCCCGCCAAGTTATTCATCATGAGCGACACATTTTCATCCGGGCCCTTGGCCTGCGAAGCCAGCATCCAAACGGAAAAAGAGAAAGCCTCCAATGCGGATTGGAGGTCGCCGGCTTGGTCCAAGATGCGCCCGCGGACACCGTGGGCCATTCCCAGTTCCGGGGAAGAAGGCCGACCCCAAGACCACGATTTTAGGAGTTCAACCGCTTCGGCGGCTTGGTCGGTTTTGGCCAACTCTAAGGCACGAACCTTAACCACCTCCCACTCGTCTTCCGTTGGGATGTGGGATTCCGCTTCCTTTTGACGTTTTTCCACCGCGGGCAGAGCGTCGACCAAGCTGGCTCCGAGTTGTTTCGTGACTTCAAGTTGTAGGGGAGTGAAGGCGCCGGATCTCGCCCGACTGTCTGCGTAGATGAGGCCGAGGGTCAGCCCGCTGGGATGCCTTAGGGGGACGGTCAGGACAGAGCGCAAGCCAGCGATCATCACGGATGATCGGGTGTTGAGTCCGGGGGCGTTCAAGGCGTCGACGACCAAACCGGCCTCGCCCGTGGACAGAGCGTTGCGAACGATCTCGATGGAGAGATCCTCTGTGGTAAAAAGATTCGCCAAGGCGAAACCATGAGTCACGTAAGGGGTTGGAAAAGGTGCGTTGGCTTGCGTTTTGCTCCGATAGGCGATGAATGCCCGTTCGGGATGAAGTTGGGTCAACAGGTGTTCCATTCCGCGCTCAAAGAGTTCGCAGAGGTGTCGACATTGCTCGAGGGTCATCAGTTGGTTTCGCTTTCGGGAGGAATTTTTTCGATGATACCACGTCTCGATAACGGTGAATAAGTCTTTCCTAAAGGGGAATGAAATAAAACACCGAGAAGTGATACTATAGACAGGGTCAAAAGTATCCTAGAAATTTACCGGAGGTTCCATGTACTGCCCGTCTTGCGACAAAAGTTATGGCGCAGTCCATAGCCGATGCCCAGAGTGCCATTCGTGGTTGAAGATGTCGGCTCCCGCGAAATCTCGCGTACAGAGCGCCAATTCTCCATCCACATCCCAATCCACGACTTCCAGCGTGGGCAGTGTCTCTACGCTCGATGTTGAACCGATGTCCACGTGGGAGGAGCCGAGTTCGCTCGGGACCACGGACTGGTCAGCCGATAGCCCGGACAAATGGAGCGACGCGCTTCCCAGCCCTGCTGTAAGCAGTGAGTTGCTAAGCGATCCTAGTCCGGTTGGAGATAGCGGCTGGGGCGGCGGGGGTTGGGGCTCGAGCGCTTTGGCCACTGATATGCCAGAGCCTCCTTCAAAGCACACCATGCCGAGTCTCGGATCGGCCCCTCCTTTGGCTGAAAGTTTTCCGACGGCGCCTGCTCCAGCGACGGCGCCTGCTCCAGCGACGGAGCCTGGATGGCTGGGAGGAAGCTCCGAGCCCGCGGGTTGGGAGAGCGCGGCTGCTAAAGGCTCGCCAATCTCCAACGGACTGGGAGCAGTGGAGTCCCTTAAAAC
>JBBKWP010000482.1:0-10670 GCA_037968995.1 Candidatus Xenobia bacterium
GGCAGATCCACTCACTCTACCTTCAACCGATTCCCCTCCACTATCAGGAACTAGGCTTTGCTGAGAACCTTCGACGCAACCTGAAGAACGGTGATGTCGTCGTCGGCCTACCGGCACATCTGGCCTACTATGTCAATCACGAGGCCACTCTTCCGTACGACTACTTTCTCCGCGGCAACTTGAATGAACCGGACCAACTCAATGACGCTGTGAGAGCGGCGGTGGGCACAACCTACAATCGCATAATCATCGTTCCAAACTTTATTCAATATCCTGAGAGCCTCAAGGCTCAAGACCTCGCCCATCTGTTTCCGGAAACCTCGCCCTACAGGCTAGTCCACAAGTCAACGGACCTCTACATTTTTGAGAAGATTCAAAAGCCTTCATCGCGCCTGGACCTACGATAGAGACTCCACAGTTGTCCGGCGGCTTGAAGGACGTGGTACGGACGCACCTTAGAACCGGCGATATCTCTCCAGACAGGAAGGGGATGTTCGTAAATTTTTCGATACGGGTTCTCGCTCATCGTCCGATATATCGCGAGATACCGAAGGAGGAGTTCCACATCAAAAATCCACAAAGTAGAGAACGGTTCGCGGAAGACCTCCGCCGTCCAACGGGTTACGCGGAAGGCCTTCGCTCCACATTGCGTGTCGTAGGTCGGCAGCCTCAACACTAGGGACGCGAACGTCGCGAAAACTCGTCCCAAGTAGTGACGATGAGGCTTCCTATCGATTCGTTTCCCCATGAGTTTCACTCTGGAACCAAGCACAATCTCTACTTCGGGCAACTCAACAAGGAGATCGACAAAGCCCACCATCAAGGACAGCGGCGTCGCGAGATCGGCGTCCCAGTAGCCGACCACTGAAGCGTCCCAATCCAAAGCTTTCAGTATACCGATACGCACGGCCTCGCATTTTCCCTGATTCCGCTCCAACGACAGGCGACGAAATCTGCCATTTGACTTCTGCACGAGTTCTTCGAGGACCGCGGAGGTCTGATCGGTGCTCCCATCATCCACAAACAAGAGGTGGAGATAAGGTTCGCTGGTTTCTAGAAAACCTAAAAAAGCGCCCTGATCGAGACGACTCGCTTCATTATAGCAAGGCACAATGAACCAGCAGTTCGTTTCCGCTTGAGGTCGAGTTTCGGAATCTGAGGTCATGGACTCCTTGGTTTTCCTTGGGATCCAACAACTCCCTTCCTAGCGATTTCAACCTGCCCACACCGAAAGAAATCATGTAGGGCAAACCCGACCGTTTGCGAAGACCCCCCCATGTATGGCCTAGGCAGTAACTTCATCCCCCATCTGGTCGCCGTATCCGGCGAGAATCACTTCTGACATGCGATTCATTGGTATCTTCGGCATCTTGGCCATTCTCGGGATCGCCTTCGCCATGTCCACCGACCGAAAAGCTATCAGGCCTCGGATCGTGGCCTGGGGTCTCGGTATCCAACTGAGTTTGGCGCTGTTCATTCTCAAGACGGACATCGGAATCAAGATCTTTGCCTTTCTTGGCGCCGTGGTGAACACGCTCTTGGAGTTTAGCTCTGAAGGCGCCGCTTTCATCTTCGGAGACCTGGTGCGCAAACCGGAATCCTTCGGCTTCATCTTTGCCTTTCAGGTTCTGCCCGCCATCATCTTTGTGGGCGCGCTCATGAACATCGCCTACTACTTGGGTCTGATGCAACTTGTCGTGACAGCGGTGGCTAAAGTCATGGTGAAAACCCTGGGAACCTCCGGTGCCGAAAGCTTATCAGCAGTGGGCACGGTGTTCGTCGGCCAATCCGAGGCGCCGCTCTTGATCAAGCCCTACATTCCCGAGATGACCAAGTCGGAACTGATGGCCATCATGACTGGTGGCATGGCTACCATCGCCGGATCGGTGATGGCCGCCTATATCGGGATGCTGGGTGAAGAATGGGCTCCCCAGCTTTTAGCAGCATCCATTATGGGAGCGCCGGCCGGACTGGTGATGGCCAAACTGATGGTCCCGGAAACGGAAGAATCCAAAACCAAGGGTGAAGTAAAGATGTCGGTGGAGAAAACCGAATCTTCCGTCATTGAAGCGGCCGCCAAGGGGGCCCTTGACGGGATGCACTTGGCCTTCATCGTAGGCGCTCTTTTGATCGCGTTCATCGCTCTCATCGCTCTCATCAACTATGTCCTCGGATTCATTCCCGTCGGCGAGGGTCAACAACTCTCTATGGAACTTATCCTCGGCTATCTGTTCAGTCCGCTCACCTTCTTAATGGGCGTCCCCACGCAAGATATACAGACCGTTGGCGCGCTCTTGGGCAAAAAAATCGTTCTCAATGAGTTCGTCGCTTATTCTGAACTCTCGCAGATCATCAAAGGCGAAGTCGCCAACCTAACCTTAACACCTCAAGGCAAGACCATCGCCACTTTCGCGCTCTGTGGTTTCGCAAACTTCAGTTCGATCGCCATCAACATCGGTTGCATCGGCGGTATCGCTCCGGAAAGGCGTGGTGAACTCGCCAAACTCGGACCCAAAGCAATGGTGGCCGGTGCGCTCGCGTCTTGCCTGACCGCAACCATCGCCGGTCTTTTGATGTAGGGCCAGAACTTGAACCTCTCTGCGATGAAGATTCCAACTCTGGCTTTAGCGGTCTTGGGTATCATCATTTTAGGGTCCGACGTGCTGGCCGACCTTTCGTTCTTTTCAGATGCGGGGAACCAGACGTTCCCCCTGATCGGCTCGGCGGTGGTCAGGAACCTTCTGACCTTGGCCGCGGTCATTGCCATCTTTCGCGACGAATGGTTCGCCTCGGCCCTTTTGATCGTCGCGGCGCTCCTGGGTCTGTGGCGACGCGTCCTTTATATCTCGGGCCTCGTGTCGGCCACTTCGTCGCCGGACTGGCTCCTTTATACCGCGGGCCTCGATACGGGCTTTCGTCTTTTGCTCTTAGGGTTCGCCGGAGGATACCTCTTTGGGCGAAGACCTTCCGGCTAGACTCTAGATCGTGCCGAGCCATCGCGTAGTCGCCCTTGTTACCCTAGCACTCCTTATCATAGGACTTCCCTGGGACGTGGACGCTCTGCGTTTCGGGGTTACTGAACAGCCTCAACTGGCGGTCGGAATCTCGCTCAAGATTCTCATGCATTTGGGGGCTATTGTGGGGCTATGGAAAGACATCACCCTGGGCTACGCCTTCTTGCTGGGCGCTAGTGCCCAAGCATTACTGATCGATTACGGTTCGCTCACTGCCGTCCCGCCACACCAGTGGAGTCAGTTCGTTTCTACCTTGTGGTGGCCGGTCGTGGACGGTATCTTAAGAATGGGCTGCCTGGTCTATCTCGCCACACGACCAGGCCGGATCATCGGTTGGGAGGCAACGCAATGAAAAGAATTCTTGAACAGGGAGTTTCCTGTTTAGAACTCACGGTCGTGCTGGGAATTTTCGTCGTCTTATCGGCCATCTTCGTCCCCTGATTTGTGCGCGCCCGCGCTCAGGGTCAGTTGACCGCCTGCAAATCGAATTTGAAAAACATCGGCACGGCTATGAAGATGTATTCCGACGACCACGAGGGAAAGTGTCCCGACCAAGCCGGTTTATCGGCTCTTGTCCCAAAATACCTGAAGGTCTTACCGGAATGCCCCGCCGCCCAAGAAATGAGCTACACCGCTGTGTTCGGTCGTAACGCGGAAGGGAATGAAACGCATGTGGAAGATTTTTATCAAGTCCAATGCTCGGGCGACCATCACAAAGACCTTTCCCTTAAGGAGAACTATCCCAAGTACAACGGGATAGAGGGCTTAATAGAACACGCGCCGCGACCTTAGTCGGTCGAGTCCTCTTTGCAATCTTCCCCTTCTCAGGTCCGGCTGCCGACCTGGCCCCTGTTCTCCGATCGGTCCAGCACGCGTCCGATGGCAAACAAAAAAGCCCCGTCCAGAGCGAACCGGACGGGGCTTCTTTACACTCGTTCTGTTAAGAACTAGTGGTGGTGGTGATGACCGTGATCGTCACCCGAGTCTTTGGGCTTATCCACGATGAGGGTTTCCGTGGTCAAGACCATCGAAGCGATGGAGGCGGCGTTCTGGAGTGCGGCGCGGGTTACCTTAGCAGGGTCAACGATACCGGCTTCCATCATGTCAACGTACTTGCCGGTCACAGCGTTGTAGCCGTGGCCTTTTTTGAGTTCGCGAACCCGCTCAACAATGACCGAGCCCTCTTCGCCCGAGTTGTTGGCGATGACGCGCAACGGCTGGGTGATGGCTTGGCGAATGATGTACAGTCCCAGAGCTTCGTCGCCCTTGAGTTTGAGTTCGTCGAGCACGTGAGAGATGTGGATGAAAGTGGCACCACCACCGGGGACGATGCCTTCTTCCACAGCGGCACGCGTGGCAGACAAAGCGTCTTCCAAGCGATGCTTCTTCTCTTTCAACTCGGTCTCGGTCGCGGCACCGGCACGTATGACGGCCACACCACCAGCGAGCTTAGCGAGTCGCTCTTGCAACTTCTCACGATCATAGTCAGAGTCGCTGTTTTCGATTGCGCCTTTGATCTGATCGATACGGCCCTTGATCTCGGCATCGGTTCCTTTGCCTTGAACAATGGTGGTGTTGTCTTTGGTGATGTGGATACGGGCGGCCGATCCCAACACTTCAACGCCAACTTTGTCGAGTTTGTGTCCGAGTTCTTCGGAAACAACTTGACCACCGGTGAGGACAGCGATGTCTTTGAGCATCTCTTTGCGACGATCACCGAAGCCGGGCGCCTTAACAGCGGCGATCTTCAGAGTTCCACGCAGTTTGTTGACAACGAGGGTCGCCAGTGCTTCGCCTTCTAGGTCTTCGGTGATGATGACCAACGGCTTTTGCATCTGAACGGTCTTCTCGAGCAGCGGCAAGATCTCTTGGATGGACGAAATCTTCTTCTCGACGATGAGAATCATCGGGTCGTCAAAGGAGACATCCATTTTCTCGGAATCGGTCACGAAATAAGGCGAAATGTAGCCCTTGTCGAACTGCATTCCTTCAACGTGCTCAAGTTCGGTGAAGAGCGTGTTGGACTCTTCCACGGTGATCACGCCATCTTTGCCAACCATTTCCATGGCGTCAGCCAGCATGTTGCCGATTTCGTAATCGTTGTTGGCGGCGATGGCGCCTACTTGAGCGGTTTTCTCTTTCGTTTCGACCGGGATGGAGATCTTGGCGATCTCTTCTACCAGGCGAGCCACGGCTTTGTCCATGCCTTTTTTCAAGAACATAGGATTGGCACCAGCGGTGACGTGCTTGAGGCCTTCGGCCAACATGGCCTGAGCGAGCACGGTCGCAGTGGTTGTTCCGTCGCCGGAAACATCATTGGTTTTCGAAGCGACTTCGCGAACCAATTGGGCACCCAAATTTTCAAAGGGATCTTCCACTTCGATCTCTTTGGCCACGGTCACACCATCTTTGGTGACGGTGGGAGAGCCGAATTTTTTGTCGATCAGGACGTTACGACCACGGGGGCCGAGGGTCACTTTGACGGCGTTCGCCAATTTATTGGCTCCGGCTTCCAATTTGTTGCGGGCCTCTTCATTATAGAGAATCTGTTTAACTGACATGTTTGTGCTTCCTTATCCGATGATAGCGAGAATTTCGCTTTCCTTGACGATGAGATACTCAGACCCGTCGATCTTGACTTCGGTACCGGAATATTTTCCGTAGAGAACCTTATCGCCGGCCTTCACGCTCATGGCGATGGTCTCGCCGGTCTCGCTGATCTTGCCTTTGCCAACCGCCACCACTTCGCCCTGTTGGGGCTTCTCTTTAGCGGTATCGGGCAGAATGATTCCGCCTTTCGTCATCTCTTCTTGCGCAAGCGCCGCGATGATGACCCGGTCGCCGAGAGGGCGAACGCTGAGTTTGGTTTTTGTAGCCATGGTATTCCTCCTGATTTTCGAGACAGTGGACATCAAATTTCCTATGATCGCATTCGACCCACTGAAGTCTTGTGCAAAACTTATCGATGCCTCACTTTAATCGCACTCCATTAGAAACGAACCTGCGCTCTGTTAGAGAACAGTTAGCGCGGGAGTGGGCATCGACTCATGACATACCACCATAAAGGCATGAACTAAACGGAACGGTTCCTCCGATCAAGAGGAATTTCGTCAACGAGGTCCGCTCCGGGACGGGTCGGTTCATAATCCGACAAAAAATGCGAGACGGACGTCGCTCGGCAAGCAACTAGAAACTGGGATTACTTGAGGCCTGGTACTGCTGTGCAACGTAGGAGGGCGTCCCTGCCTGCACCGCGGCGACAAAGGTTCGGGTCGCGGCATAAGACTGCAGAATGGCGCTGGGCTTAGGTTCCGTGACTCCGCTCAAGCCTATGCCGGCGGAGACTTCCAAGGGTTCTTCAGCTAAGCTTTCGTCGAACACGATCTGGGCATTGCCGGAGGTGGACATGGAACGGCCTAAAAAGGCGCCGAACAGTTGTGCATTGGAGCTAAGGTCGCCCTTTACTGTGTGACCTACCACTGTCCCGAAAAACTGACTGTCGCCAGTCATCTTAAAGGTCTGTGGCGTCCCACCCGCCTGCTGCAAAGAGTTTGGCGAACTGAGGGTGTCGCGGTCCACAAAATAGACCTGGAAGTTTCGAGTTATCCCACCGGGGTTCACTAGAGCACTTGGGCCGATCTCCGCGCTATTCCCAACATAAAAGATGATAGGGTGGTCGTTGTCCACGGCCGAGGTCGCGCGAAGGGTCCCTTGAAGATCGATACCGTCGGGGAAGAAGTACGTCCCCGGTGCCACATCACAGGTTCCTCCCTCCGCGACGTAGAGCGTGCGATAGACCGTGGGAGCGTCCAAGGCTGACGGTTCGGACGAGGTAGCCGACTGTGGAGCGACAGTCATCGCGGCCGGTCCCGGGGCGACGTTCATGGACTGGCTATTTACCGGAATCACCGTGGGGTCCGAATACTCCGGAACCTTCACGGGATCAGTAAGGGTTCGGGAGTCCCCGGTCGCGTGGGCATCAAGTTCCGCGATCGCGCTGCTCGTTATACTGCTACCTGACGGACGAAAGACAACGCCCGAAACCATGGCGCTGTCCGTCAAGGAGACGTTCCGGTTCGTTCCGACATCTCCCAAATCATGAAACTGAGTGGCGTCCGAAACCGACACCCGGCCGTTGGAATCCGGCGAAAAAGTGATGTTGTCTGGATCATAGCTTTTGCTCTGGGAGTTGCCACTCATGGCCAGCAGGTTTTCCGAAAACGCGCCGTGGGTGAGTTGGGGCTGACTTTGGCCCACCATTCCCGCCATAGCGTGGAGCCGGACCCCGTCCTGCCCGTTGTGAATTCCCATAGCCGCGCAATATACCGCTCTAGGAGGCACCTTCGTACCGTCGGGGGCTGTCATGTTACCCTGCGCATCGAGTTCGCCCGAATCGAACGACGGATCGCTTCTGGCTTCATCGGTGTTGTTGGTCACCTGAACGGTATAGCTGAGATCATTCGAACCCGGCATTAGGGCACCGATGATGTCCTCATTCCAGCCGGCGTCTTTCTTGAGTTCCTGCAAAGCGTTTTGGAGTCCAGAGTAAGCGGCGAAGCGCGAGGTGCTCGAACCTAGACGTTTTTTTGTGGCGGAAAGACTTGTCAGAATTTGCGATCCCATAGCCCCTGCGAGCCCTAGAAAGAGAGCGGTGATCAAAACGATGGTCAAAAAAGCATAACCCGCTCTCTGTTTACGGTCCCTATTCATCATCCTAGTGCGCTCCTTCTTTGCCTTCCGTCAGTGACTCGGGGAAACTCCGGTGCGGGTCGTCAGAGTTGAAGTTTGACTCCTAAAAGTCGTGTAAACCTCAAGATCGAAAGTTATAACCCTGAATCCATTCGTTGCCGTGACAGAAAATCCTGACACGTTTCGAGCCAAGAGCTTCCGGCTTGAGTTGTTAAGACTTGCGAAATAGCTGACGCTTTTGTTCAAACCGAGCGTTGAGAGGTCTGGCACGAACGTCGTTGGGGCGGCGAGATCCTCTTCCGTCCGCAAAAGCAACTCCTGGGTCGAATCCCAATAAACACCCACGATTCTTTTCCACTGGAGGTTGTTGTTCGAGTAGGTGACGCCGCCATTTCCGCGCGGAGTCGCGTAAACGATGCCCGGCAGACCGGTCGGTTGGTCGTTGAGACGAATCGAATCATGACTCGACTCTGCAATCTCTCGACTCATTCCACTCAAGGCATAAAGGGAGGTCCTCTGAAGCTCGGCCCTCTCCTCCGTTTTTTGGATGTACTCCGTTCCCGTCCTGATCAACAGTCCTAGAGCGACAGAAATCATGCCAAAAATCGCGATTCCAATGAAAAGCTCTAGCAAAGTGGCGCCGTTGCTCGGAAATCTATCCCGCATCCACAATGACACTTTCGACGGTAAAGGTTCGCGGTGGCGTGTTAGGGATTCCGTCGCTGTAGGAGACTTTCACGACCACTCTCTTTGCCGCGAGCGAGGGGTCCGCGTTCTTCGTCAGAGGCGTAACCTTGACCTCAGTGTTGAATCGGTATGGGATCTCCTCACCACGCACTTTCCAGATCTGCGTATAGCTTCCCGTGGAAGGCGTCACCCCATAGAAGCCCGCATCAATCGCCCGCTCCATCTCTAGATCGGCCAGGTCGGCAGCCACGAGAAGGTGAGCGGCTTTACTCTGGGCTCGGGCATGAACCACCCAGATAGAGGACAGCAAGGTCACCAGGGTAGCGAAAAGCAAACTCGCAAGGACCACTTCAAGCAATGAAAAACCTGTTACCCCTGCCTTGGCCCTGCCCATCCAGATATTATAACGGAGTCTAACGGGCTAAGCTAGCTCATTTCCCCAAGCAGACTACCAAGTCCCGCTGTTGGCCATGGAAGCCCACGGTTCACGAGGCGGCAGCGCCTCCCCGGCCTGCAGAAGCTCCACAGAGATTCCGTCCGGAGACTTGATAAAAGCCATGTATCCGTCTTTGGGCGGACGATGGATCGTTACTCCGGCCTTTTGCAACGTTTCGCACAGATCATAGATGTTCTCAACGCGATATGCTAGATGACCAAAATTACGTCCGCTGGGATACTCCTCGGGATCCCAATTGTAGGTCAATTCTAGAAGTGGAGCCTTCTCCTCTCCGGCGCGCTCATGATCGCCGTCGGCGGTCAGAAAGATGAGCGTGAAACGACCCGATTCGCTTTCTTTGCGGCGTACCTCTTTCATCCCAAGTAGCTCGCAATAGAAGCGAAGAGAGTCCTCCACGTTGGAGATTCGAACCATGGTGTGTAGATATTTCATACACGGCGCCTTCGACCATCGACCATCATCCTCCGCCTCTCGTGGCGGCCCTTGCACCTTCCACGGAGGAGCACACCTCGGATACGCCAAGCTATCCTGATGGTAATATCGCCCCATATTCGTTACGGTCTCCGTTGGATTTTCACCGTTTTATGGAGCCTTTCTTTTTTGGCGATTCTCTTGAGTTATTGGCAAACTCCGTTCTTCTTGAATCTTGTGAGTTCGTTCAGATTTCAGATGACCTTGACCCTCCTGGGGCTCAGCTTTCCTTTGCTGGCTCTATGGAACGGTCGGCTCTCCTGGGCTTTTTTGGCGCTCTCCCTAGCACTCACTTGTTCTTTTCTGAAATACATAGGGCCCACCTCAAAGTCGGTGGGCTTGGCGGACGCTCCGAATCGTTCCGTCGTGAGACTGGCCATCGCCAATGTTCTCTCTAGCAACCATGACCTAGGACGCTTCGACCGATGGCTGGACGCAGAGACTCCTGACATCGTCGGCATTCTAGAAGTCTCGGAGGCTCATCGAGCTCAGCTCGAAAAGCTCCCCTTCCAACACCGTCTTATCCATCC
The DNA here is from genome assembly GCA_037968995.1 of Candidatus Xenobia bacterium. GTDB lineage: Bacteria > Vulcanimicrobiota > Xenobia > Xenobiales > JADMJV01 > JAEXNA01. The sequence goes on from JBBKWP010000482.1 coordinate 9,849, forward strand.
CCAAAACGGAAATTTCGGATTGGCGCTTCTCTGCAAACAAGCCCCTTTGAAGATCGAGGTGATCGAGGCTGAGACGTCATTCCCGTCGATTCTCGCTCAATGGCCAGACTACAACGTTCTCCTCACCCATCCGGCACCCCCTATTTCACGCCGGGCACGCCAGGTGGGCGACCAGCAGATCGAGCGTCTTATCCAATCCTTATCCGACACTGATCGCCCCCTCATCGTGCTCGGCGACCTTAACGCCGCCGGCTGGGATCGGCGTTTGGCCCCCATACGTGAAGCAGGCCTCGTCGAAGCGCGAATCGGTCACGGCCTGCTCCCAACGTGGCCCGTGGACCGTGCGATCCTACGCATACCCATCGACCACATTTTTCTCCCTTTGGGTTGGTTGAGTCTCGAATGCCGCCGCGGTCCCGATGTCGGATCGGATCATTTTCCTCTAATTTGCGAAGCTCAACCGAAACCTTAGCGGGCTTGGTCTTTTCTATACATGGGCTTATGATAGGGACAGAGGTTTCGTTCGCCGAGAGCGGGAGAGCTTCGTTTAGCAAAAGAGCTCAGGAGTCATAAACATGTCAGTTCAACGTTTCGGTCTCATTTTCATCGGGCTTCTTTGCTTCGTCGCCCCGGCGTTCGCTCAGTCCGCCACCTATCATCTGGAACGACTCCAGATCCAGGCGCGGGATTTCCTCGAGCATTTACCTGCCGCTGTCCCCGACGGCGATGCGCTCAGCGTTCCCCTTGACGAGCAACTCAACGCATCGAATAGCAACAGTTCCTGGTCTCGGCAGATGGTCATCGATGATGTGAAAAAAATCG
>JBBKWP010000483.1:0-4172 GCA_037968995.1 Candidatus Xenobia bacterium
CACCAGAGAAAGCGATCAGTTCACAAAGAAGGTTCTTTCTCCTGATCAGGGTCGCAGCGCGCTCCACCATTCCGATCAAAACGGTCTCGAAACTTGCTCGGTAGACGTCAGCGCTGTCCTCGAGTAAAGCGAGGTCTAACCCTTTTCCTAAGAGGTAAGCCTCTTCATACTTTTCGAGTCCGGCCAAGGAAGCGATCTCCCCTACCAGATAAGTCGGTTCGGTCGGCTCTTCAGAGTGCAATCGATGAAAGATCGGCCAAGACTTCGCGAAATCTCCGTCTTGCAACGCGGCGGCGGCGGCCTCGAAGCCGGCGTCGTCTGAGGCCTCTTCGACCGCAGGTTCGGCGTCCGGAGCGGAGTCTGGTTCCGCCTCTGGCTCGGCCGGCGTTTCCGGGGCAGCCAAGGGCTCCGGGTCGGGAGCCGATATGATGGCAGCTACCGGGGCATCAGCGGCAGGATCCTCTGCTGAAGGGACTTCCGACGAAGCCTCCTCTTCGACGGAGGGCTCCTCCTCGGCGGGCGCTTCGACGGAGGACTCTTCCTCGACTGAGGGCTCTTCGGTCGAGAGAGCCGGCTCGACTGGCAGTTGCTCCACCTCTGAGGAGGGGGTCTCTGTCGACTCTTCGGCGACTTCTGCAGATGCTTCTTCCTCTACGGGTTCGACGCTTAACTCCGATGACTCATCGGCGACTACAGCGGCCACGGGACGGTCCTCTTCGGTCACCGCGTCCGCTTCGTCACTAGGAGGCACTTCCTGACTCGCCGCAACGGGGCTCTCACCCTCAGTGGAAGGTTCTTCGGAAGAAGAAGAGTCTTGCGCAACGGGTTCCTCAGCGCTGTCCTCGACGGAGTCTCGCGTTTCGGAGTCGGAGTCGGGGCTGCTTGGGCCTTCTGGGGATTCCTCAGAGGAGCTAACGTCAACCGATTCCTGCTCAACGGAGGCTTCCGCAGAGGCTTTCTCTTCTTGGACCACATCTTCGGTGGGCTCAGGTACGGGGCTCGATGGCGGCGTGGCGGCTACCACTGGGGACGATTCTGGTGACCCAAGTCCGAGTTCACTCCAGACAGAACTCAAAAGAGTCGCAAGGTCTTGTTCTTGCTCAGGATTGCGCACTAACTTGCTGGCCGTATCTTGAAGAGCTTCGAATGCTTCTTCCAAAATTTCGGGGTCGCTGGTGGCTTCGTCGGCTCCGCAGTGGCGAAAGACCTGCTCCACCAAGGTCTTTCCGGGGAATCCCAAAAGAGCTTCCATGCGAGTGCGCAACAGTCCGAAAGCCTTACCCTCGGGGGCCGCTGAGGCCTCGGCGACAGCCACAGAGGTCAATTCTTGAGAGAGAAATTCTTCCTTGAACTGCTCGACTCGGGAAAGTAGGCTTTCTACTTCTGCTTCCTTATGTTGCAACTTCCCGGAAAGCTCTTGTTCGATGGCCGCCTTCTGTTCTTCGATGGCCGCTTTCTGCTCTTCGAGTCGGCGTTTGGTCTCGGCCACTTCTTCAGCGTGAAGATCCTGGAGTTTGGTAACCTCTTCGGCGTTGGTGGTGACCGTACGTTCCAATTCTTGAGAGAGATGAATTTCCTGAGAGCGGTGAACGCCGACTTCATCAGTCAACTCGCTCACGCGGGCCTCTAGGCCAGCGACCTTGGTCTCCAAATCACTTATTTGAGACTTCAGTCCGCTGATTTGGGTATCCAACTCAACGCCGCGTGCCTCGAGCTTAATTTTCCCTTTTTCCAGACTTCGGACCGCGAAGGTTTGGGTCACGCACTCCTCTGTCAAACGCGTGACTTCTTCTCGTAACTTCTGGTTCTCTTGTCGAAGTTCACGATTTTGAGTAAAGACCTTGAGGTCGGACCCGCTCAACTGAGCTTTGAGACCCTCGTTCTCTTTAAGTGCTTCTTCAAGGGTCAGTGCGCCCACGGCGCCTTGATTATCGGACATTCGTTCTCTCTCCCAGTCACCGTCCACCGTTGAGGTTGGACCCGCGTTTTCGGCCTATTCCTCGCTTTCGAACCAGGTCCTTGGGAGGCGGTCAAGTTTGCCAAAAATCCTTAGGATTCGGACATGACGGTAGCCACAGTCTGGAGGGCGTAGTTAATCTCCGCTTGGGTATTGAAAATGTGGCAACCGAATCGCAGAACGCCTTGAGGCGTGCCGAGATCCAAACCCTTCTCCTTTAGCCGAACTTGGAATGAGACAAGATCCAAGTGTGCTGGCGGCCCAAAGCTCAAAATGGCACTGCGTTCCGATTCGTGAGGAGATCTAAGGCTCGACCAGCCGAGCTCGACCATTCCCTGCTCCAAGGGATCATGCAGGGTCTGGATGTGGGAAGCGATGGTCGGGATACCGTATCCCTCGAGGACATCGAGCGCCGCGGAGAGACCAGCGTAGCCCAAGGTGTTAAGACTTGAGCTTTCCAGCACGGAGGGGTCATTCGCTCGAGGTGTCTTCACGTTAGGAGCGCAGTCCGAGCGGCCGGACTGGAGGAAGTCGACCGGGTCCGGCAGGCTTAACCAACTGCCGACACGGGCAACCCAATGCTCTCGCACTTTGGGGTCGACGACAAGGAAGCCCGAGCCTTCCGGCGCCAACAATCCCTTGTGACTTCCGCCGGCGAGCAGGTCGATCCCGTCACTCATGCGGACGGGTACTGTCCCCAAGGCCTGAATCGCATCGACGAAGAGGAGCGTGCCGGTCTTTTGACATAAGGCGGAAACCTTGGCGAGAGAGACACGAAACCCGCTCCAGTAGGAAACCGCGGAGATGGCCAGCAGCTTTGGGTGATGGTTTTCAAGGAGCAACTCGAGTTTGGCCCAACCATCGACAGGCGAGGTCCGTAATAGATCCTCGTCGAATTCGACCACGTTGATGCCAAACATCTTCGCAGCCAATTTCCACGGAATACTGTTGGCTGGGAATTCGTGGCGCCCCAGTAGGACTGAGTCGCCTTCCTTCCAGTCCAGGCTGTAAGCGACCCCGAGGGCGGCTGCAGAGATGTTCGGCAAGAAGACGACTTGGTGTCCGGCGGCTTCCACTAATCGACCGATCTGGGACCGCAGTCGCTCTCGCTCCTCTCGTAGCTCTAACACTGCTGTCAATCCTTGTTGCGCGATCCTTTGGGTCGCACTTGATACGGCACGAAGGACGGCTTTCGGCCAGCGACCCACCCCGCAATAGTTGAAGTAAGCGGAATCGGGGGCCTTCTGCCCGCGGCTTCGCTGATACAGGTCGCTGAGTTCGACCGTAGGAATATCGCACAGCCGACGTTCGGCGAGTCTCTCCAAGGTTTCGATCCGGTCGGAGAGCTTGCGCCCAGCGTCTTTAAGTGACTGTCCAGCATCGAGCCCCAGTTCTTTGGCCGCGGTGAGCAAGGCAAGCAAAAGATCGCCGAGTTCTTCAGCTTGGGCTTCCTTGTCGTCGGTCGCAACCGCACGCTGAATCTCAAGAAACTCTTCCTCGACCTTATGCCAAGCTTGTTGAGGTGTGGGATAACGAAAACCCGCGTTGCGGGCTCTCGACAAAATCTTCTCCGCCCTCTTGATGGCAGGTAAAGAAGCCGGCAGGTCGCGGTCCAACCGCCTGTTCTCGCCGTCGCTCCCACTTGGGATCTTGAGACCTTCCCACGTTCTTCGAATCTCCGCCTCCCCAACGGGCCCATTGGGTTCGAAAACGTGAGGATGTCGGGTGATCATTTTTGTGACGACTTTTTTCACAGCCCCTTCCGGCCGAGTCTTTTCCTCCATAAGCTGTCGAAAAAAGGTGGTCGTGAAAAGTAGGTCACCGTACTCCTCGCCAACTTGGTCATCGCTACCTCTGAGAAGCGCCTCTTTCAGTTCGTGCGCCTCGTCGATCAGGCAGTCGATCATGGAAAGAGCTGTCTGCTTTTGGTCCCAGGGGCAGCCCGTCGGTCCTCGAAGCACTTCCACGAGTTTTTCCAAGCTGTCCAGCGAATGGGGTGCTGCGTCGCTTTGAAAGTGCTCGAGAAATTGCGAAGGGGTAGTGTAATGCATCTGGGCGCCTTTGCGGCTAGCAGGTGAATTCCCGCCAAATCGAGCCTAGAAAAGGATCCCTTGTCAGACCCCAGAAGGCCCGCTCGCCTTGAACTAAATAGCCGTCGCCCACGTGGAGGAACCATGAGACTAAAGATCTTTCCGAAAGAAGAGAAGTTTTACGA
>JBBKWP010000484.1:0-25641 GCA_037968995.1 Candidatus Xenobia bacterium
GTTCAGGAGCCATATACGAGCAGGTCCCCAGAGCCGAGCCCGAGCGCGTGAGATGCGAGATCTCAGGGAGACGAACCCGTGCCAGTCCGAAATCCAGAACCTTCACGAGGTCCCCCCCCGCGGCGGGTTTCGCGATCACGATGTTGTCCGGCTTGATGTCACGATGCACTATGCCTCGGTCGTGAGCGTGAGCCAAGGCATCACACAGCTGCATGACAACCGCCAGAAGCCGATCCACCGTGGGCTTCTCGCGACGAACGAATCTTCGCATGGAAACGCCGTCGACAAGCTCCATAACCATGTAAGGCCGGGCTTCATCATAGAATTTTAGAATCCCAACGATATTCCCGTGCGCCAACATACCGGCCGCCCGGGCTTCGCGCGCGAAGCGACGGCGTGCGTGCCGCGATTCACTGAGATCCTTTCGAAGAATCTTTATCGCAACCGACCGTCGAGACTGGAGATCAAGAGCCCGATACACCGAGCCCATGCCTCCCTCACCTAGTTTGCCTTCAAGTTGAAAGCGACCGCCCAAGACCTTTTTTGACATAGCCCCGAGTTGTTCTTTTGAATACTAGAATATCCTTCAAGCCATAAGGCACTGGCCAAGAAAATTCCGACCTCAGCAAAACATTTTCCCTAGGCATGATATACTGGTAGCGGAGGCTCCATGAAAAAAAGAACTCGTTGGATTGCATTGCTCGCTGCCCTCTTGGCCATACCCGTTTTCGCTGCCGCCCCCAAAGCGCTCTCCGTAATCATCGGGGGAGTCGCGCTCGACGGCAAGGCTCTGTGGTACGACAACCAGGTTTATGTGCCTCTCGAGTCCGTCTCGGACGCCTTGGGCGGGCAGTATCGTCTCGATCAGGATCGCGGCGTCGCCTCCGTGGAACTCGCGCGCACCGCTCCGGCCCCGCATCCTGCTGCCCGGGCCAATATTCAAACCATCAGCGAGCGCCGATATTCCACGGGCGACAATCTCAAAGTCTTAGCCACGGTCAAAAATACGGGATCGGTCGCGGCTCGCGACATCGAGGTGACTTGCACCTTCCAGAGTGGATACCTAGGCGAAATCACCTCCTCCATCGCCAACTTACCAGAACTCCAACCGGGACAACGTAAAACCTTAGAATTCTGGCTATATGAGCAGCGAATCCCCGACGCCAGCGGAGGACGCCCTTACGCGCAGCCCATGTCGGTCACGGGAAGCTTTCAACCTCGAGGTAACGACTACGTTTACGTGGCCGGCTATTGGGAACGTGTGACTCACAACCTCAAGTTCAATTTCCAGAACCCCAACAACACCTATAACTAAGGGCTCGGGCAAGGAGCGCCGACACGTTCCAGCGTGTTCTTAAAAATTTTTCCTCTCCAAGGAAGGTCTGAGAAGGATTCTCGCCATGGTGCTAGAATTTTTTTCATACATCTTTGAATGAGGCGGTCGCCGCGTGAAACGCGCAGTATATCCTGGAAGCTTTGATCCCATAACCAACGGTCATCTTGACATCATCACTCGAGCGAGTCGACTGGTTGATGAGTTGATCGTTGCTGTGATCGTCAACCCGGGTAAAGATCCCCTCTTCACTTTGGAACAGCGCCAGGAAATGATCCTTGAGGTCTGCTCGGATCTGCCTAACGTCAAAGTGTCGACGTTCACCGGCCTGCTTGTTCACTATCTGCACCGCACAGACGTCCACCTTATTGTGAAGGGTCTGCGCGCAATTTCGGACTTCGAGTCGGAATTTCAGATGGCCGCTCTCAATTCCACGTTGGACCGCAAGGTCGAAACCCTCTTCTTGATGACTGCCATCGAAAACGCTTTTTTAAGCTCTAGCATGGTCCGCCAGATCGCGAAGCTCCGCGGCCCTGTCACCCATATGGTTCCAGCGGTCGTTAACGCCCGACTGGTAGAAAAATTTGGTCCCCCGCAAGAAGCTCCTCAAGAGCCCGCAGCGTCTTCAACAACTCAATGCACAACCGGAGGTAAATGATGAACGTTTTTCACGCACTCGATTCCATGGAAGAGGCCCTTAACGAGGGGAAACCTCTCCCGTGGCCCATGCAAGCCCGTACCGTGGTGGATAAAGACAAATTTCACAAATTGATCGCCCGAACTCGCGACAGTTTGCCCGAAGAGGTCCACCAAGCCCGTTGGATTTCTCGGGAAACTCGCCGAATCGCCGAAGAAACGAAGGGCAAGGCGGACCGCGTCGTTAAAGACGCTCAAAGCAAGGCTCAAGAAATCCTTCATCGCGCCGAGGCGGAAACCAGTCGACGCGTCCAGACTGACGAGACTGTCGTTTTGGCCCGCAAAGAGGCCGACGAGATCCTCGGTCGGGCGCGTCAAGAGGCCCAACGGATCGTCACCGAAGCCGAAGGTATCGCCGACAAAAAAAAGCAGGCCGCCGAAAAAATTGCTAGAGAGACTCGAGAAGACGCCGATCGATACGCGATGCGAATTCTCGGTGGCATGGAAAGCGAACTGTCCAAAATCCTCAACATTGTGAAGCAGGGACAAGAATCGCTGCACGACGGGGACTAACAGCCCGCGGTTGCGAAGCCTACTTGAGTGTTGCGTCGATTCTTCAACCAACCTCTATGGGTGCGAGTCTTGAGAGGGATCCTACTTGCCGCGATTCTCGGCCTCGCGGCCGCCTATATTCCCACTCCATACACCCTCACGGCTCCCGGTCGCGCCATCCCAGCCAGTTCGATTCTAAAAGTCCACTACGACAAGACCTATGGAACCACGGGCAATTTCCTCATGGTGACAGTGCTTACCGAATCGGCCACTGTCCTTTATTGCCTATACGGGATGCTCGACCCCGCAGCCAACCTCACTCGAGACTCTGAACGTGATGGCCTCCAGCACGCCCAAAGCCCTCCGGAGCAAGGCCAGATGGAATTGAGCCAGTATTTCTCTACCCGAGTAGCTTTGGAAGCCCTAGGCTTCGAAGTCACCGGAAAATGCCTGGGATTGCGAGTGCAGTCGGTTCTATCAAGTTCGCCCAACGATCGAACTCTGTTGCGGGGCGACCGCATCGACGAAGTCAACGGACAGCCGGTCACCTCTGTTTTACATTTCAAGTCTTTGATCAACAAAGAACTCAAGAAAAAGAGTGTATCGGTTGTTGTCGAGCGGGGAGGCCGGCGTATACCTCTGGTACTAGCTCTGATCGCGTCGAGCGGAGAGGCCCGAGTCGGAGCCATCCTAAGGCCGGAATTCAACTCCGTTGAACTCCCCGTCAAGGTCGACTTCATGAGCGGAAACACCGTCGGCGCTTCCGGCGGTTTGGTCTTCGCCTTGGAGATCTACGATCAGCTCTCGCCGACTTCGTTGAGCAAAGGCCGAACGATTGCAGCCACCGGGACGCTGGACGGACAGGGGAGAGTGGGGGCTATCGAGGGCCTCCCTTTCAAGCTGATCGCCGCCGAGCGCTCTGGAGCAAGCGTCTTTTTGGTCCCCAGGGAGAATTGGCCAGAGATAGAAAACGTGGCGACCTCTATGACTATCATTCCAGTGAAGACATTTCAGGAAGCCATCCATGCCCTGGAATAAAGGTTTTTATCAGGCCGCGCTGCTCGGTCTCCTCTTGACGACCTTCAGCCAGGCGGAAACAATCTACGTCACCGGAAACCCGGCGTCCGCGAGTTTTCTGCGCGAAGTCTTGGAATCCAAAGGGTGGAATGTCTTTCCTTCCGGTCCGCTAGCGGTTGGGCGATCGTGGTCTCCCAAACCCGGAAAAGAAGTCATCAATCTCGACTGGAGCGCCCCGCCTGTAGCCTTAGCCGCACTCTCGGATCATCCGGAAGACGTCGACCGTCGGGGACAGCTCTTTTCGGGAGGACTGTCTAACCTACGTCCCGTTCGGCTCCAGTACTACCACCTCGGCTCGCTGAAAGGCCCGTCTCCTACTATATGGCTTCAAATCAACAATCCCACGACCACACCAGCCCGGATTCACCTGACCCAAGCCGTGGGCAAGCCCTCGACAGACTACTTCTCAACCGGCCACACCAATAATGTAGCTTGGTTCGAGAAGGCACTCCGCGGTGAAGGCCAGTTCTTCGATATCCGTCCCGGAGAGACTCGAACAATTTTCTCTCAAGACCTCCCCCTCGAAAAGGTCGTCAGCGGTACCCTCACACTGACCTCGGTATCCGGTTCCCCTCTCACTTACCAGCTAGTGGCCGCTCCAGATCACAAGGAATCCGTATCCCTGAACAACCTTCTCAAGGAAAAGGACGTCCACTCCCGAGGATTCTATCCGGTGGCTGTCCAGCAGATTCGAACGGAACACACCATCGGGTCCGAGGAGACCCGGGTCACCGTCGGGGGCCTCAGACAGGAGACCTTTTATGGCGTGCGAGAGCTTCGAGGGGACTATGGCATCCTCTACGACCTGGAGATCGACCTCGTCAATCCTACCCCAAGGTCCGCTCAAGTAGAACTACTTTTCAATCCGCGGGGAGGCGCCGCGACCGCGACCATCCTGATGGACGCAACCATTGTCGAGGTTCCCCAAACCGAAGCCTTCGCAGAGAGCCGCTTCGCGACCCTCGATGTTCCAGCGCATTCCAGCCGACGACTCCTTTTGCAAACCGTTCCCGAAGGCGCCTCGTCCTATCCCGTACGTATTGTTCTTCGCGATCATAAGATAACTCGTGAGATACCTGGCCGAACAGAAGGGAACTCTCGGGATCCCCTGGAAATTCTTCATGTCCGGCGAGTCTCGGATGTGGATTACTAGGTGTCCCAAGAAAACAAAGGCAGTTCAAATACCCTTTCCGGAGTTCTGGCAGTGCTGGCGGTGTTAGCCACAGCGGCCGCTGCTTTCTTCGCCTTGCCCGACGTGGGATTCACTCCCGCGGTCATTTGCGCTATTGTCGCTGGAGTGGTGCTCGAGTTTCGCTCAGGCTCACTGGCGCCGGCCGGGTACTTTTCCTTGGCGTCTCCAGTCTTTATTCTCATCGTCTTCCTCCACGGGGAGAACAATCCGGCTGAAACTCCTTTAGCAGCGCTCCTATTGGCAGTCGCTATCACCGGTGTCTGTTCCATAGGACGCCTGGCATCGGCTACCGGACATCCAATGAGCACTCGATTCGCGGGAGCCGGAGTCAACACACTGCGGACGGCAGCAGTGGGGGGCGCCATCTTCGCCGCGGCCGGTTATGTTCAAAACAAACTTCTTGTGGCCGTCGTCGCCGGCTATATCGCTTGGCTGATTTTCGACTTCGTGGTGGTCAACGCCGTGATCGGCATGGTGGAAGACGAGGATTTCCAGCGCTCCTGGAAAGATCTCAGCACCCCGCAGAATCGCCTGATGCTGGCCCTGCCCGCCGTCGCCGGCTCCTTGGGGTCCGGCCTCGCCCTAGGCTCGGAAGATGTCATCGCTGTTGTGGCGACCGCTCTCATCGCCGTCCCGTTCGCCGACGCGCTACGATACTTTCTCGACGGGATCAAAGTTCGAGACCAGGAAGAGCTCGAAAAACAGCTATTGATGGCCCAACACACGGGGCGCAATCAGCAAGAGAAGCTCGACGGACTCACCAAAGACAAGAAGCAGTTGACCGACGAGCTCAAGAGCGTTTACGACATGGCTAGAAGCCTAGGAGCGTCCACTCAACTCGAGGAAACTGTGGGAATCGTTCTGTCTATGGTTCGACGCCTAAGAATCCCCTTCCAATCCTGTGTGATCCTACTTTACCGCAACGACAATCTCACCCCGGTCCTTTCGGAAACCCCGTACAGAGACGTGTTGGCGATGTCGCACCTCTTGCAGTTGGAAGAGTCTCTCATCAAGGAAGTGGTGGAGAGCCGCAAACCTCGTCTCAAGCCAGAACTGAGCGCCTCATCGGAAGGCCGAATTTTTAAAGACGAGCGTTCCGTGATGTGTGTCCCCTTGGTGGTCAGCAAGGAGATCGTTGGCGTCATCTATGTAGGGTCCGTCCATGTCAACACCCACAACGAGCAACATCTCGACGCTCTGAAAATGCTGGCAGCGTTCGCCGCGCCCTCTATCAAGACCGCCATGCTCTTTGAAGACAAAGATAATGAGGTCATTAAAGTCAAAAAAGCTTTGGCAGCGGTGGAAGCAAAGAACTCCCAACTTGCTGGACTTCAACAGATGGGTCAAAAGATGGGGGCCAGCCTCAAGACACGCAATACCTTAGAAGTTGTGGCCGCCTCTATCAAGAGCATGATAAGCGACGCCCAGAGCGTCATCTTGTTCACCCGCGACTCAGAGGCTCCAGACGGACACATTCTCAAGGCCGAGTTCGCCGACAGTCCCTACGAGGACTATGTCTTGAACTTAGCGCCGCGCGACGATGAAGGCTTGCTCGGTAAAGCGATCAGCCTAAATTCGACGGTTTTGGTCCAGGACACCGACATGTTCGACGTCCAGAATCTGCTAGGTTCAGAGCACTCGGTCGTGGTGGCACCGCTCTTTGGTGGCAAAGAGGATGACGATAGCGAAGAAGAATCGGCTCATTCCTCTCTCTTGGGCTGCCTCTACGTGGGGGCTGCCAAAGAAAATGCCTTCACCGAGGAGCATCGCAACATTATCGAGACAGTCTCCTACCAAACCGCGATGGCTCTCAAGAACGCTCGTCTCTATGAGCAGACTCAGCAGATGGCTCTCACCGACGGTCTCACCGGGCTCTACACCCACCGTCTTTTCCAGGAGAAACTCAGCGAAGAGATCGAATACGCGGATCGTCACGACCAGCCCGTAGTCCTGGTGATGGTGGACGCCGACAACTTCAAATCTTACAACGACACCTTAGGTCACCCCGCGGGAGACGCCCTCCTTAAAGAGATCGCAGCGCTCCTCAAAGACAAAGTTCGTGCCGCTGACATTGTCTGCCGCTACGGCGGTGACGAATTCGCACTGCTCTTGAAAAACACTCGTAAAGACGACGCGGCCAGAATGTGTGAGCGGATTCGAGAAGCCTTCCAGCTACGCTTTGGTGGCAATGAGGTGCAAGTCACTTCGTCCATAGGTTTGGCCTGTTTCCCGACGGATGCCGACACCAAGAAAGATCTCGCTAAGGCCGCCGATGACGCTCTCTACGTATCCAAGCGGGGCGGCCGAAACAGAGTGTCTTCGTCACCCGTCATGGCTGAGCGTCGCGCGAACCCTATTAAGCAAGAGATTCTCGCGAGACCCGCCGAGACGAAACGCTAAGTCCCGGTTCGCCTCCCCGTACCGCTACGAAAGAACGAAGGGTTCAGTAACTTCGGCTTCATATCGCTCACCGCAAAAAGTGCAATAGCTTACCTTTGCCCGAGTCAGCACCTTGCAATGAGGACATTCGACAGTTTCGTAAGGGAGTTCCCTTTCGTACTCTTGTCGAAAGTAGGCCTCAAGAGTCGCTTGACGAAAACCCATCCAGAGCAAAATCAACGTGACAGAGGCCAAAGCCATGCGCCCTGTCAGAAGCAGCCAATCGTAGAGTCCGTGAGCGACACCGGATAAAATCAGGCACCACAAAAACAGGCTCCAAGATCGCTTGGCTCCACCGGCGAGCCCTACTCCACGGCTCCCTAGAGCGAAACCCCAAAGGGAACTAAAGAGCACGTGCCCTAGGGTCGAAAAGAGGAAGCGCGCTACCAGAACGCCTTCTCCATATTGGGAAACGTAAAGAACATTCTCGGTAGTAGCGAAGCCTAGGGCGACAGCACCGGAGAGTTGCAACGAAACCAACGGGTTCCTGGCTCGGTCGATGGCACCCAGACCTAGAACCGTACACAAAGCCTTCGAACCCTCCTCGACCATCCCCACGCCGAAGACGAAATAGATCAGCATGGGCGCCACTGACAGGCTCATTAGCCGATCCACCCCGAGAAACCCGGACAGCCACAAAGTTAACTGCGTTGAGGCCCAACCTAATAGGACCGCGTAGATCCAAAAAACTGCCGGAATTCTTTGTTCTCGCGAAAGAGAGCGCAGATAGACCAACCAAAAAATCCCCGGTACCAACGAAAGCAAGCAGGCTCTGAGAAGCCCCTCTTCAATCAAGGCGGACCTCGTACGATGAGCTGAAAACATCAAGCTCTCGCAGATAGTCCTTGCCCCGCACAAGCGACAAAGGAAACATCCACAACTCACCGATCGTCCGCTTCAAGCTCTCCTGGAGGCTCGCGGGCCCGGCCTCAAGACTGACTGTCAGGCATTGAAAAACGGCTTGCCCCAAGGTTTGTCGACCCTGAGCCCTTCCCGTAACTCGGTAGCCAAGGAAAGTGACCACAGTGAGCAGGAGTAACCACTCTGACGGTAGGCTCCAAAACTGAAAGAAGACCAGCAGAACTATGGCGAACCCATCTAAAAAGTAGCCCGCACCGATCCTAGCGCGGGACGCTTCGGCTGGTAGTAAGATCGCCTCAGGGGTGTCGTGAATCGCGAATCCACAAAAACCGCAGTACAGCTCTCTAGGGAAGACTTCTTCGGCGCACCCTGGACACTCCCGTTTGGCAAAAAACTCGTTATCTAGCGGGCATCTCGCTTCGTTCGGGCGGGCGATTCCGAAACACTGCCGGCAGAAAGGGCTCAATCGTCGCGCTCAACATTCCGACCAAAAAACGTGGCCGCGGCGATCAACGCCAAGAGCAACAGAAGGCCCATAAAGCTCCACAGGTTGTCGCTCTGGCGTTGAACCGTTCGCCGCCTTAAGACCACGGGGTCCGGTTGCAATCCCACGTCGCCCCCGCCGGCTTGCAAGGAACCCCCAGAGCGGCCTCCGGACGTAGAACCGCTGTCCGGCCGTGAGCTTGATGTCGATGGCTGAGCATTCCTCGTCGTCGAGGTGGTCGAGGAGTGAGAGGCGGGAAATCGGCTGTCGGCCTTGGAGGGCACTACCGGAGCCTGGCCGCCATTGCGATCCGAGGGAAGGCTTTCAAGAACTTCTTCGGCGTCACCCACCACACCGGCGTAAGCCATCGGGGCCGTCCCTAAGACCAAAAAAAGCAACAAGGCTCCCAGTTGACGGGCGCTCATCTAGAAGAGCGCCATCAGTTGGGAGATAGGCTGGAAGACAGCGACCAACACAAAAAGGACGAGAGATCCCATACAAGCGATCATAACTGGCTCGATAAGGGATGTAAAGGCAACCATCGCCAACTGGACTTCCTCCTCGAAAAAGTCGCCCAATCGGTGAAGCATAACGTTCACCTCGCCGGCTTCCTCCCCCGCTTGGACCATCTGAACAAAGACCGCTGGAAAGATCTCCGACAGACCGAGTTGATCAGAAAATTTTTCTCCCTTCTTCATCTGAGAGGAGACCCGCTCGATAGCGTCCCGAATGATCCAGTTTCCACTCGCGGTGCCTGCGATCCTTAATGAGGACAACATCGGTACGCCGCTAGACAAGAGCGTCCCCAGCGTTCGCGCGACTCGACTCAGGGCCACTTTGCGGGCCAAGGGTCCGAGATAGGGGACCTCCAACCGAAGCCAGTCCCATTGTCGTCGCCCTACGGGAGTCAGGAGGTACTGCCACAGAAAGCCCGCCCCTGTAAGAATTCCAAACAAGACGGGAAGCAGTACGATAGGATTTCTGATGGTCTCAGTGGCCGTGATCAGGGCACGCGTGAAGACGGGCAGGTTGACATCGAGGCCTCGAAACATCTCGATAAATATCGGAAAGACATAAGTCACCAGTCCCAACGTCACAAAACAGCAGACCCCGAAAACCACGAAAGGATAGAGTGAAGCTTGCTGCCAACTTCGACGCAGAGCCAGATCTTTCTCAAAGTATATCGCTAGGCGGTCCAGCATTTCGTCCAGATGACCGGACATCTCACCGGCCTTGATCAAAGGAGCGGTGATTTCAGGGAATTTCCCACCTTGATTCTCAAAAGCTTGAGCCAAAGTGAATCCGGTCTGGATCTCCTTGTGAATCTCGAACAGAGTCGCCTCAACTTTGGAGTCCAACCCCTGATGCGTCAGACAATCTAGCGTTCTCCCCAACGGGACACCGGCACGAACCATGGTCGCCAACTGCCGCATCATGACGACGGTCGAGTAGAGCGGAATCCTGTCTCCGTATCCGAGGCTCTCGACGAGACGGCTTCGCAGGTTCTGTTTCTCACGAACGTCAAGAACAGTCAGTCCGCGAAGGCGCAAGCGGTCGGCCACCTCCCCCAAATCTCTGGCTGATTCCGCCCCCCGCAGCACCTGGCCGGTCTGGTCGATCGCCTCAAAGACGAAGGTGGGCATTCTTAACATTTCGGCCTCAACGAACGGGTCCCTCTCCACACCTGTGCCGAGAGCAGGCCTCCATCGGATTATCTCGTAGGCGCTTCTATGTCAAAATCTGACGCCATATACGATCAACTTTGTCATCGCATCCCAGGCGGAGTCAGCAGTCCTTTCCGCGCCTTTCAACTCGTCGGGGGCAAAGCCAGAGTTCTCGTGCGCGGCCGAGGTTCACGAATTTGGGACGCCGACGGAATCGAGTATATCGATCTCTGCTGCGGTTGGGGTCCTCTCACACTAGGACACAGCCATCCGTCCATTGTAGCGGCGGTGACCGAAGCCTTAGACGACGGAGCCTTGTTTGGCGCTCCCACGCCCTGGGAACTCGAACTCGCAGAATCACTTCAGACTTTTCTGCCCAGCATGGAGATGTTGCGCTTCGTCA
Organism: Candidatus Xenobia bacterium; assembly: GCA_037968995.1. Lineage (GTDB taxonomy): Bacteria > Vulcanimicrobiota > Xenobia > Xenobiales > JADMJV01 > JAEXNA01. Next base: position 10,642 of record JBBKWP010000484.1, read on the forward strand.
ATTCGGGAGCCGAAGCGGTGATGAGCGCTCTGCGGGTGGCCCGCGCCGCGACCGGCCGAGCAAAAATCGTCAAGTTCGAGGGATGTTACCACGGCCATGTCGCTCCACTCGACGCGGTGGGCCACGAAGCCGAGGCCGCCGGAGGAGCGATTCCGTTGGGGACCACTCAAGCGGTGATTCAGGATACCCTGGTCGCTCGTTTCGGAGACATCGAATCAGTACAGAACCTTTTCAAGGCCCATCCGCAATCCATCGCCTGTGTCATCCTCGAACCCGTGACCGGGAGCATGGGCGTTATCCCCGCGGAAAAATCCTTTCTGGTCGCCCTACAGGAACTCTGTCGTAAACAAGGCGCCCTAGTGATCTTCGATGAGGTCCTCACTGGGTTTCGTGTAGCCGCCGGAGGGGCCCAAGGGATCCTAGGCCTCAAACCTGATCTCACCTGTCTCGGGAAATCCGTCGCCGGCGGGTTGCCGGTCGGCGTCTACGGCGGCAGGCGGGACCTCATGCAGAGAGTCGCGCCCGTGGGCCCCGTCTATCAAGCCGGCACTTTTTGCGGAAATCCCCTCACCACACGGGCCGGCATCGCCGCCATGAAAGAGTATGGAAGGCCGGACTTTTTTGAGGATCTGACCCGCAAAACTTCGCGACTCTGCGAGGGCCTGCGGCGGATCCTACCCGACGCGTATGCCCCTTGCGTCGGGGGAATGTTCAGTCTTGGTTTCGGGGTCTCCCAACTGCGAGACCATGTCGACGCCGCCAAATTCGATTCCGAGCGCTTCGCCAAATTTTTTCACGCCGCGCTCGGGGAAGGCGTCTACTTCCCACCCTCCACCTTTGATGCGGCCGCCCTCTCGTCGGCGCACTCTGAAACCGACATAGATCTCGTTCTCGAACGCATAGAAAGAGCGGCCGCTGAAGCAAACCTGGACAATTCTTCGTTCTCGGCATAACAGCGAAGGACTCTCTCCCAGGCGCCAAGAACCACGGGTCTATGGGCCTATTCGACATGTTAGGAGACTCCTTTAAGGGAGCCTCAAAGAGCGTTCAGAAGTCGCGGGATGCCGCGATTCGCAACTCAGAGAAAATGCTGCGGATTCAGCGTCTCAAAATGGACGTACAGACCAAGCGCGAGGACAAAGAGAAAAAAATGCAGTCCTTAGCGCACAAAGTGTACGAGCTTTATGCGAAAAACAAGCTGACTGACCAGGAACTCCTGGCTATATGCCAAGACATCAAGACTTTACAGTGGCAGATCGACGAAAGCTGGACTGAAATCAACCATCTCGGAAAGGCGTAAGCCATGCAAGAATACCTTGTGGCCACGAGTAATCCTCACAAAACCGACGAGGTCCGTCGCCTCCTTTCCGAGTATCCGTTGACCATATCCGATCTCTCTGAACACGACCCGCTTCCCAGCCCCGAAGAGACCGGAGAGAGCTTCCAAGCCAATGCTTTGATCAAGAGTCGATATTACTCCCGACTCACCGGTTGCAACGCCGTGGCGGACGACAGCGGATTAGAGATCGACGCCCTGGGCGGGGAGCCTGGCATTCATTCCTCGCGCTACGGCGGCGAAGAGACCCCCCATTCCGAAAAGATGGCCAAAATCTTGGCAGCTTTAGCAGACGTCCCTGAAGAAAAACGCACCGCTCGATTCCGCTGCGTCGCCGCCGTCACCTACCCTGACGGGCGAGAGTATTATGCCGAGGGAAAAATGGAAGGGCGCATCGCTCTAGCCCCCCAGGGCGAGGGCGGATTCGGATACGATCCCATCTTTTTCATCCCCGAAGTCGGCCTCACGGCGGCCGAACTTAGCCCCGAGCAAAAGGATTCTTTAAGTCATCGAGGCCAAGCATTTCGGCGTTTGATGGAGAAACTCGAGGTCGCGCACGACAACTAATACAAAATTGCTTCGATCTAGGCGTTGACGAATTTAAGACCTCTAGCTATACTGTCGGAGCTTGCTTAGAGACGGAGCGTAGCGCAGCCTGGTAGCGCACTTGCTTTGGGAGCAAGGGGTCGCCGGTTCGAATCCGGCCGCTCCGACCACGGAGCAGGCAGGTTACCGGTACCCATAGCTCAGCTGGATAGAGCAACTGCCTTCTAAGCAGTAGGTCGCAGGTTCGAGTCCTGCTGGGTACGCATAACGTGGTGAGCGTAGCTCAATGGTAGAGCATCGGTTTGTGGTACCGAGGGTCGGGGGTTCAACTCCCCTCGTTCACCCCACTAAAAACGCCGGACGTAGTCCGGCAATGAGCGCCCTTAGCTCAACTGGATAGAGTGACGGCCTTCGGAGCCGTAGGTTGGGGGTTCGAACCCCTCAGGGCGCGCACGGGTCATTAGCTCAGTGGTAGAGCATCCGACTTTTAATCGGGTGGTCGTAGGTTCAAATCCTACATGACCCACCAAGGGAGCCTTAGAGAAATCTAAGGCTCTCTTTCTTTTTCTTGAGCCGAGTCTGAAAACGTGGTCAGAGGAGCGTCCCCGCGCCCAAGGATCTGACCGCGAAAACGACCGATTCCAAAACATGTGCCGAAGTCTGTTGACACCAGGATCGGCCTGTATTATCATAGCCGAGCTTTGCCCCCCCTTTCGGGGGCAGTTCCTTTATCTAGAGCATCGGAAAGAAAACAGTTCCGAGCCAATACGGAGAGAACCTAATGAAAACGGCACACATTAAGCCGCAAGAAATCGAGAGGACCTGGTACGAGGTCGACGCCACTGGACACACCGTGGGACGTCTCGCAACCGAGATCGCCAAAGTATTGGCCGGTAAGCACAAGCCCGAATTCTCACGTCATAACGACGGCGGAGATTTCGTCATCGTGACCAACGCCGACAAACTCGAATTCCGCGGCAACAAGTGGCAACAAAAGATCTATTATCAGCACTCCCTTTATCCGGGCGGTTTGCGCGAAACGACCGCGGCCCAGATGAGACTGAAGCACCCTGATCGCATCATACACGCCGCGGTGCGTGGTATGCTTCCGAAGAACAAGCTTCGCTCGCCACGCTTGGTCCGTCTGAAGATCTACACCACAGACGGACATCCCCACATAGCGCAAAAACCCGTCGCTTTCCCCGAAATCGACAAGAAATCGCGAAGATAAGAGAGATTTAACACATGAGTGAACTCAACGTGACCATCGGTCCCATCGTTTACGCGGCGACCGGACGCAGAAAAAGAGCCGTAGCCAGGGTCCGCCTGGTTCCCGGCGACGGACGAATTTTCGTCAACAACAAGCCTGCCGACGAGCATTTCGTTCGGGCCACCCATGTGATGCAGGTGAAAGATCCCCTCGAAACGACCGACACATTGTCCAAATTCAATGTGCTGGCCCGCTGCCACGGCGGTGGAATCAGCGGCCAAGCCGGAGCACTCCGCCACGGCATCGCCCGAGCACTGTTGCGTTTCGACGATGAGCTTCGCCCCGGATTACGAAAAGGCGGCTTCCTGACCCGCGACCCACGGGAAAAAGAACGCAAAAAATATGGACGCAAGCGAGCCCGTAAAGGGTTCCAGTGGACCAAGCGTTAGTCTTTCGACCCAACGCACAGAAAAAGCCCCCGAAGACTCGGGGGCTTTTTTTATTGTCTGTGAAAGACTACAGCCGCGCATTGTAGGTCGGACTCACAGCCTCGTGGAAAGGCCCTTGATGCTCATTGTTACCCCCCAGCAGATGGATATGATCGATGCCGAGACCATCCACGAGAGCGGCCTCTCGTCACTCGTCCTGATGGAGAACGCTGCCCGTTCGGTCCTTCCTCACCTCCCCGACCGTGGTTCGGTGACCGTCCTCGTCGGCCCCGGAAACAACGGCGGAGACGGCTTGGTACTGGCACGAGCCCTCAAGGAGCAAGGGCGCGAAGTGGAAGCCGTCTGCTTCTCCCGAAAACTCTCCAAGGACGCGCAAGTGCAGAAAGGCTTGGCGAAAACTTGGAACGTACCCCTTCCGGAATGGCTGGAAACGACCGTTCCAGATGAGTATTCTCGCCATCTCGAAGGCAACCGTGTCATTGTCGACGCCCTGTTCGGCACCGGCCTATCTAGACCGCTCGAAGGCCACTACGCTCAAGCTATCGATTTCTTCAACCGTAGCACTGGACGTCGCCTCGCCATCGACATCCCCTCTGGCCTGGACGGCAAGACAGGTCAGGTCCTAGGTATCGGATTCAAGGCCCACAAGACTGTGAGCTTCGGACTCGCCAAGTGGGGCCACTCCCTATACCCGGGCCGTCAATACTGTGGCGAACTCATCGTCACCCAACCTGGCTTCGTTCCTGAGGCGCTGTCGCGCTTTCCGGCGGTCTCCCGAATGACGCCGGAAGTCGCCGCAACCCTCCTTCCATCACCTTGGCCGACTATGCACAAAGGCGACAACGGACGCCTGCTTCTTCTCACCGGCTCCACACGCTATCCCGGCGCGGGGATTTTGAGCACCTTAGGCGCCCTAAGAGGAGGAGCCGGGCTAGTCACCCTCGCGGCGACGTCAGAGCTCAGAAACCAGGCCATGCATTGGACTCCCGAAGCTCTCCTTGCCGATCGTACGGCCATCGAGGATCTCGACAGCTTCAACGCGGGGGTTGTTGGGTGCGGCCTAGGGAACGACGCTGAGACCTTTGGACGTGACCTGATGGAGAGCTTCCCTCAGCCCTTAGTGGTGGATGCCGATGCCCTACCCCTAACAAGACACTTCGCGCTTCCCAAAAAACAGAACTGGATCCTGACACCTCATCCCGGAGAACTGGCTCGCCTCCTAGACTGCTCTGTTCGCGACCTAGAGCGGGATAGAATCAGCTCGGCCCTGGACGCCTCCAAGGAACTAGGTGCCGTTCTCTGTTTCAAAGGGGCTCCCACGATTTGCGCATCCCCCGATGGGCGAGCTTACGTCAACACCACCGGGAACTCGGTTTTGGCCCAAGGAGGCTCAGGCGACGTGTTGGCCGGCCTGATCGGAGCCTACTTAAGCTTTGGCCTGCCACTCCTAGAAGCGGCCGCTGCCGCCGTGTTCGTGCACGGACGGGCCGCTGACATCTTGGCGAGCGAAGGACGCGGTCGCGGCGCTCCCGCCCACCAGTTGGCGGAGCGGATCCCCGCATCTTACACAGCCTCTTCAAAAGCTGTGTAGGGAATTACTAGTCGGTTCCAGTATTGTAAGGAATGAGCACCCGCACCAGCATCAATATAGGATCCCTCGTCGACGACGCGATGAAGCAAAAACTGCCCGGCTTCGAGAGAACCTTCGAGGAATACACCAGTCAGTACGGCCTCTACGGCTACCGAAAACCTGTTCACGACCACTATCACGCCACAGTGCTCTTTCAAGTATCGAAAACCTTCACCGGCCTCACCTGCGAGATCGGCCTGTCGAGAACAGAAGACTATCCGTACTATCGTTACTACGACACTCCCGCCCTCGGAGTGCATGGCTTCCGCGCACGAACGAAACACATGTTCAATGATCTCTCGACGACGACAACCAAAATGTTTACTGGACCGGACTCGCTCAAGAGCGCCATCGCGGAATTGACCGCGGAAGCTCACAGTGGTCACCGAAAACTCACAGCGGAAGCGTTGCCCCGCATCGCTCAAGAATACAATCTCTGGCAGCCACTCTACGCCGAGTGGCAAGCTGCCGAAAAAGCAGCGAGCGACCTCCCTGAACGACGTTACAAGGAACTGGTGGGCGAAGCCGTTGCCCGCAAAATCGTGCACACATTTCTGCAGTCCGGCCAGTTCGACAGCTTTCTTGGACCAAAGAAGTTTCGCTACCGAGAGCCCGCTTTCTTGAACTGCCACGTTTATCTCCTTGCCAAGGCCTTAGCTTTCGTGGACCCGCCGGAATCTGACGAGGTGAAGATTTTCGAACTCGATCCTGGACAGGAACCCGACAAAATTCTTTTCGACCCCATCGCCGCCCTCACGGGCAGAAGCGAACAGAACGAGGCTATTGAACTTTCGAGCCGCATTCTCGAACGGGTGCCGCAATGGGCATTCCTTCGCTCTTTCGCGGCTCTCGAAGCCTTTTTTGAACACCCTATCGTGGGCCTGGCCGACGTCAAGCAATCGATCAAGCCGCCTCCCGCCCCCAAAGTCGAGCCGACTCCCACAGTTGCCCAGGCACCGCCGCCGCCCTCACTCTCTCTCGATGAACTCTACGGAGATGCGACCGCGCCTGACGCGCCATTGCTCGATGAACTTGTACCTGAGACGATCGAAACCAACCCTGGGCGACCCGATCCTTTTGAAGCGATTGCCCAGTTCCTAGAAGATCATGATCTCGCTGAGAAAAAAGCCGTGGACCCCTTTGACCTGCTAGGATCCCAACTCGGCCTCTAGGACCTAGACCCTTAAAGCCAGGACATTAGCGGGGTTTCATCGTCCATCTCGCTGGCACTGGTGGGAGGCGCCAGTTCCAACTGCGACGGCCTGTCGACTTCCAATTGGTGGGCATCGACCAACTTGAGGGCCTCATCATAGTTAACGAGGCCCACTTCAATCATACGAGACAGATGGCGACCCAGCGTCTGCATGCCGAAATGCTCCATCAACTGAGGGACATCACGGAGATCGCCCTTCTTGATAGCTTCTCGCACCTCGCTGTTACAGTCCAATATTTCGTGAGTCGGTAGCTGATCCCGGCCGTCGGCACGATGCACCAGATGCTGACAAACCACCAAGCGGAGCGCCCTCGCCAGGAGTGCGCGCATGCGCGGTTGACCGGAGCCGAAAGCCGCTAAAAGTTGCTCCACAGCTTTCACAGCACTACTTGCATCCATCAGCGCGATGACCAGATGCCCTCCAGCGGCCGCCTGGAGAATCACCTCAGCCGTATCGGTGTCGGGAATAGCTCCGATGGCCAAAATGTCTGGATCTTGCTGAACCGCAGCCCGAACCGCCTTCGCGAAAGACCGCGTGTCGGAACCAACCTCGCGTTGCACGACCACCGCTCGCTCAGCCTTGTGCCAGAACTGAATCACTGGTTCAATCGATACGATCCTACAGGTCTGTTGGTGATTAATGAACGATACTAAGGAAGCATAGGTGTTGAACTTGCCGCTCCGCGGTCGACCGGCCAACAACATCAAGCCGCCGTCCTTCGAGCCGAGAAAGCTTTCCACCGCGCTCCCCGACAGTCCAAGTTCGACCAACTTAGGGATATCTGTTCGAATTCTACGAATCGCCAAGGCGGGACAGCCTCGCTCAAGATAGGCATGCACCCGAAAGCCTTGATCTCCCTCAATCAGGTTCACGTCGAGTTCCATCCCGCTGTAAACATGGCGAAGCTGCTCGGAAGTCAAGCAGGCCGCCGCGAGGTAACGACAATCCGACGCGTTCAACGGTTCGTCCGTCAAATGCAACAGACGGTCACCTGAGCGCATGGAGGGAGGAGCTCCAACGTTGACATGCAAGAAACTCCCCCTCAGTCGCGCGAATTCCTCTAAGAGTTCTTCGAACGAATACCGGGGGGGAGTGGCTTCAAATCGATGCTGATGCTGGAGAATCCTCACGAGGGAATCCACGGACTCCCTGAGAGCGGAGAGCTCTTTTTGAGCTTTTTCTTCAAACACGCTCGAAGGCGATTACTCGCCCATCGCTTGGGACGTACCAAGCGCGGCGGCGAGCGCGGCAGCTTGGGCGTCTTCGTCCGAGACCTTAGCCACAGGCTCGGCTTCACCGTCCCGAATCTTCACTCGCTTCGTGAAGATCTCGTGCAAAGCCAAAGTGACTGGTTTCTTTACATCGATCTCGAGGAGCGGGGGACTTCCGTCGTTGAGCTGTCGAGCCCGCTTCAGCGCTAAAGTAACGAGAACAAACTTGTTCTTGAGACCCAGTTCCTGGTCGTGCAACATTACATCAAGATTCGGTTCAACTAACATACGCTCTCCCTTAAGGTCTGGTCGGAATCTTCCATTCGACCGCTCGTCGCGTGACGCCGATGAGAACGGAATCTCGCAGAGTCAAATCGCCTTCGGCCCTGTCGGCCGTCCACCCTTTGCGATTCAAGATAAGGATTATATCTGAAACCGCATTCGTCGTCAAAGGAAAGTGAGACAATTGACAGAAATTCACGCCCATGTCAGAGGTTTCTCAAGAAACGCACGTCTCCGAAGAGTTCGACAGCAATAGCATGTCGCGACGGAAAAAAGTCAACGAGCGCCGAAAGCTCAGTTCCGCATCCGTCAAAAAGCCAGAAAACAAAGACGGCTCCGAACTGCTGTGCGATCGGTTACAGCTCTCCAATAAAAGGAGGCTCCAATCGGCCTTCGTCGGACTGGCCTTTCTGGTTCCGTATACCGGGTTGTGTCTTACCTACCCAGAGTGGACCGGTCATGTGGGAAGCCGACTCAGTCTCGCGCTTTTTTCGTTTCTGGGCCAGGCCGCGCTACTGACACCCTTCCTGCTAACCTACTTGGTCCTCTCCTGCGCCGGCTTTCGGTCCCTACGAAAGACCAACTATTGGTTCGCCGTCCCGCTCGTCGTCGGTTTGGACCTCCTGGTTCAACGGTGGTCCCGCACTGGAGGTTGGCTCGGCCGGACTCTCGACAATCTGGTGGTTGCCGCGGTGGGACCCGGTGGTGCCTGGCTTTTCGTCTGGACGGCCGTCGTTCTCTTGACATTAGCCTTCTTCCCAAAGGCCTGGGGTGAGTTGGTCTCACACGTTCAGTTGGCCCAAGAACATCTTAGGGAGACCCTACTTAGCTGGAAGAACTCCTGGGAGAACAGCGAATCCGAAGACCTGTCTCCTGAAGCGGCAACCCCATTCACCTCGAAACCTCCCTGCAGCAGCGCAGACGGGGTCGTTGCCACAGCATCCAACAGCGCGGCCAACCCTTTCATCGAAATCGATGACGCCTCCGAACCCAGCCTCTTCGCTCCTATCGAAAAGTCACCGACCGGCTCGCCTCCCATTTTTGAAGAATTCTTGGGGGTCGAGGTCTCAGGCGACGTCGCCCCCGTTACGGTGAAACTACCACCGGCACCGGCCCCGCCGCAACTCAGACCGATGTCGACCACTCCAGCCGACTTCGCTGAAACTCGGCTCACGCCCCCGCCGGTCATAGAGCCTTCTGAGGAAGACCCTACAGCAGCGGTCCCCCGAGCGCGTTCCTTCGAACTGCCACCCTTGGCGCTGCTCGACGACGTACCGCAGGCCGCCCGTCACCCTAGAAGCGAAGACAAGTCTCAGGCTCTGCTAGATGCCCTGGATGCGTTCGGAGTCAAAGCCAAACTTTTGCAGATCGTTCGAGGGCCCGCCGTCACACGCTATGAACTTCAACCGGCCCGGGGCGTTAAAGTCAGTAAATTCACTTCACTGACCAATGACATCGCTCTCGCTTTGGCGTCCACGACCGTTCGTATCGAGGCTCCCATCCCTGGGAAGAGCGCCATCGGTATTGAAATCGCGAACGAAATCACGGACCTCGTGGTCATCAAAGACATATTGAGCGACCCCGTCTTCACCGATTCCAAGGGTCTTACTGTGGCTTTGGGCAAAGACATCAGCGGCCGTGCAGTGGTCACCGATCTTCAAAAAATGCCGCATCTTTTAGTCGCGGGAACCACGGGTTCTGGAAAATCCGTTTGTGTCAACGGATTGATACTCTCACTCTTGTACCGCTTCACTCCCGACCAACTTCAATTGATGATGGTGGACCCCAAGCAAGTCGAGCTTTCTGTCTACGAGGATATTCCGCACCTCGTCGGCTTTTCGGATTCAGACGGCGGCGAGATCATCGTGGATCCCAAGAAGGCCGCCCTAGCGCTTCACCAGGTGGTAGAACTGATGGAACAGCGCTACACTATGTTCGCCGAAAGTCGGGTTCGGAATCTCGCCGAGTATAATGCAAAATCCGACGCTCCTCTACCCTGGTTCGTCGTGATCATCGACGAACTCGCGGACCTCATGATGGTCGCTTCCAAATCTGTGGAGACATCCATCTGCCGGATTGCTCAGAAAGCTCGCGCCGCCGGAATCCACCTCGTCCTTGCGACACAGCGGCCCTCAGCCGACGTCATCACCGGACTAATCAAGGTCAATATTCCATCGCGTGCCGCTTTCGCTGTCTCCAGCCAAGTCGACTCCCGCGTCATTCTAGATTCCGGCGGAGCCGAACACCTCTTGGGCAAGGGAGACATGCTGTTTCTACCCGTGGATGCATCGGACCCCAAGCGTATCCAAGGAGCCTTCGTTAACAACGAGGAGATCAGCAGAGTCGTGGAGTTCTGGAAAGGTCAACGCCTCCCCGACAATCGCATCGAATTTGAACTCAAGGACGATCCCCTGGCACTCGATGACGATGATGGGGACGACAACTCCGATGACGCTCTGATGGAAGAAGCCCTCCGAGTCACCCTCAACCGGGACCAAGCATCAGCGTCCATGCTGCAGACCGAACTCAAAGTCGGCTACGCTAGGGCTCGCCGACTCCTCATGGCGATGGAAAAAAAGGGGTGGGTCGGACCCGCCGAAGGAAGCAAACCTCGCAAAATTCTCTACACCGGACCGGCAGCAGACCACGGAAGCGAAACCGCATAGACCAGATAGGGACGCGTGAAACGCTCAGCCGCCGACGAGGCAAAGGGCCACGATCGACGTTGTAAAAGCCGTCAAAAAACCGAAGAACTCAAAGTTCAGAAGCTTCGGCGAGAAATCTTGCAGGCGACAGGAGTACGAGGAAACCGAAAAAACCCATTCTCCGGTTGGCAGCCGATAATTCTCTGTACGGGCCGGCACTAATTCATGAATTCTCATGGTCTGCTCCAAGTCTGTTCATCGGATGAGGAATGTTTTCGATGATCATAGCGTCAGGAAACACTTGAGTCGCCTCAGCCACAAATCGCGCATGAATGGACAGTCCTCGCCTTTTCAATCGCTGGCGATAAACCGGTGAGCCTTGAGAGTTTCTTTGACGAAACGCCTCCACGGGATCGAGTCGTTGAGCTAACATACTTGGGTCCTCCTTTTAGGCATAGCGATGCTACGGATGCATCATCGTTAGTTTCTCGGGTTGTTCTCAACCTGCGGTGACAGGCTGACATCATTTCGTCCGTGGACGAAATGACTAGGATATGGTCTTCAATATCGACGCATCAAAGCTGTGACACGTCCTAGAATCAAAAAATTCTCTTGGGGTATGATGTCCTCGAATTCCGGATTGTCCGCCCGTAACTCGACTCGCTTATCTACACGATAAAAACGCTTAACCGTGGCTTCTTCCTCAAGAAGCGCCACCACAATCTCTCCATTGTTAGCGACCTGTGCCTTTTCCACCAAGACGAGATCGCCGGGCAAAATAGAGTCCGCCATACTATAGCCTTTGACTTTAAGGAAAAAATGTTCACCCCGGGGGCTCACCCAATCAGCAGACACAGGAATCTTGTCTTCGACATTTCCGTCCGCGAAAATCGGCTGGCCCGCGGCCACTTCACCAAGCAGTGGCACCGAAACCATGTCTGCCCCGTGAGAAAGGTTTAGGATATCTGAGGCCACCGAAATCGAGCGAGCACCGGACTCTCGGACAATATAGCCCTTCTTGTGCAATGCATCGATATGACGGCGCACACCCTGAGTGGACGAGATGCCAAAACGTGAGGAAATCTCTCTCAGTGTCGGTGGATAGCCCTGCGACTGGATCGCCTCAACGATGTAGTCCAAAATGTCTTGCTGTCTGTCTGTAAGTTTTGGCCTCATAGGTGCCCGCCCGTTCACTAGTCTCTCTACAAGATAGTGCACCTTTGTGCACCTGTCAAGAGGCCCGGAAAACTTGACAAGCCCGAGGCGTCTTCGGCTGAGCTTCTAGCCCTTGTCGTGCCATCTTTCGAGTCGTGCGCGTACGGTTCTTTCATAGCCAAGATCACCCGGTACATAGAACTCCAAGGAGTCCAGTTCCTCGGGAAGGTACCGCTGCGCGACATAATGATCCTTGTGATGGTGGGGGTTAATGTACCCTCTGCCAATACCATGCTCAGAGGCACCAGAATAAGAACCATCGCGCAAGTGGCTCGGAACGTCGCAAGGGCCGTGGCGGCGAAGGTGAGCCTCGGCTTTGAAAAGCGCTCCCATAGTATCAGATTTCGCGGCAGTGGCTAGATAGACTGTGGCTTGGGCGAGCGAGTACTTGGCTTCCGGCATCCCTATCCACTCCAACGCCCTAGCGCATGCAGCGACGACAGTAACAGCTGAGGGGTCGGCTAACCCCACGTCTTCTGAGGCCGCAATCAGGAGTCGACGCATGATGTACTTGGGGTCCTCTCCGCCTTGGAGCATCGAAGCCAGCCAGTAGAGAGCGGCATCAGGGTCAGAGCCACGAATCGACTTTATGAAGGCTGATGTGAGGTCATACTTTCTGTCGCTGTCGTGTTGGAAGGCCAAATTCTGATGATTCAAAATGGCCTCTAGGTGTAGAGCCTTAACTTCTACCCCTCCGTCTGGAGTGTAGGCCCCTTTAGAGATGGCAAGTTCCAAAAGGTTGAGCGCGCTTCTGGCGTCTCCGTCTGCTGAAGCCGCCAACGTTTTGAGAACCTCAGGCTCCACGGCTACGCTGAGCGAGCCATAGCCTGCCGGATGTTTTAGCGCCCGCCTCATAACTTCGATGAGGTCGAGGCTCGTCAACTTCTCAAGGCTGACCACTCTACAGCGGCTGAGAAGGGCCTTACGAAGCTCGAAATAGGGATTCTCTGTCGTAGCGCCTATGAGTCGAATTCGGCCGCTTTCGACGTGGGGCAACAGAGCGTCTTGCTGAACTTTATTGAAACGATGAATCTCGTCGAGAAAGAGCACGTGATCGGATCCGCTGGTGGCCCGGGCTACAACTTCTCGCAACTCCGGCAGACCAGCGGTCACTGCCGACAACGTGTGTACAACCGCACCGGTCTTTTTCGCCAGAATGTGGGCCAAGGTGGTCTTCCCACTTCCCGGCGGCCCCCAAAAAATGAAAGACCCTCTCAGTCGCTGCCCCTCGGACAAGTCCGCCAGGATCCCCTGACCCTGCAGCAAATGAGCTTGTCCGACAAAATCTTCAAGGCTAGTGGGGCGAAGACGCGCGGCCAAAGGACCCCCCTCACCTATCGGATCGATAGGCCCGCGTTCTACATCCGAAAAAAGGTCAAGCTCAAAAGTCACTGGGTCGGGGAAGTCTTTCGAATGTGGTCGACCACAAGGTAGACCGTTCTGCCGTGACGGTCGACGAGAAGCGCCACCGGTCCTTGGCTTTGACCAAGTTGAGTCACGAAATGTTTAGACGACGCGGTAGAGTTCGAACCAACGGAGCGGATGATGTCCCCTCCTCTGATTCCGGCCCGAAAAGCAGCTGAGCCTGGCAGGACCTGGTCCACCAGGACTCCAGGGGAGCCATCTTTCGAGTCTTGAATGATCACACCTAGGCCGCCCGTCGGCCCGGACTCCGCTGGTTGCTTCGGGGTACTATCTTGCTCGGGAGCCGGTCGCTCGAGAATCGGAATGGTAACAGTCTCGGTCTTTTTGCCGCGCAAAAGCTTGAAGCTTGCGCCTTGACCAACTTTGAGTCGAGCGACCGCGTTCAGAAGCTCTCTATTCGTGGCAACAGGTGTACCGGCAACCTCGGTGATCACGTCACCAACCTTAAGGCCGGCCTGAGTCCCGGGACCGTTGGGCATCAACGATGAGACGAGCGCCCCGTTCACAGTCTCGTCAATGGAGAGCGCGGACCGAAGGGCCGCGCTAAGAGGTTGAATTCCCACTCCTATGAAACCCCGAACCACCCGACCGTCACGGCGAAGCTGGGAGGAGACTTCCTTGGCTAAGTTGATCGGAATACTGAACCCTATCCCTTGTCCGCCGGGAACGATCGCGGTATTGATCCCTACAACTTCTCCCTTTGTGTTGAATAGAGGACCGCCGCTATTGCCGGGGTTGATGGATGCATCGGTCTGCAGAAAATCGTCGTAGTCGGACGCTCCAATCGTCCGACCTTTCCCCGACAGAACGCCCACTGTCACGGTGGCTTCTAGGCCGTAGGGGTTACCGATGGCCATCACCCAGTCCCCCACGGAAAGGCGATCGGAGTCGCCAAGATGAGCGACTGGAAGGTCTGTCGCATCTTCAAGTTGGATCAAAGCGAGATCGGTACTACTGTCCGACCCCACGACTTTCGCTCCTAATTCTCTTCCGTCGGAGAGCTTCACTCGGATGGTGTTGGCATCTTCGACGACGTGATTGTTGGTTAAGATGGCCCCATCACTTGAAATGATGACCCCGCTCCCCTGTCCTGAGGCTTCGGGAGTGATAACCTGGTCGGATTCCGGATTAAAGTACTGGTCCTGACGCATCGGCTTGATGACGGAAATATTGACAACCGAGGGTTTGAGCTCTTTGGCGAGCTTGGCAAAAGTCCCGAGTTCCGATTGGATCTGTTCGCGGGTCTCTTCGGACGTTTGTTGAGTGACCGCGACCGGTGGTGTGGCGCCGGACAAAAGATTTCCCGGAAGAAGACCCCAGGCGAGACCTCCTAGAAAAAGCGATAACAATATGAGTGAACTGGTGCGCGTTTTCATCCTCTGCTCCTGAAATCCTGAGCTCTAGAAGCCTGTCGGCTTAAGGCTCATCGGCGTCCTGGCCAAGGGGCTCGGAATCGTCTCTGCCCCCGTCCACTACAGCGATGGGTCGTTAAACCTTAGTTACCGGTGTAAGTTGCTCGAGATCTGCTGCCTCAAGCCTTCGAAAGTCTCTCTCTGAACCTCTGTCAAATTCTCAGGAATGAGAATCTGTACCTCGACAAAGTGATCACCAGACTTCTTCCCCCCGGACCCAGGCAGACCGAATCCCGTGAGTCGAAACTTCGAGCCGCCCTGTGTGCCGACCGGAATCTTGAGTTCCACCGTCCCTTTCAGGGTCGTGACGTCAATTTTCCCCCCCAGAAGAGCCGTAAACATGTCGAGCTTTGTGGCTTGGAAAATGTCTCGACCTTTCAGTTCGTAATCGGCATGCTTGCGAATATGGACATTGAGATAAAGGT
>JBBKWP010000485.1:0-5312 GCA_037968995.1 Candidatus Xenobia bacterium
CGCTCTTTGACCTATCAAAACAAGTGGGAAGAACTTCCACCGATCTGGGAAGTTCTGATGAACGAGGACTTTCGCTGCTTTCCCTACGTTCGAATCGCTTGGCTTCAGGCCCAAGCGGAGCGAGCCATCTTCGAAGAGCAACCGGGCGGTTATGAGAAGGCGGCCAACCTCTCCCAAGAGGGGCTCCAACTTGCCCATCAACTCGATGAACTGCCGT
The DNA here is from genome assembly GCA_037968995.1 of Candidatus Xenobia bacterium. Taxonomy (GTDB): domain Bacteria; phylum Vulcanimicrobiota; class Xenobia; order Xenobiales; family JADMJV01; genus JAEXNA01. The sequence goes on from JBBKWP010000485.1 coordinate 218, forward strand.
ATCACCAAACCTCGTTTCATATCCTCTTCGACGAGAGCCGTCTCAAGGGAGGAGAAGCGAAGAGCTTCACTCGTGATCATTGGACGAAGTTAGAACAGCAGGTCAGGGCCTATCCTCACTTTCGCTTCCGTGCCAAACTTTTGGAACTGACCTGGTTGAATAAGATCAGCGACTTCCAAAGCGCCCGCGTCCTCGCCGACAAACTGTTGAAACGGCCAGAATGTAACGATTATCGCCGCGCTCTGATCACGAAGCTACTTCAGGAGTAAAGCCCCCGAGGGCAGGCCCTACTCGCTTCCGACTTTTAGGACCGCCAGGAAGGCTTCCTGCGGGATCTCCACCGAGCCCACCCGCTTCATGCGCTTCTTACCCTCTTTTTGCTTTTCGAGCAATTTGCGCTTTCGGGAGATATCGCCGCCGTAACACTTCGCCAAGACGTTTTTACGCATGGCCTTCACGGTTTCTCGCGCGATGACTTTGGTACCGAGAGCAGCCTGGATGGGAACCTCGTACTGCTGACGCGGGATCACTTCCTTGAGACGCTCCACCAAGGCTCGACCGACATAGAAAGCCTTGTCTCGATGACAGATTGTGGACAGTGCGTCAACCTTCTCTTTATGCACGAGAACGTCCAAACGAACCAAGTCGGACGTCTGCACCCCACTCATCTCGTAGTCTAACGAGGCATAACCTCGGCTGCGAGACTTCAACTGGTCGAAAAAGTCGGTAATGATCTCACCCAGCGGTATATCGTAGTGCAACGAAGCACGCCCCGGTGAGGGGAACACCATGTTTCGAAAGACACCTCGCCGTTGCTGGCAGAGTTCCATGACGGACCCAACGTAGTCTTCCGGACAGATGATGGTTGCATCCACCACTGGTTCGTCGATGTGGTCGATGTCGCCCGTGCTGGGGAGATCGTAGGGATTCTGGATTTTTATCATCTCGCCGGTTCGCAGGTAGATGTCGTAGATCACCGACGGCGCCGTCGCGATCAGTTCCAGGTCGAATTCCCGCTCCAAGCGCTCTTGGACGATCTCCATATGCAGAAGGCCGAGAAAACCGATTCGGAATCCAAATCCGAGCGCGACGGATGTCTCCGGCTCATAGACTAAGGCGGCGTCATTTAAGGTCAGCTTGCCGAGGGCGTCTCGGAGCCCTTCATAATCTGTGGAATCGATCGGGTACAAACCGCAGTAGACCATGGAGATCACTTCCCGGTAGCCCGGCAACTGCTCGGTCGCGGCGCGCTTGCCTGAGAGAGTGATGGTATCTCCAACTTTGGTGTCGGCGATCTCCCGGATCTGCGCAACCAGATACCCCACGCTGCCCGCCGTGAGGACATCCACCGGCTTCTGGCCCGGAGCGAACACGCCAACCTCGTCGACTTTGAAATTTTTGGTGGTGGTCATCATATGAATCTCAGACCCCTGACGAATCTCTCCGTCCACAACCCGAAAGAGGGGAACGACTCCGCGGTATTGATCGTAGTGACTGTCGATAATCAGGGCCCGCAGCACATTGTCCGGTTCCCCCCGTGGCGGAGGGATCTGGGCTACAATGGCCTCTAAGACGCCTTCGATGCCGATCCCGTTTTTGGCCGAGATCAAAACCGCATCGTCGGCCGGTAAGGTCAAAATCTCTTCGATCTCGAACTTTACTCGGTCGGGGTCGGCGGCGGGCAGATCGATCTTATTGATAACCGGAATCACGTGCAGGTCCTGGGCCACGGCCATGTAGTAGTTAGCCATAGTCTGGGCTTCGACACCTTGCGCCGCATCGACGACCAAGAGAGCACCCTCGCAGGCCGCCAACGATCTCGACACCTCGTAGGTAAAATCCACGTGACCCGGGGTATCCAAAAGGTTGAGTTGATACACCTGTCCGTCTTTGGCCGTGTAGTTGAGAGTAACGGGATGGCTTTTGATGGTGATCCCGCGTTCACGTTCGAGGTCCATAGTATCTAAGACTTGGGCCGACATCTCACGCGCGGAAAGAGCCCCTGTCAGCTCTAGAATTCTATCCGCCAAGGTCGACTTTCCATGATCGATATGGGCGATAATACAAAAATTTCTGATGTAACGTTGTTCCATGATTTCCTTAATGACCCCGGTTGATACTGGGTGAGCGACTGAAAAGCTGAAAATCCTCGTGGATCAGAGCCTTATGGGCGGGCGAGCAGTCGCACCATCTCGCCCCGATCAAAAAAGCTACCCCCGCAGTTACCGCAGTGCTCGATCTGAAAATCCTTGGCTTCACTATGATTACCAAGCTCTAGGTTATGAGAACAGCGAGGACAGACGAGGTCCGTGGAGGATCGATCGACGACCTCAAGTTTGATGGCTGCTTTCCCGCGACCGCGCGTGAGAGCCGTCCATTCACCCTTGTCTAGCCATACTCCGCCGCAATTATTGCATTGGTCGATTTCTACTCCAAGTTGGTCAAAACTATCCATTCTGACGGTACACTTCGGACACACTAAGTTCTTCAACGTTCTGTCCTTTCGGCGGCGAGTTTCTCAATGATGGAACTCACCACCTCTTCGACGGTTCTTAGAGTCTCGGTCTCAATCCCATCGAACATCTCTTCCACGAGGCGCTGCTGGATTTTACTGCCGAGGTCATGCAGTCGTCGACCCTCCGGCGTGATGCAGATACGGTTGCTGCGCTTGTCATTAGGATCGTCGAAGCGCTGCACCGTCCCACCTTCGGCCATACGTGTAACGATCCCCGAGATATTACCCTTGGTGACCAACAATCGTTTCGCGAGATCGGACTGCTTGGGCTTATCGGGCTCCGCCGCGACCAACTGAACCAGCAAGTCGAACTGGGCCACAGAAAGGCCCACGCCAGACAGACGCTCAGCTAGGACACGGAAAGCTCTTTGATACAGAAGAGCCATTTTAACCCAGGCTCGTTGGCGAATTTTTTCTTCTTCTTGCAATTGGTTTACCCGTAAACTAGTATAGAGACATTCACTATGTCACAGCATCGTCGGCAGATAAGCCTTTCTCAACTCATCAGTTCGACCCTGCGCCTTGTTCATTATCTTCCGCCGCAATTGGCCGATATGGTGCATTGGAGACTCTTTCGCACTCCCTTTCTGCATTCCCGTACCGCCGAGCAACAAGCCATCCTATCCCAAGGCCGGCCTTTCTTGGTCAAAAGTGGACCGTATCTCCTGAAAGGATACCGATTCGGTGGTCCCGGTCCAACGGCAGTGTTGACTCACGGTTGGCAAGGCTCGGCGTCCAGTTGGTTTCGACTGATCCCTCTGCTTCAGGATTTGGGGTACGCGGTGGTCGCCTTTGATGGTCCGGGTCACTCCGGGCGTCCCCGAGTCGCCACCCTCCCCGACTACGCTCAGGGATTGTCAGACATCGCGCAGCTTTTTTCCCCCGTGGAGATCCTTGTGGGCCACTCCTTTGGGGGAATGGCTTCAGCGCGCGTTGCCCAAGACATCCCGACCTTGAAAGCGCTTGTTCTGATCGCGACGCCAGATCGGGTCGACACTCTCGTCGATGGGTTCGTCCGCCGACTCAACTTGGTCGGACCGGCGCGAGAGCGTTTCTATCAGCGGGTGCACAATGCGTCCTCAGTGCCTCTGGAAGAAGAAGCGACGTCCTTATATCTAAAGAAGGTGTCTTGCCCAACCTTGGTCCTCCACGATCATAGCGACGACGTGATCGCGCCCGAAGACGCCCGTAGAATCGCGGCCGCGGCGAAGACCGAGGTTGTCTTCAGCAACGGTCTGGGCCATCGACAAATCATGAAGGATCCAGAAACGCTAACGAGAGTTTGCGAGTTCCTTCGTGCCCATTCAGCCTGTCCGTACGATTCGGCGATTCTATCCTTAAGCCCTAGTCGCGCGAACTGTTGAGCAGCAACTGTTCAGAGGCGGCGATCAGCGACGCGGCCCAAGCCTGAAGGTCCCGTGCGGCGGCCTCTTCGGCTCTACTCCGAGCGGAGCGCCCGAACTGGTGCGCACCTACCGCCCCGAGGGCACCGAGCACAAGACCGAGACCCCAGGTGAAGGGGGCTAACAAAGTCCCTCCTACCAGAACCGCCGCCGGCCCGATCCATTCGCTAACCTTTCCAGTGGCGGGCTTAGGGTCAAACGAGGCGTTCAGACCCGAACCGCTTTCTTGAACCCGTCGTTCAAAAAGCCTCAAGGCCGTCAGTTGGCGCTCATATCTCACCTTAGGGGCGGAAAATCTGAGGTGAAGACCTGTGAGGTCTGTTTCAAGGTCGTCAGCGGGTAGAAATAGCCTTAGGCAATAGCGAGATCGGTCCCGCAGTCCCGACAACACGTCTACTTCGCAGACCACACCGTCTTTCACCCAACAGACCTGACTTGAATATGCCTTTGATGTTTTGTAAAGGACCCACGCGCCGGCGGAGAGTCCCTGGGCATCCGACGGCGAAAAAAAACGGCTTCCCACTTTGAGACCAGAGACCGCAGGATCTTCGAGCGGTTCACACCCGAAGGCCATGGGCTTACGGTGGAGCGAAACATCTTCCATGCCGAAATGGTCAACCCGTCGACCATCGAGAAGCAAGGGAATCGGGCAGGTGACGGCGCTCTGCTGGATCTCCTTGAACTCCTCAGCCACAGTATCGTTGAACCCCTTGGTTCGCTGCAGGCGGTTGTCCGCCCCCAAAGGTGAACCGGCGACGTGAAAACAGAGTTGCTCGCTCTCGACGCTGTCCCCGAACAGGCCTCTCTCCAGAATGTTCGACTGGGCTATCTGTATTTTTGACAGACTGGCACCGTTCCAAAAAAGAGACCGTGCCTGTTGTCCTGGAGCCCGATGAGTGACCAGTACCGGACGTCGCCGCGCAAAACCCACGGCCCGGAGAGCGATAAGCAGCGGCTTCTGGGCTGCGGACAAAAGGGGAGTCGGGTGGGTCCAGATCTCCCTCAACTCTTCAAGCGAGCCCAATTCCACGCCGTCAAACGTCACGCTTGTGCTCTTCGTCTTTTGCTTAATGACAATCGAGGTCGCTCTGCCCAAAACGCCCGCCTGCACCATTTTGAGAAGCCAGGCCGACGGTCGCGGCAGTTGAAACTCTGCCAGCTTTGCAACTGCCCGGTC
>JBBKWP010000486.1:0-26613 GCA_037968995.1 Candidatus Xenobia bacterium
GGCCAAGCGGTCGCTAAGTCAATGGCGAAAGGCAAAACCAATACCGTGGCCACCGCGAAGCCGAAACCGAAACCGATCGCGAAGCCAAAACCGAAACCCACCGCGAAGCCGAAGCCGAAACCCACTCCAACAGCCACACCCAAGCCAAAACCTGTCGAGAAAGTCGTCGCGAAACCCGCACCGACCCCCCCCGCTCCCAGTCTAGATCTGCAGGGACCGTGGACCATCGCGGGAATCGATCCGAAGCCCAAACGGGTCGCCGATAGGGGAGAGATGGGCGGATTCAAGGTCGTGGGGATAGGTCCGACCTGGGCCCGTTTTCAAAGAGGTGACACCGTGATGTTGGTGGGTCTGAAACGGCCTGTGCTCAAGGTCACCGGCTATCAAAGCGATACTCTGTTTGTAAGCGGAAAAGAAAGCGTGGGTCCCACAAGTTCGAAACAAATAGTGAAGCAGTTTCTAGCGACACGCCCTAAACCCGGGTCGACAAACCTCGATGATATTGAGGTGATCCAAGGACCCGACGGCCGACTCACGTTTCGGCGAGGAATCGTCAACGCGCCAATGTCTGGTCAAGTCTCGGCCGTCGAACTGATGAACGCTTTCGAAGAAGACGACCTTCCCGCATTCAAGAAACAACTCGATAAGACCAAGGCGAATCTGGTCTGGAATACCGGGGAGAGCCTTCTAGAAATCGTCGCCGGGAACTACAGCCGAAGAAGCATTCCCAAGCAGAAATCCGGCGACCTGAGAAAGTCCGAATACGTAAGCGCTCTTATTGAAGCGGGAGCGGACGTCAAAAAATACGGCGAGAAGGCATTCTGGGCAACCAGCGATGACAAAACAATGGGCGTCCTGATCGAGACCGGGGTCTCAGTGAACTCCCTCGACAAGAACGGGAGAACGAAGCTATTTTTCTCGTCCGGCAAGGACTATGAAGCTCTTGTGCGTCGAGGGGCTGATCCCGCCATTCAAGACAGTCAGGGGATGACCGCGCTGCAGTACCAAGAAAGTCTCAAGGAATAAGGGTGGAATTCCACGTGCTCCCTTTCTAGTGAGGCTCGACACCGGAGTCCACGAATGCGGCAAGAACGTCTGCCGAACCGCCGTTCTGAAGCAACCAGTTGTAGGTGTCCGTCAGGCTCTCTCCTTCGGGCCCAGATGCCCCGGCACCTAACAGGGTCCTAACAACACTCGGGTAGTCACCATCTTTTTGGCACCAGTGAATCGATCCCCAACAGGCCGCCGAAAGTGGAGGCCCTCCGAATTCGTTCTCGGCTTTCAGGTCCGCCCCCCGAGCCAGGCAAAGCTCGACCACTTCCAAGAACCCGCGCAGCGCCCCGCGACTCAAAGGTGTCGAATCGTGGTCGCCTCTGCCGTCGACATCAAATCCCAAGTCGAACATCGTTCGCAGGCCGTCGAGATTCCGATCCCAAGCTGCGTCGGCTACCAGGCAGGCGCGCTCTGAAAACACTTTTTTGACACCAGGGTGGCCCTTGAGGATTCGTCTCGCTACCTTGATGTCCCCCTGCCAACAACGCTCCTCAAACTCCAGGGCGGGTTCCAACAGTTGGCAGAACTCTTCGTAGAGGTCATCGTGTCCATACCGCTTGGCCAATTTCGCCGGTGTAAGATTCTGCAGCTTCCAGCGATTGATATCCCCTTCGCCCTCACCCGCGCGGCGTGCTATCGAGTGGGGATCTCTAGCAAGCGCGGCTCGGACCAATGTTCTTTCTCCTAGGACGACGGCGCAAGGCAAGTCACAGACCGCACCTTGAGATATTAAGAACCTAGCCACCTCAGGCCGTTCCGCTGCGGAGTATTGCAGGGGCGTACTTTGATGATCTAAACAGCGCATGTTCAACTCCGCGCCCGCCGCGACCAGGCAACGAGCAATTTCCACGTTCGCTGCAATATGGAGAGGCGTCTGCCCATCGGGTCCGCGCTGGTTGACCGACGAAGGCGAGTCGCTCAAAAGCGCCTTCACGGACGTGATGCGTCCTTGCTGGGCAGCGACGTGGAGGTCCAGGTTCAGGCCCAGCTTTAGAAAAAAATCCACCATTGCAGCAGAATTGTCGTTGAGCACTCCGTAGCTTCCGGGCTCCCAATCGCTTCGCAGATGAGGATCGGCCCCCGCTCCTAGAAGGATCTTTACAATTTCTTTGTGGTTTCGTGCCTCGATAAGTGCTGTCGCACCAAAACCGAATGATCTGGCGTTTAAAAACGCCTTGACTCCCGGTTCTCGTTCGAGCAGTGCTGCTAGTTTCTCGGGCTTTCTAGAAAGGACAGCGGCTTTGAACTCTTGTTCCTGGGTGCATTCCGTCATTGTGCTCTCCTCGTCAATCCGTTTGAAACGACTTTAAACCCTCCTCAAGCTGCTCCAACACTGTTTCCACAGGCACGATTCCGGCTGTGAGATTGGTATTGATACGACCACCGATGTCTTGCCCTTTCAGGTCAAAAATTCTCAATACAGGATAGCTTCCATAACTCTCCCCAAAGCGTTTTGTAGCTTCATGGTCGTTGAGGGTATCGATAAAAACCGGCACGAAAGCCTGGCTGGCTGTGATCACTTGTTTGTCGCGCAACGGACCGCTGGCGAAGGATTGGCAACCCGCTCAGCCCGGGTGCTCACCGAAATGAACCCAAAGGGGCTTGTTCTGCTGTTGAGCGATTTTCAGGGCTTGGGAATAATCTTTCTGCCAAACGATTTCACCGATAGTCACGGTCGCATCGCACCAGCCCGGAACGACCATCAAGATCAAGAGGATAAGAATTTTGCACTTCATGCTGAAAACTTAGAGACGTAGGTAAAAAAACCTGGATTTCAAACGCCGGAGAAACTGCTATGGCGGGAGGCGAGATTGACCATCCCGAAGTAGGTTCTATGTCGGACTCCGTTCCCGTTCCCGATGCTGCTCTGCTGGCCTATCTTCAAGACCAAGCCATCGAAAATGCGGAAGACAAAAACCTTGAGTTCCACTATGATCCCCAACGGGTTGTTGCCGCACTTCGAGGACTTGTACTCGAAGACGAACACATCTGGCTCTTCCATCTCTATCAACTCCTGTTTGACTTGAAAGGTGTCCACTCAGCAACGCTTGAGGTTCTTCCCGGAGGACGAGTGAATTGGATCCTAGATGGTCTCAATTCCGAGGATCAGCAGAGCTTGTCCGTCGATGGCGTCGAAAATCATTGGAACCAACCTTTGGGCTCGAGTCCGGCCGCGAGAATGGCCCGAGTGTTGTGGGAGTGCCCCGACAGAGTGGAATATCAGACGGGCACTCATCCTGAACTTCGAATGGTGGTCGAAGGTGGGGTCGCTTCGATAAAACAGTCTGACTTTCTGAAACTTCCTGAAAGGAGTCTCCGCCTTGAGTTCTCGGACAAACTTCTGAGCCGGCGAGACGTCTCGCAGAGGTCAACACTGACTGCACGCTTCAACATCTTAAGAAATGTTTCGTGCCTCCATCCCCGACCAACGCTTTTTCGAGGCGCTCTGTTGCACCCTCCGGAATGGCCTGAAGTGGCTACTCACAAGTCGGACGACGATCTCATGCGTTGGGACTGGGAATCTGTTTCGGCTAACTCTTCTAAGACGGGCTTTTCGTGGGATGTCAGTCCCTGGGGTCAACGGCTCGCCGAGCCCGACGAGGAGGAAAGCCAGCTCATCTTCCATCCCGTAGAAGAGCGTCGCGCGAGCGGTTATCGTCCCATTTTCGGAAGCTATCCTAGCTCACTCGACTCAAAATGGACTCTTGAAGACGCATCGGCTCAGAAGATTATACTAACGGTCGAACGCGTCTTTGGAGTATCTTGGGCACTGACTTCCAACCATCCAGCGCGCATCGTCCCGATGATCCGAGGAGTTCCCGGTGCCAGCATCTACCTTCCCGAGGCCCCCGCCGGGCTCTTCTGCTTGGCCGAAGCCGGCCACCTTCAACGCGACATCAGTGGTCGTACCCTGGTACAGGGCAGGGATTATGAAGAGTGGTTGGACGGAGCCGTGGAGTGGATGAAAGTGCAAGTCTCGCTGTACGCCCCCCTCTTGCCCAGGACCGGTGAGTTCTGGCTGCGCCGAGTCAACTCACCCTCGCATCTGGGCGAAAATCATCGGGGCCTGGGACACAAAATATTCGTTTCCGCCTTGGCAAAGGTTTACGCCTCCAAGCCTCTTCAGAAGGCCGTCGCCCGTCGCCAAGGCGCTCTTCTGAGATGGAGCGATTCCGGCATCTAGAGAACACCGGCGGAAGGTGACGATCTGTTTACATTCGAAGGGTTGTCTTCCAGTGACCTTCGGGAGATACTGGCTAAAGAGGAGATAAATTATGTTTTTGAATTCATTTGGACCAAGCTTCGGATGCGGCGGTTTCGGCGGATGTTCACCCTTCGGTGGTGGCGGATTCGGCGGAGGCTTTGGCTACGGAATGAACTTCGGTTGCAACTCCTTTAGTGGCGGCTTCTGCTCACCCTTCGGTGGTGGATTCGGCGGCGGATTCGGTGGCGGATTCGGATGCGGTAGCTTCGGCAACCCCTTCGGCGGACTGCAGGGCAGTTTGGTCGGATCTTCAGTCGGCGGTCTCCTCGGCTTCGGCCTCGGCGCCCTTGGCGGCGGTCCCTTCGGCGGACTCCTAGGTTCCACCATCGGCTCTGGTATCGGAGGCTCGATCGGGTATCTCCTGGGCAGCGGTGGTGGTTTTGGCGGCTTTGGCGGCTTTGGCTGTTTCTAGCCTTTGCAAGAATTTCCGCTGATAGACGCCCTCTGGGCATCCCTCGATAAAGAACGGCCCTCCGGCGACGATCCGGCCAGGGTCGTTTCCGCGTTGCATCGGTTTTACACAGATCTCCACCGAGCCTATCTCCAAGGCCGACGCAACCGCTGGAAGACTCCTCTCTTCCAATCGGTCGACGGCCCTTTAAGGGTGGGCCTAGAAAAGGTTCTTGAACTCACCGTAGCTCTCGATAAACTGGGAGCAGAGATCGAGGGTTCCCACCATCTTGAGGATCTCCGTCAAACCGATCTCAAATTGCGCCAAGCGATCCATAAACTCGGCGAGGAAGAGAAGACCTTTGGCCTCGAAGCGAGGGAGTCTCCCAAACTCCAACAACTCGACTACCTCTACGAGGGTTGGTCCCGGTCGCTTTTGGATTCGGAGTCTGTAGAAACCTTTCTACGTCAGTTTCTGCAGGCCACCCACTCCACCCGAACCGACATTGCTAAAGCCGAACGTGAAGCGACCAAAAAGAGTAGCGAAGAAGAATTGGAAGCCATTGAAGAGGCAACTTCCCGAGTCGACCAACTCGAAGCCATCATAGGAGGGCTCCTGGAATCGCTCCCCAGTGGCCCCAGCGTCTGTCGCCCTCTTCGCGACGCCTTGTTCGAGAACGCGGAAGGTCTTGGACTCGCTTTCCATCGCCTGGAACAGTGCTCCCCCATCCAAGAACCTTGCCCCTTCTGCGGCGGCAGTCTCTCATTGAGTGGCCGCTGCCGGAGTTGCGGTCGACGACTACCGCATCTCGAAGAGGTTGAGGCCGGCGAGCAGACGGGTCCGACTTCAGATTTTCTCTCCAACAACCTGCGCGCTGTGGACTTCGCCCTTCAAGCCTGGGAATCCGACCCCGACAGTGAAGAGCTATGGAGACAGTTCCAAGACAGTGTACGCACTTTCGGCAAGCAAGTCGACGCAGGTCGCCAGCAACTCCAGATGCTGGAAGCCTCACCGGACCGCCCTATCGATCCCGCCTCTCGCGAACGTCTCGACGAAGCCGAACTCAATGATATCTCCAAAGTGTTCGTTGAGGCTCAAAGAGTACTTTCAGCTTTCGCCTTCCAACCTTTCCCACCTTACGATGACCTACCCTCAGACTGGACCGATCCGGTGCGGGCGATGGAGCCGCGCCTTCAGGCGCTCGAGGAACGCTGGAAGATCGAAGAAGCGGAAATGGTCGACGAGGAAGCAACCAGCGTCGATCCTTAGCGTCGGATGGACAAGGCGCCCCTTCCTGTTCTGCGCCAGCCCCGACTTGGCATGTTCACTATCTTCAAGACCTATTCTATTAGCTTCAGCAGTGTCTTCTGACACAGAAAGTCGGCTTCGTCTCGCGCGGCCTTTCGACGTCAAGGTAGACCTACTCGGATAGCTCCTCCAGTAGGGTCTCGTAAGGGGCCAACAGGTGTGTCCTGACCTATCACCACGGTCTAGGATTGCCTAAGTAGCGAAGACGCCCAAAGCCTCTGGCTAACCGGCGGTTTTCAAATTTCATCTACGCCCTGTACCGAAAGGATCACGATATGAGCACCATTCAGGAAGTATTTCTGCACGAACTCAAAGACCTATATAGCGCTGAGTCGCAAATGATTAAGGCGCTGCCGAAGCTGGCCAAGGCCGCCAAGTCAGAAGAGCTTGCTAAGGCATTCGAAGACCATCTCAAAGAAACCGAGAAGCAAAAAGAGCGACTCACCAAAATTGGAGAAATTCTCGGCAAGAAACTCACTGGTGAGACTTGCGACGCCATGAAAGGACTCGTCGAAGAAGGCGAAGGTATCATCAAGGAGTTCGACAAATCGTTCGCTCGCGACGCGGCACTCATTGCTGTGGCTCAACGCGTTGAACATTACGAGATTGCCGCCTACGGCTGTACCGAAGAGATGGCGAAGGTTCTCGGCCACAAGGACGTCGCCAAGATCCTCAATGAGATCCAGCAAGAAGAAGGCGATGCGGACAAGCTGTTGACTAAAATCGCGGTCAAGAACGTGCTCCCCGAAGCTCTTTCCGAGAGCAAAGTACCGGCAGGTAAATAGCCCCCGCCCGTCGGTGCTCCGCGGCACCATCGTAGCCTACTCTAAACCTAAATCCTAAAAGAGCCTACCCCGAAAAGGGTAGGCTCTTTTAGCTTTTAGCCTGTGGAACTCTAAGTGTGGCGAAGAGGAACCGAACCAAAGGAACCGCACCGACCTAGCGATCTTGGCGCCCGACACGACGTTCTCGCTGAAACATCTTCTCTAGAGACTGACCGGGTCAACAGCCTTGGCGTTCTCGCCGTGCTGAACCACTTGCACCGCTCGACCGAGCGCGAAAAGAAAACTTCCACAGCCCCAAACTACCATCGAACACATCAGCAGGTTGAGGGCGAAGGACCCAATGGTCGTCGACCCCTGAGGCTCCATCAGGAAACCGAAATTCAAAAAGATCGAAACGAACGCAACGATGAACGTCCATCGGATCACCTTCGTGTGCCGACACAATCTCTTGTCTCCGAACTTGAGTCCCAACTTATTCAAAAAGCCGACCAGTAGAATGTAGCTCACAAATAAGGCCGGGGAAATGAAGAGTTCGAAGCCCGGCAATCTAAAGAGAGACGGCGCCACCATTTCCTTAGCCACCAGGAGATACGGAATGGCGCAACATACTGGTAGAACCCTATACCCGAAAGGGTTTCGCGAACACAGAAAGCCCCCTAAACCCACCAGGCCAACGCAGGCGGCCGTGACCCATGTAGTTAGGTTCCCCGACGAATGGTAAACAAGGAGTGCGCTCAAACCCAGGCCAATGAGACCAATGTGAGCAACCAGCAACATCGCCAATCCCGCAACCAGAACTTCACGCCAGTCTGCTTTTTGCATAAGCTTCCCCTCCGCCCATCAAGGAAGAATTCGCCGAATGACGAGTGAAGCGTCATTACTGCGCTCGTTCGTGCAACCCTCTTGCAACCCTATTCCCATATGGTGATGTCAGAAGAAAATTCTTTCACCGATAAGGGGACTTACGATATGAACATCAACCGCTGGCTTCCCGCCCACGCGCACTTCCGACCCGAGAAAGAAGCGATTGTCTGTGCTGAGACCGGGCGCCGCCTGAGCTACGCGGCGCTGTTCGCCGAGACGCTGTCCGCCGCCCACACGCTTCAAGGCCTAGGTATCGGCCGAGGAGACCGGGTTGCGATCTTAGCCCAGAACGACATCCGCTTTTTCCCCCTCTTCTTCGCCGCGGCCCGACTCGGTGCCATCACGGTGCCGTTGAACTGGCGCCTCTCCAAGAACGAGCAAGAGCAGATCTTAGCCGACTGCCAAGCCGCTGTGATGTTCGTCGACGGCAGCTTCAAGGCCGACCTCATTCCCCATCATCCCAATACAATGCATCTTGACAGTCTTATCGAGCGGAACGTCAACGAGCACGACATCCCCGAACTCAGCGACGTCTCCGAAGATGAAGCGGTCGCCATCTTCTACACCGGCGGAACCACGGGCCTGCCCAAGGGAGCTCTCTTAACCCACCGCTCCATCCACTGGAACGCCGTCAATACCATCACCGGATGGGGGCTCTCGGTGGAAGACATCGCTCCCGTCTTCACACCCCTCTTTCACACCGGTGGATTGAACGTCTTCGCCACACCGCTTCTTTGTCTAGGCGGCACGGTAGTCTTGACATCTTCCTTCGAGCCGGAAGCCGCTCTGCAGTTGTTGGTGGATGAGAAATGCAGCCTGCTGTTCTTGGTGCCCACGATGTACCACATGATCAAAGAGAGCCCAACCTTTGACCCCGAGAAGTTGCGCCGACTCAAAGTCCTGATATCGGGTGGCGCGCCATGTCCCAAGCCGCTCTTCGAAGCTTACTGGAATCTAGGGCTTCCGCTGCGCCAAGGCTACGGTTTGACCGAAGCCGGCCCCAACAACTTCGGCATCGCCCAGAGCGAAGCTGAGGCCCGCGTCCAAACGGTGGGTCGTCCCCTCCCCTATGTGGACCTCCGCTTGATGAAGAGCGACGGTCAGTTGGCTGAGTGTGACGAGGTCGGCGAAATCCAGATCCGCGGCCCGCACGTCATGTCCGGCTACTGGCGCCGTCCCGACGCTACCGCCGCCGTACTTTCGGGAGATGGATGGCTGTCCACCGGAGATCTCGCCACCTTCGATGCCGACGGCTACTATACCATCTGTGGTCGTCAGAAAGAGATGTTCATCTCAGGCGGTGAAAACGTCTTCCCCGCGGAGATCGAAGAAGTGCTGTTGGGGCACCCCGAGGTGGCCGAAGTGGCCGTTGTGGGAGTGGCCGATGAGAAATGGGGAGAAGTCGGTCGAGCCCACTTGGTCCTAAGAGAGACCGCCTCCTCAGACCTCGGTGGAAGTCTCAAGTCGTATTGCCGCGAGCGCCTAGCGGGCTATAAGATTCCCAAGGAGTTTCGGCTGGAAGTCGCGCTACCCAAGAGCGCGGCCGGAAAAGTACTGAAAACGGAATTGGCGAAACGATGACACAGATAACCTCTTCGCGCCGATATCTCATTGAAATCCTCATTTTCAGTCTCTATCTGGTCTTCGGGATCAGCTGGCTGGCCTACGCCCCATTGATGGCCGAACTCGGGCAACAGTTCTCCTTTTCCAAAGCCGAGGGCGGCTTGATGATTTCGTTGGTCTCCATGGCCAAGGCTTTCGTTCCTTTGTTCGCCGGCGCCATTGCTGCCCGCCTGGGCCTGAAGAACGCCCTGTTGGTAGGTGCCGGCTTCGCGTCGCTGGCGGTCGTGATCCCGTTCTTGCCAAACTTTCACGCACTGTTGGCCGGACGCTTCCTGTTCGGAGTGGGCGGCGCCATCATCGTCACACTGATGGGTCCCTTGGTGATGACCTGGTTCCCCAAAAATGAACTCCCCATCGTGACCGGACTGAACAACGTCGCGGTCAACACCGGAATCACCGTGGCGCTCTTCGCCACCGTTCCCACGGCGGCTCAGTTTGGCTGGCGGAATACACTGGTCGGTTTCGGAGCAGCCTGCGCTATGCTGGCCATCCTGTGGGCTCTTCTGGGTGCCGTCGGACCTATCACGAAAGAGGTCAAAGCTGACGTTGCCGAGGCTAAGCCTAGCCTCAAAGATGTCATTGTCTTGCCCGAAACCTGGTGGCTGGCGCTGGCCTTCACGGGGCCGCTATCGCTGTATCTCGCTCTGAACACTTGGCTGCCCTCGCATTTCGAGCAAGCTTTCGGACTCGACCGGGCGGCCGCAAGCTCACTTACCAGCCTCTTCAATCTGGTCGGCATCCCGGTTGCCATCGTCAGCGGCATCCTCTGCTCCAAATTGGGTCAACGTCGCCCACTCATCATCACCGCCGGGGTTTTGATGCCCCTCTCAAGTTGGGGGCTCATCACATCGAGTTCGCAAGACGTGAGAGTTCTCTGTGCGGTCTTGCTAGGGGCCAGTCTGTTCTTATACGTCGCGCCGCTCTTCACCATCCCCATGGAGTTGCCCAACGTGGACGCACCTCGTGTCGCTCTGATGATGGGATGCATCTTCAGCCTGGCCTACATCGTGTCCACAATAAGCCCTTGGCTGACCGGCTACCTAGCCGATCATTTCGGAAGCTACGGCTACGGACTGCGCATCTTCAGCGTCTCCTCGGTTCTGCTGGCGGTCGGCGGCTTTATGTTGCCTGAAACTGGTCCCGGGCGCAAAGGCCCCGCGACGACTTAGGCCATGGCGGGCACGGGCGGGGCGACCGGCGGGGTACACTTCGGCTCGGTCCTGCCTCTCACCGCCGAGCGCCGTCTAGAGGCGGCGAAGCCTCGTGGGTGCGAAAAAGCTATGGAACCAAGGCCCCGCCACTGAAAATGTGGCGGAAACGCCACTGAATCCGTGGCGGGGGGCGGGGCTTCGAGGCTGGGAGTCGGCGAGCCAGGCTGGCAGTCGGCGCCGCCTCGCATTAAGAGCCAGTCGGCCAGCAGCCGCGACGATCCGCTTTCGGTGGCAATCTTTTCATCGAAACTGGATTCACTGCGCGAACGGGCGAAGGCGGCCAATTCCGACCAACTCTGCGGGTTTGCTGATAAGATTATCGCCAAACCCGCAGATTCCGGGCGTCGGGTGGAGGCGGCGAAGCCTCGTGGGTGCGAAAAAGCTATGGAACCAACTTTCGCGAGCCGCCTGGGGGGGCACGCGTCCGACCGAGTCGCGGAGATCTCGTTTTGCGATTTCTGCGCTGCGACGACCCGCGAGACTTTGAAGCCGACCTTCGCGAAAGCGGAGCCGAATTCGCGGGGTCTAACCTTGTCTACGGAACCTTGGAGCGTCTCAACCAATACAGTAACCGGAGCAAGGCGTTTAGCGCCTTGGAGCCGGGAGTTTAGCGCCTTGGAGCCGGGAGTTCATGGGCTTTCCAATGCGCTACTCGACACCCCTTGGCCTAAAATCGAGCGCGGCAAAGCTCTTCTGCGCGCAGTTCTTCAAGAAAGACAGAAGCCTCCAGGAAAGATGAACAGGCTCGCTTTAGACCTTCGAAAAGCTGGCGTTTTAGCTTGACAGAGCACTAGGAACAGACTGCCCAGCCAACACGTACAGGAGCGTGCCGTCGTAAAAACTCTGCATCCGCTCACGAGTGAGAACTCGCGACTCTTTGCCGTCCGCCGTACGTACCTCCCCCGCCACCTTCATGAGTAACCCGAACTCAACCTTAGAGAGGAAGCTCCCTAGTTTGCTCCCCTTTTTGTTCACCGCGATCATCGACGAAATCTCTGAGTCGCTCAAAGCTCCATCCTTGTTGGCGTCGTGGAGCGCGAACATGCTGCTCAGTTTGGTTTGGTCGAAGTTCCCGTCGGCGTCGAAGCTCCCTGTGTCTCCAGCGTGCTTGCCTTTGACAATATTATCGGTCTGAATATTCAAAGGGTGATGCCATGGCGCGCCTGTGGCAGGTCCCAGGAACGCGTTACCCGCGAAGGCACCGAAGGCGGCCGAGATTCGGCCGAGACCGAGGTCGCGCATTCCGCGATAGGCCTCTCCCACCGTGACTTGTCCATCCTTGTTTCCGTCGAAGTAGTCAGCGTGTCTTTGTAAAGCATTTCGTGCAGGGGCCTTCGAGGCCGGCGGTGATGAGATGACAGTGTTTAGGTTTCCGGCTCTGATTCGCATAGTAACTCCTCGGTTCAAATGGGGGCGCGTTGTCGTTGAGAACAGACTACAAGAGAGGCGTCACAATGCTGTTAAACAGCCCATACAACTTTGGACTCGGCATCAACAGGCACCCAAGCCCTCCGACGAGAACATCGCGAAGTGATAGCCCAAGCTCGGATCACCCTTCCCCCACCCCAACCCGGTCTTATAGCGCGCCCTGACCTGGACGCCTTCCTGGACCGTCCGATCATTGTGTTGAGCGCGGGAGCCGGCTTTGGTAAAAGTCAGTTATTGACCCGCTGGGCCCATGCGGTCGGGACCGATGCTCGGCTCACCGCTTATGCTCTTTGCTCGCGACTCGGCGAGACCCCGGCAAGCCTTTTGGAACTTCTCTTCACCGCCGTCGGCTGCCAAGAAACTTACCTCCAAGACACCCCCTGGCAACAGCAGATCGACCAGCTTTTGGAGAGGCTCTTCGAGAAAGGGCCGGTGCGCTTTCTAGTCGACGATCTCCATCATCTGGAGACCGCAAACTCTGACACCCAGGGCTGCCTTTTGCTGTTGAGCTATCTGCTCGACTATCGTCCCCCGGATTGCCAACTGATTTTGAGCGGTCGCTCGACCCCTGAACTTGCGGACCTTGGCTTGCGAGAGATGAGAGGAGACCTGGCCGTGATCAAAAGCCACCAACTCGCCCTCACCGCCAAGCATCTGGAAGAACTCTCGCCAAACAACGGTAACCGTCTTTTTGACCTCACTTCTGGCTGGCCTCTGGCCGCGGCCGTGCTGATGCGTCACCCCCAGGACCGCTGGGATGCCGAAAGGGATAACTTGAGCACAAGCCTCCTCCGAATGGCCACCACGGATCTCAGTCCCCGAGGTAAAGACGCCGTGAACTTGCTCGGCCTCATGAGCTGGGCCACACGCGCAGAAATCCGCAACCCTGAAATCTGGGATGAGCTGACAACTCTGGCCCAAGAAGGGCTGCTGGTTCACCCCTTGGACAAAGATCGCTTGCAACTTCACCCTCTCTTCTCCGAGCAGTCTCTGGCGGGGGCCTCTGACGCACTGCGAGCCCAGGCCATAGAAGGTCTGCTTCAGACAGGCCGAGCTTGGGAGGCACTAGAGTTGACCCGCTCACCCGAGGACCTTCGAGACCGGCTTCTTGTTCACGGTGACGATCTGTTGCGCGCGGGCCGGCTTCATCTGCTGGAAGGCCTGTTGCACCGGACCTCAGCGCACCCGGTGCTCTCTCGCATCAGAGGAGATGTGGCCTGGCGACTTGGCGACCCGTCGGCCGCAATAGCCGCCTATACCGAGTCAGCACGATTGGCCCGAAGTGATGAGCAAAATCTTCTCGAAGCCCAAGCGTGGAGCGCGGCGGCAGGTCTTTATCTCGACGCAGTCTGTCCACTCCAGGCCAATCAGTACCTGAAAAAAGCGTATCGAGCGCTTTCTATACGCGAGCGTCGAGAGAAGGCGAAAATTCTGGGCCGTTTCGCGGAAAACGCCGTCAATCAGGGGAACGCCCGCCAATCCGCCCGCTATCGACGCTTGGCCGCTCGCTGGGATGATCAAACCGAAGAAGATTTCGCGCTAACTTCCCGTCTACTCCTACGCTCTGGCCGACTGGCGGAGGCGCGGGCCGGCCTAGAGACGGCTCTTGAGCATGGCCTGGCGCCCAGTCCCGAGGATGGGGTGCTGGAGGGCCATCGCGAGCCACGATTGGTGCTCTCCTATATTCACAGTCACGAGGGTCGTCACGAGCAGGCTTTGAGCTTGGCGACCGTGGTGCTGGACCAGGCGCGACGTCTCAAAGATCGGTTGACCGAAGCGGTAGCCTTGACCCGAATCGCCCACGCGCGACTGGTGGGAGCCAAGGCCCAAGTCGTCGCCGACCCAGAGGAGATTTTGGCTTTGTACACCCAAGCGGACACTCTGATCCGTTCTTTGGGGGTCGAGCGTCTCAGAGTGGAAATGTTGATGGGCCAAGCACTCTATCACCAATGGCTTGGACACACGCCGAGAGCTCTCGAGGCCGTCCTGGCAGGCATCGATCTGGCCCAAAAAAGCGGAGACCGTTGGTTGAAAACCTGGCTCGAGTTGGTCTACGCTTGTATTTTGTCACGAGATATCCCCAAAGACGCCACGACGAATTTGGGCAAAGTGCGAGAGAACTTCCGTCGTTGCCGAGACCGGTTCGGCTTCGCTTTGGCGGAGGTTTGGATGTCCGCACTGTCTGAGTCGGGAGCATTCGACATTCAGGGGCGCAAGGCTCTGGAAGAGTTTCCCTTTCTTGCCACCCGCCCGACTCTGTTCGGTCCGCCCCCGGGTTCGGTGAACGCTGACCTGCCCGTCAACGGCCCGGTGCCCTCTCCACGGAGCCTCCAGGTCTTCTGCTTAGGCTCGCTCAGTCTCTTGCGCGACGGCGAACCGGTGCCCACCAAAGCTTTTAAAAGGAAAAAAGCCCGCGAACTGCTGGTCATACTGTTAACCGCACCCGACAGCTTCTTCCATCGCGAGGATCTGGCTGCCCAACTGTGGCCTCAGGCCGACCAGAAAGCGGCTCTTCGAGACTTTCGAGTGGCCCTGCACGCTCTTTCAGATGCTCTGGAGCCCGAACGTGAGAAAAACAGCATAGCCTTCTGCCTGGACCGTCAGGAAGAAAGATACCGTCTTCTCTCGGAGAAAGTGGACCTCGACGCGCAACGCTTTGAGCAGTTGTGCCGCGAATCCCAAAACAATTGCGACATTGAGGCTATGGAGCGGGCCTTCAAACTGTACCGAGGACCCTTCTGTGAAGACTATCCGTATTTAGACGCCCTGGTCCCGGTTCGACAGAAGTATGATCGGCTCGCCCTGAACCTCGCTCAAAGCCTAGCCACAGCCTATCTAGAACGCGCTCAGCCCGCCAAGGCCGTGGAACTCGCCCAACGGATCCTAGGGCTCGATGCCACCTGGGAACCAGCCTACCGCCTGATGATGCGCGGTCAGTCCCAGATGGGCCACGAACATCTGTTGCCACGCACATTCACCCTTTGTCTAGAGACCCTCGAGGAAGAGTTGGGCGTCGAACCGAGCGAAGAGACGTTCGCTTTGGCCCGCGAATTGCTAGGCGATCAGATGGCAACGATTTTATAGGATGCGTTATCTTATCTCTGTGCGAAACCGGCCGTCTCGCCCGCTGGGATCTTTTAAGTACAATGGACTCGTTACGCCCCACTCCATCGTTTGGCTCGTTCGAGCCGTCCCTCAAGAGCCAATTCACGAAAATCCGAAAGCGGCCTTGGTTCTCCAAGGGCTTGAAGTCTCTTGACCAACTTGGCCGTCTTGCTTGTCCCTGAAATTTCGGCGAGCTTCTGGGATGCCTCAGCGGGTAGTCCTTGACCCATCTCCAGCATAAGTTGCAAAAGATGGTATCCGCCCTTGGGTAAAGGAAGGCCCAGCAAGCGGCCAACAACTTCAGCCACCACCCGTTCGTGAAGAGGACCCACCCTTGCCACTTCAGTAAAACTCGCAGCGAGGCGATTGGACTTAACCCAATTGGACTCATAGACTCGCTGGATAACTGTGAGAAAGTCGTGCGGGTGGAAACGACCGTCTGTGATTCCGTCAATCGCAGCGTCCACGCAAAGACCCGCCACATCGGAATCTTTGCCTATAAGACCCAGAACCAAGATCAGGTACTCTAGCTCGTCCCAAGTACGATCGACCTCGAAGAGCGGGTCTAACCAGGCAAAATTGGGGAAGGTGGAAGAACGGTCGATGTCCATTCGCTCGAGGATACGGTCCGCAGCCTGACGCCAGTACCCTCTAAGTTCGCCAGGCCAGATCAGAGCCAGCCAGCGAGTCACCCACGGGCTCTGAAGATCGACGCTCTCCCAAATCCTGGTTTCTGAGCGGTGTTGGAACTGAAGCGTCGGGAGGAGTTCTTGACGATACTTTCCGCCAAACAGTAGAGACTTCAGGGCACCCAACTTCGTTACCTGAGGGGTTGCCGCACACTCCCATTGAAATCTAGGAAATTTGTGCTCCGTTCCGACCCATTGGGGGTTCCACTGAAAGCTGGCCGGGTTTCTGGCCTGACCGGGGAGCTTCTTTAAGGCGACGTGGTCGAGGGCGGCGAGAGGCCCTCTGGCCCTCCAGGCGGCCAACCACACTTCCGGCCTCTGGGCTTTCGGGGGTGGACTCTGGGTCCCGCCAAAGGCCCACCGAAGAGGCTCAACCCACCAGGCCTGTATTCCTTGAGTGAGAGCCAACGCCGACGCTCGACCGATGGGGGAAAGACGCAGAAAGGCTTGGATGAGATCGGCTTCGCCGGGTTCTTCGGTCGCACTATTCAAACGGTTGACTAAGGCCTCTGGAAGAAGCCAGCCGGCTTGATGAGTGGGTTCACAAAGCATGGGGGCGCTGAGTCGCTTGGCTACTCGAGCGGTCAATTCCAGAAGCCTTGCACGAAGAAAGGGATAGACGTTGAGCGGTCGATAATATTTTGACTCGCTTACCGGGGCAACAGAATCTGTCAGCCAGACGAGCAGAAGGCGGCGCATCAGATACGAGACACCCGCATATCCCGCTACCAGACCTCGCAAGGTTTCAGTGGACTGAAATTCTGTAATTCTCTTTAGCAAAGCTTCCGTTCTTACGCTAAAATCAGCAGGGCGCAGATTGCAGAGTCGGGACAGACCACCCAAGATTCGTTCTAACTGAAGGCCGCAGGGAAGATCCTCTACGGCAGCGGCCACCTCATCGATCAATTCCTGAAGAGTATCGATAGGTACCACCTCATTGAGACCGCTCAGATACGGAACGGCAGAGGGTCGAAAACGCAGTGGGCCCGGAAAGCCTTGACTATCAAAGTCGAGGAGTTCGAGCCACTTGCGATCTACCGCCTTTAGGTCTAGCTCTACCTCGAGTTCTTCTGGCTCGTTTGACTCTTGAATAAGAGCTTTTAGACCTTGGGCCTGCAACCAGTTGAGCGCGTAATCGCGCACATCTGGGTGGGCGTGGGTCAGGCCCGCCTCAAAAAGAGGCACCACGGTCTCCAGGGGAGTGGCGTTGTCTTCGAGCAGGTCTCGAGCATGCTTGAGCAGCGTGAGGGAGTTGCCCTTCACCGATAAACGAAATACCGGTAGGGCGGCTCTTAGATACTCCTCTGCGTCCAGCGGCTTGGCCTTCTTGAGAGCAGCGAGACCAAACTTGGCCACAAAAGAGGTCGCACTGGCTAAGAGTTCCCTTAGGATAGCCTGTCGGTCTCCCAACTCGGCAGCGCGAGGCTTCAGAGCTTTGAGTAAGCGTAGAATACCGGTCGCCATTTTCTGATTGAGGTCTCTTGCCAAACCTTGTAGGGCGAAGTCCAAAAGTTTCTCTCGAGGAATGACGCCCGTCGAAGCAAGGTCTACGAAAGCCGTCCCCCAGGTTTCTGCGTGAGGATAGTGACCGGCCCAGTTAGTAGGATCCATGCTGAAAGCGCTCGTCTCCACTTCGAAAAGTCGCCAAACGTCGGATTCTAGTAACCAAGGCCTGGCCTTGAGCCTCGGAACGAGTGGCACCTGAAAATCGTTGAAACGGTTGCCAAGGAAGCGAATGTAGTCGTCTGTCGTCGGCTTCTCGCAAATCCCGGAGGCGACCAACTTCTCTAGCAAAGCCCAGGGAAAAAAACTCTCACCTGCGATCTGCTTATTCAGCCACGAGTCTGCCCATTTTGGTCGCCGAGCCTCAAGAATCTTAAAGGCGATTGGGACCATTGTGTCGTCCCGGTTAAGCCCCCACCATATTTGAGTGCGCTGCACGTCTTTCAGATTTCCGGTGGCAAGCACCGCCAAGGCAGCCGCGTGATGGGCCCCAGACTGGGGCTTTCTGGGAAGAGAAGTCTCTTCTCCTGAATCAATTTCACGATACCACCGATAGATTTGTGAGCGAAAATCTCGACGCTCTTGTTCGTTGAGCGATGTTAAAAGAGGGACCAGAATCTCAACACTGGCCCGAGCGATGGCGTTCGCGATCTCGTCAATCTTCACAGGATAACTGAGCCGCTAAGATATGCTTGCAGGGACCTCGTTGACCCTGATGCTTGGAGAACCATGGACAAGAGCAGCGGTCTCCGTCGTCGGTCAATCTGACGTGGTGCCTCACCCCGGTACCCGCGACCAGGTATTCATCCTCTTTCAGGGCTTCCACATCTTTCTGGTCCAAGAGCTGTCGGGCCGCTCTGAGACGCGGTTGGAGACTTTCCACGAGATCCAGATCGAAAGGAAGTTCTCTGTGGAAAAAAGCTTGCCGGTGAGCGTCGTAACCAGCTAAACCTCGAGCACCCAAAACCGCTAAAGCCTCCTGGATCTTTTCCTTAGAGACTCCGATCTGTTGCGCCAGGACGTTCGGGTCGACGTGCGACTGCCACTTGAGAGTCGCCCTCACTCGACTCACCAACTCGTGACTGCCGCTTGAAGCTAGGCTCTCGAGTAGTTGTCCCTCACCGGAAAAACCTCGATAGACCTCGGGACTCAGGACCACTAGAAGTCGTCCGGCAGGTCCATGCACTTCCCATCCACTCACGTCGCTTTGCTCGTCGACCCACACTCGCAGTCCCTCGGCCTTTGGAAGCAAGGGTTCCAACACCGCTACTCTGTGAGCACCGTTCAGCAAGACAGCATCCTTTCCAACTCGCTGGGACAGGCGAAGGGCTCGTCCGGTTCTGCGCGCATAGGAAGCTTGCTTGGGAGGAGAGTTTTTAGGGAGGCTGCGAACGAATTTTAGTGCCTCAGCGGCGTCGACCTCAAGCTTGAGCTGAAAGCGTGGTTGATAAGTCTGTACTTCCCCAAAAGCTTTGAGCCAGCGCACTGGTAGCTTGACTTTCTTCTCCACAGTGCTCTCGCCGCCGCGCTGCAAAACCACTTGATCTTGTCCTACGGAGAGCTTGACTCTCTCCCGGTCTTGAATCTGGGACAGCGCTCGTCTCATGGTCTCATTGAAATCGACATTGGTAGTCCCCCGACCAAAAAAGTTCCCATCAAAGGATGTGCTAGGGAGATCGATTCGCACATACACACCGCAGCATCCACTGAAGCCTTCTAAACGCAAGACGTCTTCGGTACTAGTGAGCACAGGATCGAGAATGGGAGGACGTTTGAGAAAGAAGTGAGTTCGAACAACTTGGCTAAGCACCATCAGCATCTGTGCCGTGGGCGTGGGGTAGACTAAGTGACCTTCGAAAAAGTGGGGATTTTTTCCCTCGCCCGTGCAAGTGGACAAGGCCACCTTTTGGGGCGTGGCCTGAGAGGGACGGGCGTATTGATAAAGATAGTTAAGAGCGGCCACTTAAACTACTTTTCTGCTGGTGTGCTTAGACCTGTTAGCCAAACCCGCCCGGGACCGCTTTGTCTTTGCCGACCAAGTTCGAGCATGACTCGCTCAAGGACTACGCTCCGATTCTGCGAAGAGGGCCAACAGCGCAAGCGAATTCTTAATGGGGGATGAAAACATGAAGAAACTGGCCATCGCGATTCTGGTCGCGGCAATGACTTTACCTGCCTGGGCCGGGGTCAAGTTGAATAACAAGACGGGCGAAAAAGTGGATTTGAAAGTCAAGGGCTCCTCCACCGTAACCCGGTCGCTCGAATCCAACACCAACACCGAGGTTGGCGGGTCGGCAAGTTCCATAACCATTACGGTAACGGTCTCGGGCTCGGAAGTGTGCGAAGGCACCTTTAGTGACGGCGACACGGTCGTGATTAAGAAATCCGGGAGTTCCTACAGTATCGAAAAGGATTAGAGATCCGCTAACCTTGAAATTCGCGATGATCCACAAAGCTCCCGTCCTTTTGAGCTAGCCTCCTCGGATTCAGTGGCTGAGGGCACCGATCAAACTGTAGCAGTTAGCGTCCGCTCCGACAGGAGGACTTCGCGCAGCCTTTTGGAAAGCCGCGCGCTATGCTTAAAGCCGGAATCGTAGGACTCCCCAATGTCGGGAAGTCCACCCTCTTCAACGCCCTCACCTCAACCTTCTCCGCCGAGAGTGCCAACTACCCGTTCTGCACCATCGAGCCCACCACAGGTATCGTCAAGGTCAACGACCCTAGACTGTGGGTCTTGAAGGACATCGCCAAGACTCAAAAAGTGATCCCCGCCGTGTTCGAATTCGTCGACATCGCGGGTTTGGTGAAAGGCGCATCCAAAGGCGAAGGCCTGGGCAATCAGTTCTTGGCCAACATCCGCGAGGTGGACGCGGTCATTCACGTGGTCCGCTGTTTTGAAGATTCCAACATTCAGCACGTTGAGGACACCGTGGACCCCGTCCGCGACGTGGAAACCATCATGATCGAACTCTGTCTGTCCGACGCCGCATCGCTTGAGAAAAGGCTTCCCCGGCTCAAAAAAGCTGTTATGGCGAAAGACGCCGACGGGATCGCTGAAAAAAACCTATACGAAAAAATTCTTCCCATCATCGAACAGGGACATGTGCTCAATATGTCCGACTTCGACGAGGATGAACTGCTGATCTTGAAACGTTCCGGACTGGTCTGCGCCAAGCCCATTCTCTACGTGGGCAACGTCTCCGAGGAAGACCTCGCGGACCCTATGTCCAACCCTCACTACAAGGCGCTCGCCCAGGTCGCCGCTACCGAGGGCCGGCCGATCGTGGCCATCTCTGCCCAGATCGAGGCCGAGCTTCAGAGCTTGGACGACGAAGCCGAGAAACAGGACTACCTCATCACATTGGGAGTAGAATCCTCGGGCGTCGACCAACTGATCCGCTCTGCATTTTACCTATTGGGCCTGAAGACCTACTTCACCGCCGGCGAAAAGGAAGTGCGTGCCTGGCCTTTTACTGACGGGTTTCGAGCCCCACAGTGCGCCGGCGTCATCCACACCGACTTCGAAAAAGGTTTCATCCGAGCCGAAGTCACAGCCTATGATGACTACGTTCGCTTAGGCGGCGAAAAAGGTGCCAAAGAAGAGGGCGTGCTTCGATTGGAAGGCAAAGAATATGTCGTTAAAGACGGCGACGTGATGCACTTTCGCTTCAACGTTTAAGAACTAGCGCGGATTCAGCTATCAAAAAGCCCTGGAATCTCAGAGGGGTCGACGAAATGCTCTTTCATGATCCACAACGTTTCCGATCCCGCTATAAGGCCGGACTTGGAAACTATTTTGCTCAGGTGCCCGCATTCACGAATTCCAGCGATCGCCTCCGCGGCCTGATCCGTTGACGACGCCAATCCACGATAGAGAACCATCACTTCAATCGCTCGAGCCAAAAAGTCGTCTTTCGCCCTGTAAGCCTTCAGCCAAACATGCCTGATCTTTCCAGCGATTGTCGGACAGTCTGTCCATCTCAGACGACGAATTTTGACTCGATTCTCAGAGTACAAGTCTTCGAGACCCTGTTGCCTGTCAGCGTCAGTCAACTCCGATTCTGAAAAATCCAGTAGGATTTGACTGGTCTCACTCACAATCGTCCAATCGAGATTCAATTCCGCGACCAGCTTCAAATAGTTGATCAATTCCATCCGTCCACTCGATTCGGTCATCGTTCCACCCTTTCAGTCGTTGACGATGTTCCGACTTTACAGAAGTCAGAGCCGGAACCCTGCCGCGAATTCTTTGCGACCTAGCCTTCCAAACGCGCTTTCACAAAGTCGATGAAATGGCCGAGTGCCGGCGAGAGCGATGTCGCTTTCCAAGCAAAACGAATCTCGTGTCTAGGAGCATTATCGGGGAGCGACAAGAAGACAACCCCAGGCCAGTCTGCCCGCTTTGGGGTGACGTGAATAGGCGCGACGCCTAATCCTGCCGAGACCATCCAGATCTGGGTGGCGCCGTTGGGGGCGTATTGGGTGACAAGAGGTTCGAACCCGGCCTCTCGGCAGCGCAATCGCATTTCCGCATAGTAGTCCCCCGCCGTTGAGGCCGCTTCTATCCAGATCATCGGTTCACTGTTGAGGTCCTGCCAGGAAAGTTGTGCTCGGGCGCACAACGGATGCTCTCGAGGAACCGCCAGCACCATCGGACCTTCTAGAATCCGTACACTGCCCAAGCCGGATAGCTCGGCTTCGGGTCGCGATAAAAACCCCGCATCTAAAGCGCTGTCACGAAACGCCTTCAATTGCCAAACGGATGGATGGACTTCCAAGGATACGCTGATTCCGGGATAGGTGCCGCGAAAATCCCGCAGGAGTTCCGCCAACTCCGAGTTCGCCAAGCCAGAAATCACGCTGAGACGCAGTTGTCCCCTCTCGCCCCGTCGGCGAGATTCTACTCCCGCCAAAAAGAGGTCCACGCTCTCCAAAATAGCTCGAGCCTCAGTTAATAGGTCGGCCCCTACCGCGCTGAGTGCCACCTTGCGCGTACTCCGGTCAAACAGTGTCAATCCCAACTCTTGTTCGAACTGGGCGATCTGCTGGCTGAGCGGCGGTTGAGCCATGTGCAACCTCTGGGCGGCCCGCGTGAAGTTCAACTCCTCTGCGACGGTGATGAAATATCGAAGATGTCGCAGATCCATTAAGACTCCAGGAGTATAAATTCTAGTAAAATTATATATTTCTCATATCTCAACAAAAAGCCTATCTTAAAAAGACGAGATGCGGAAGACCATTCAAACATCTGAAGACCTACCCCCAAAGCTTCTCTGGCTGCTTATCCTTACAGCCGCTTTCACTGTCGGCAATATCTACATCAGTCAACCTCTGTTGGGGCAGATCGGAGCGACCTTCGGGCGTTCGCCTGCTCAGATGGGCCTGATGGCAGCGCTCGCTCAAGTGGGCTACGTCTTGAGTCTGCTACTTGTCGCTCCCCTGGGAGACGTTATGAAGCCCAGGCGGCTTCTGCTGGCGTTGCTCAGCGTGGCCGGGGCCGTCTTGGTAAGCTGCGCTTTCGTTGACGATTTTTCTCTGATGAAATTGGCGGCTCTGGGCATCGGCCTCTCCGCGGTTCAGGCACAGATCGTCCTCCCCTACATCGCCTCAAAGAGTTCTGATCGGGACCGGGGACGTAACCTGGGCTACTTTATGAGCGCCTGCCTCTGTGGTGTCCTTCTGTCCCGCACGTTGAGCGGATTCTTGGGAGCCCACCTGGCTTGGCGTTGGGTGTACGTCCTGTGGGGGCTCACCATGTGGGGGTTGGCTTTGTCACTTAGTAAGCTTCTGCCAAAAGAGCCGGGCTCAGATGGCGAGTCGGCTACAATGAGAAGCTACTTAGGGCTCGTATGGTCTCTGGGTCATATGATCCGAGAGCGTGCCGCTTTGCGCTCCATCGCCCTCACCGGAAGCCTGATGTACGGCGCTCTGTCTGCCTTCTGGGCGACTCTGGCCTTCTACTTGGCGGCGCCTCCTTTCCATTTGGGCACCGATCGCATTGGAGCGTTTGGTCTCTTAGGCGTTGGAGGCGCAGTTGCCGCCGGAATGGTGGGTCGCTCGCTGGACCGCATCAGCGCAAGATCCGTCCTACTCGTGAGCATCGCGGTCATGGTCGGGTCCTTCCTAATCATGGGTTTGGCCGGTCCGTCCTTGGGTGTGCTGATAGTCTCTGTTGTCATCTTGGATATGGCCGCCCAAGCCGCCAACATTAGCAACCAGTCGGAAATCTATCGCCGCTACTGCGACGCTCAGAGTCGTCTCAACACCATCTTCAAGATCTTCTACTTCGTGGGAGGCGCCCTGGGATCGGCCCTCTCCGGACTCGCTTGGCAGCACTTCGGTTGGGGAGGGGTTTGCGCGGTTGGAGTCGGGTTTCTAAGTCTGGCCTGGATCAATGTGAAACGCGTTTGAGGACCTGGCGTTGCTCCAAGAGATCAAGGACCCGGTCAGCTAAGATATCGACCTCAAACTGGTCCGATCGGAGTTCTAAGTCGGGATTCTCCGGTGCTTCATATGGAAGCGAGACTCCACTGAAAGAAAGCAGTTCGCCGGCATCGGCCCGCTCATACAACTTTTTCGGGTCGCGACTCCGACAGACTTCTAAAGGGCAGTTGACGAAGAACTCGAGATAGTCTCCCTGGTCCAGCAAAGACCGGACAAAGTCTCGAGCGTCCGCCGTTCCGCTGATGAAGCTGCAAATGACGATCTGCCCTTGTTCGTAAGCCAGAGCGGCCAACTCCGCCACCCGGCGAGTGCTTTCCGTGCGGTCTTCTTGTGTGAAACCTAGATCGCCGGAGAGTCCGGTGCGGACATTGTCTCCATCCAAAAAGAGTGTGTGACACCTGCGGTCGTAAAGCCGCTTCTCGACTGCTTTCGCCACCGTCGATTTCCCAGAACCAGACAATCCCGTGAACCAGAGGACCGCCGCTCGATGCCCGTAGCTCTTTTGGCGCGCCTCTTTGGGGACCAACGTGGGGTCTTTCACCACGTGTTTACCCACGAGTCTCTCGGCCGTCGAAGTGACGTCCACGGTACGCACCACTGGTCCTCTCATAATACCCACTCCCAGGACCGCTGAAGTCTCCGCGTCGAGGACGGCGAAAACACCCATTGAGCGGATGGATGACGCCGAGTCGAAAAAGAGAGGTTCGGCGGTAGTCACCTGTACTCGGCCGATGTCGTGTCTTCTAAGGGAGTGACCGTTTTGCCAAGCGAGACTCTCAGTGCTTAGGATGGAAACGACCTCTGAAACGTGAGCCTTGACCTCTCTCGAGCCGTGATGAACGAGGTAGGTGGTATCCTCCTTCTGGGGTTCGTGGCTCAACCATATCAGGATCGCATCGATTTCACTGGAACGGTTTGGAAGGCTCTTGGGATCGACTAGTAGCTCTCCCCTGACCACCTCAGGATCCTTTTCGAAGGTGAGCGCGATAGAGTCTCCGGCGAAAGCCGTCTCAACGCCCCTCGCCCCAAGCTTCAGCGTCTTGACGACCAGCATCTCCCCAGAGGGTAGGTGACAAAGCGTATCTCCCACTTTGGTCGACCCCGAGGCTATACGCCCCATGATAAGGCGACCTTTCACCCATTGCACCGGCAGACGGAGGTCCCCCCCAGGGTTATGGAAAGTTG
This sequence comes from Candidatus Xenobia bacterium, assembly GCA_037968995.1. Taxonomy (GTDB): domain Bacteria; phylum Vulcanimicrobiota; class Xenobia; order Xenobiales; family JADMJV01; genus JAEXNA01. Next base: position 24,855 of record JBBKWP010000486.1, read on the forward strand.
CTACATTGACGGAATCGAGGTGAGACAGAAGATCCCGGCCTTCAAACCAGGGCATTCGCGCACTTGACGCCAGGATGTTGTCTCCGTCGAGCGCCGACACCGGGATTATGGATAAACTCTTGATCTCAAACGAGGAGGCGATGAGTTCGATCTCCGCCTCGATGTTCTGATAGGCCAAAGGCTGATACTCGACTCTGTCCATCCCGTCGACTGCGACCAGAATGTGTGGAACACCCAACAGCGCCGCGGTCAAAAGATGTCGACGTTCACGAGTGGTCAGACCGCCATCTGCGGCAAGAACCAATAAGACGATATCGGCGACGGCACTCGTCGAGAGAAAGGAAAGGTCCTGACTCCCGGTGTCCGCTGACGACATCAGGGCAATTTGCCGTGTCGGAGTGACAAGATGCCCTACCGGAGACTTACCCTTCTCGATCACCAAGGACCCTTCGAGTAGTTTCGCGACCAGAGAGTCCCTCCCGGCGATGCCCACAACGCAAACTTTCAGAAGTTGCTGACATGTGTCCGCTCCAGGCTCTCTGAAGAGTTCGACTTGGGAATCGCTCCAATAAGCCATGGGAAAGATCCGTTTCGAGGACTGGCCATCTGTACCGAAAAGAAGCGGCCCCTCCGGAGGGAGGCCACCCTCCGAAACAAGGCAAGATTTTCGCCCGCTGTTTCCCGACGAGACGCTGGCAGGAATCAAATCATCGGTAGCGCCGGCTTCCCGAATGAGATGCGCCAACACCTCAGAACGTGAGCCTTCTTCCTGAGCCACGACGGTCTTCTGAGGGCGTGCCACCGATTCGCGAATGAGGTAAGCCGCCTCCGAAACAAGGTGGTCTAACATAGTGCGTTGAGTTTTTTGGTCTGACATGAGGGAGGCCTTTCTCTTCGAAGGAACCGCGCCCTTTTGCAAGTCTGAATCCTTTTGGGACAGCCGGTGCCTGGGGATCGCGTCGGTGACAACCGACGACAAGAGTTCAGAAATACCGAGGTTCTGGGTTCATTGAGCTTTGAGGGACTTTTTTGGTGGGGATCGGAAAAACTCTCGAGCCGACTCAAGCTTTCTTCGAGCGGAGTGAGACTTCGCAATAGACTGATCCAAAGCTTTCCTTTTCTCGCCTATCAATTCGGCCCTCATGGCCCACTCGAGGTCTCTCAAGGTGCCATAGAGTTCAGAGATTCCCAAAAGCACGCTGCGGTAGTCTCGCATGTAAGCTTTCGGAATGCGTCTCGATTTCGCGAGATGCATTAACCGCTTCAGTTCTGTACGGATGTCATCGCAACTCGAACTCCAATCCTCTGGGAGGACTTGCCCCCGCTGGGTGCTTTTGCGCAGATTTACGAGTGTCGCTAGCATTATCTGAGCAGGTCGAATGAGAGTGGGTTCTGTGTTTTTTCGGAAATCGGCGAGCTCCGCCGGCTCTGTCACTGTTACGACCATAAGGTCGTAAAATGAGTCATCGGGCATATCGGGCATTCGCCGGATTTGTAATGCGTAGAAATAATAGGGACAAAGGACAGAGAATACCACTACGAAGGACAACAAGATGAATCCGCCCCACCGGACCGTACCTCGCCCTGGGCTGCCCACGATTTTCCAGACCCGATTCCAGAATCCGAACAAAGGCTGCTGGGGCACCTGTAGATCTGGATGCAAAGACTCCAAGAGCTTCCGTACGCCAAAAACTGGCCAAGTCAGAGCCAAAGACCCGGCGACAATTTCCCACGGTGAAAAAGTCGACCTCCCCTGAAC
>JBBKWP010000487.1:0-4164 GCA_037968995.1 Candidatus Xenobia bacterium
CTCTGCCTGGGGTGTTGAGTGTCTAGAACTCGAGGAAGCCGAAGCCCTGCGAGCGGGCCCCGGTGAGGTTTTGGTAGAATTTTCGGCCGCCAGTCTGAACTATCGAGATCTCCTTGTCATTCGGGGCCACTACAATCCAAAATTTGCCCTTCCCTTGGTTCCTGGCTCCGACGCCTTCGGTCAGATTGTGGCGATCGGGCCCGGGGTTGACGAAAGCCTCTTAAACCGCCATGTGTTAACAGTCTTCGCTCCGCTCTGGTCAAGCGGACCGCCCCAACGCGCGACTCTACGCGACACTCTGGGAGGCCCGCGCCAGGGGGTGTTTCAAAATCAAAGAATCTTTTTACCCAGCGAACTCTTGGTCCTCGACGACCCGAGCGCACTCACGCCAACGCAATGGTCGACTCTTCCCTGCGCGGGGGTGACCGCCTGGGCGGGACTCGTCGACCACGCGAACTTCAGGCCGGGTCAGACCGCAGTCCTCATAGGGACGGGCGGGGTCTCCCTTTTTGGCTTACAGATCGCGAAAATGTTGGGCGGCCGTGTTCTGCTCCTCTCCTCGTCGGCCGAAAAACGAGACAGGGCTCTTGAGATGGGCGCCGACGCCGTGGCCGACTATCGGAGTCGGCCAGACTGGGCCGAATGGGTCCTGGAATCGACAAAGGGCCAGGGCGCCGATGTCATCTTAGAAACCGGTGGTTCCGGAACGCTGGGCCAATCGATCAAAGCCGTCAAAGTCGGCGGACACATCAGCCTTATCGGAGTGCTGGCAGGCTCGAAAGACTCTTTGAATCTGTTGCCCTTACTCATGAAGGCAGTGACGGTTCGTTCTGTGGTCGTCGGACATCGAAAACATCTGAGCGACCTCGTCAACGCTTATCTTCAGAGTGAACGTCGACCGGTCGTCGACCGGACCTTCAACCTTTCCGATCTCCCAGAGGCCCTAAACGACATGGCTACTGGACAGCATTTCGGGAAAATCTGCCTCGACCTGCGAAGAGAAAGCAAAAAAACGGCCACCTGAAGGGGCTCGCGCTCGAATCACGAAATCTCTTAATAAGGCCTGCTCCGTAAATTCACGCCCTAACAAAGGAGAGATCCGTGTCCGCGAAAGAAAATTCCATCAGAATTTGGTTCGGTATGTGCGGCGCTGCTTTGTTGATGATGGGTGTGGTCGGTCCACTTTCGTGGCCTTACAACGATGGGGATACCTTGTCCCGAATAGCTTGGCACATCGCTATCGGATCGGCTGCCTTGGGAACGAGTTATCTAGGAATGTCCTTTGCACTTCCCTGGTTGGTCCGAGAGAAAGCTTACCTTTTGGTCCCCCTCACTTCCAGCCTCATCCTTCTCGCGATGGTAGGACTGAACGTGGGCGGGGTTCTGATAGGAATCGGTCTGCTGAGAGGAGTCCATTCTCTAGCTAGGGACATGTCCTAAGTCTTCATAAGTTAGAATGCTGTGGCGAAGTTCCCTCAGCCACACCTGCCAGAAGAGCCAATTGGCGACAACCATCACCCCCGCGGCTACGAAGACGAAGAATGGTTCAGGCCAGAATGTGAAGACCACCAAGGCCGTGAAAAGAGTTCCCAGGCCCCAAGTTCCGAGGACCGTCGTTTTGGAGTGTCCCAAGACGCTAGCCTGACTTCGAAGGGCCGACCACGACAGAGCCAAACCAATACTTAGAATCCAAGTCAGCGGAACAAGAGTTCCTCCGGATTCGGAAAGGGAGGCGAGAAGTATCGCTAAGATAGGCGAACAAGCGAGCAGTTTCCGAACCCAGCCTTGCAGACGCCAGACCATCAAAAAAGAACCAGTCAGTATGAGGTAGACCCCGAACAGCACCGCCAAAGCTAAGGGGGAAATCATGCTGTATCCAATGTGAGAGGACCATAGGCCGACCATCCCGCTGAGGCTTAGGCACCCTACTCCCCACGACAAAAAGCGTAATGCGACAACCAGCCCCATAAGCCGGGGAATGTCCACGGCCCTAAGACCCTGAAATCCAATGAGAAAACGTGGTGGGGAGTTCACCTAGATTCGCAATCTGTGCGTCGGCCACGGCGAATCTTGGGTCGGTCCGCTCGTGAGGTGCCGGCATCGCGAAGACTCTCATTCGCGCTGCCTTTGCCGCGATCACACCGTTCAATGAGTCTTCAATGGCCAACGTGCGGACAGGATTGGTTCCCAACTGTCGACAGGCTTCGAGATACACGGCGGGGTGAGGCTTTCCTAAGATTTCTCGCTCGGCCGAGTGGACAACTTGAAACTCTTGGTCTAGACCGATGGCTTTCAAGGTGGAAGCGATCAGCCGAAAACTCGACGAAGAGGCTAAACCGACCGGAAATCCTTGATCTTTGAAGAAGTCAATGGCTTCTTTAGCTCCGGGAAGAGGCTTGGAACGCTCTAAAATCAGTTTCTCCACCGCATCGTCGATGCGCTGGACAACCTCGCTTTGCGACATACCGACCCAAGGCGATTCAAGAAACCGCTGAGCGACTAAATCATCGATGCGCAACCCGGCGAGTCGAAGACAATCAGCCTGAGTCATCGGCACTCCCGCTTGGGTGAAAATCTCGATCTCCGCCAGATGCCACAACGGTTCGGAGTCTGTCAGAACTCCGTCCATATCGAAAAGTACCCCGTCAATCATCGTGGATTTCTTCATCCTAAATATCCTCGAATTTTATTTTGGCAAGAGGCGACCAGGCCAGGGTCTCAGAAGATACGATAGGCCTCGTCTTCCAGGACGAGGCTTATTCATTTGTCTCCGGTCTTGCTGGAAAGTAAAGATTTACTTGAAACCCCTTCAAATCCTGTCGAAAACTATGATCCACAAATCTTCGGAGTGAGACGTAAAGGTGCTGGTCTCTCAGCATGCTACCACTCCTTCCCTGTTGCCAACTGCAGATCGGCGTCGGCCTGCTCTAACTTGGCTAAAGCATTAACGCGATTGGTCCGCGCTGTCAACAGCGCTTGTTCCGCGTCGAGGACTTCCAAAAACTGGCCTAGTCCGAGGCGATATCGACCGTTGGCCACCCGCACGCTCTCTTCGGCCCCGGCGACCTCCACCGTTGTCAGCCCATAAGTTTGCGCCGCCGTCTGAAGCTTGACATAGGCCAGCGTCACTTCGGACACCACTTGTCTTTGAAGGCGGGAAAGCTGAGCTTTCACGCTCACCAGGCCCGCTTCGGCTTCACGCGCCTGAGCCAAACTAAGCCCCCCATCGAAAATGGGCCACTCGAAGTTGAGCATCAGATTCATCTGCTCGGTTTTAGGCTGCGGCAGCACTTGACTAGCCTGCATGTTGAGGGTCGTGGTGATCCTCGGGGCGTTCCCCGCCCTGGCATTGTCTAGGGTGTACTCCTGAGCCTCGACCTCGGCTTGCGACTGGGCGATGGCCGGACGATCCCCCAACGCCTCCGTCACCATGGCGTTGAGGTCCCGTTCGACTTCTACCTCAACATCCGGCGCGACCACCTCAAAGGGCGTTCTCGGGTCGATGCCCATAAAAGTCGCCAACTCCACCCTATCGATCAGGGCTTGGTTGCGCGACTCCGTGAACATCAGCACCAAATCCGCGTACTGGGTTTGGGCTCGCACCACGTCGATGGGAAGGCCTAATCCGGTACTGTGGAGCTTTCGTGCCTCCTCAACGTGGAGCAACTGATTTTCCGCGCTCACCAACTGCACTTGGGCTAGTCTTTGGGACTGCAGCAGTTCCAGATAGGATCGGCTTATCTCAAAGCCGAGAAGCTGCTTGGCTTTGCGAACCCCGGCTTCAGCGGCTCGGGTTCTCGCCTCGGCGGCTTTCACGGCACTTCGAGTGCGATTGAAATCGTAAAGCATCTGTCGAATCGCCAACTGCTCTTGGGGGCCCCGGGCAGCTTGATTGAAAGCGCTCAAGTTACCTCCCAAGGCTTCCAAGCCCGGAATCGAGGCGAAGTTGGCTCCCCCACCCCGATTGCTGGCGTTGTGGTAGTAGAGCGGCTCCACATAGCTTGCTGAAAAGTTGATGTCGGGAAGCGCCGGAGCACGAGCTTGAGCGATCCGTGCCACGGCCTGCGCGACCGCGGCCTCCGCCTCAATCACGTTCTCATGGTACACCAGCCCGAAGGCCACGGCTTCCTCCATCGTAACGGGCGGTTGAGGAAGATTGTTGAG
>JBBKWP010000488.1:0-2606 GCA_037968995.1 Candidatus Xenobia bacterium
GCATCGAGTAGCGCCGATCGAACGGGGCGATGAAACCGGTGAAAGCTCGAGCCGGGTCGATATTGTGGAGCTGCTTGAGCTCCTCATAAAGCACCAGAAAAGAGCGCAGAAAGCGAAGAATCGTCCGGACGTCGACCTTCGGAACTTCCGGGTTCAGATGGAGGCCAAAAGCATGGATGACAGACGTTCCAGTACCTTCGGCCTTTTCTCCCAAACGTGAGCGCAGCGCTTCGAGTTCGGGTAGGCGGGAGATGGGGATGGGAGGGAAAACAATCTCGAAAGGAACCAGCCATTGGGCTATGGTGGCCAGCGCGCTTTCCATGCTCTCTCGGCCTGCTTGACTGAGGAGTTCGGGGTCCAAATCCTGAAAAAAGTTACGGACCTTAAGTTCCCGAAAAAGGGAGGCGTCGAACTCGACTCTGACTGTACCTATCGTGCTGTCTTGAACTCTGGCTTCATAGGTACTGACCTTTTCTATGGTACCGCCGAGGCACTCTCTGACCAGTTCCGTGATCTGGTCCAGTTCCAATCCGGAGAGTTCCAGCTCGATACCGATTCGACGGGGATCACCCGACCCGTTGAGGGTTTCTGAAGGGAGCAGTCGCGGGTCCATAGAGGTGTGGTTCTGGGGCCGAAACGCTCTACCTGTAGCCAGGTAGGCCATTGCATTAAACAAAGGAAGTCCTCGCTAGAAAAACGAGGATTGAGCGACCAGGAGTCAGTTCGTGAGAGAAATGCGGAATGTAAGCCTAGGGTAAGTCTGTATCGACCGTGGCCACATCGTCTTTAAGAGTAAAAGAAGGCGGTTCCAGCGTGACGACCTGCTCGACTAGGTTCAGCGGCACGTATAAGGAGCCACGGATGAGCATGGACGGGCGTGTCATCTCGAAGGTCTTGCCGTCGATCAGTGCGTGCTGGTAACCGCTGACGACGGCTACCTTGACGCCGTCCGAGGTTGCGATGCCCTTCTTCTCGTATGGCTGATAGGTCACTTCGGCCTTGGCGGCTTCGAAGACAGCGCGCATGGGCAGCATCACCACGCCGTCGATCACGTAGGCGGGCTCATCAAGTGACATATCACGCCCATTGACCACGACCCGACCTTCGGCCAACTCTTCGGCGCTCTGCGCGGGGTGGTGCGACGAAGAGATCTCTTCGCCACCGGCCCACCAGGATGTCCAGGCGTTGGCACCCCATAGCCAGAGAACGGCAAAGAGCGTGAGCAGGCCCACAAAGGTACCCACCGCTTTTCCTGGATGTGAAAACGTGCGCGACATAGCCCTATCATAAACCGGCGCGTCCGCGTCCCGGAGACCCAATGGTATCGATCACGTCCATCCGAGCGCGCTGCGTCAAGTGACATCCGAACCTTCTCGAGGCGGGTCAACTTGGGGGTTGTGTGTACGAACGGCGGCGTGGATCGCGGTCTCGGTGTGTTCGAGGACATCGAGTGTTTTCCAACTCGGCCGATGAAAGACATCTCCGAACTCGAACCCTTTCGGCATAATCAGCGATCCCATAAGCGTTCCCACGCTTTCAAGGACGAGCCCGGCATTCAACACTTCGACAGCGTCACTCAGATCGTGGGGAAAGCCGACCGTCACATCATCAAGCTCGGCATCCTGGCCTTCCCAGGTCTTTGGCGCTGGTAGTTCTGGTCGGCGTGGATTCGGTTCGACGCAGTCCCCAGTTCGGATCGCTGGGATTTTGGGGAAAGGAGTTTCATTATGAGGGTGCTGAAGGTAGAATAACGGGCACATCGACCGAGCGGAAGTCTGTATCTAACGTCAAGATTCCAACTTGCTCACTTCGGGCCAAAGCGTAGGCAAAACAGTCTCCCAAATTCAAGGGATACCGGAGTCGCGCCTCGGCCGCCGATCGTGCTTGGTCCAAATCTGGAGCCATGAATTTGATCCCGCTGGTGAGAACTCGATGCTCGAGTTGCGCGAAGTGCTTCGGCTGCCTATCTCGCAGAATGATTAAGGTCTCGGCCAGATTTACCGTACTCATCCTCAGGGCGCCCCGATACTCCCGCAGGTTTCGCACAGACCACTCCGCGTGGGGTTCGGCAAAGAATACCGAAAGCAAAATGGAGGTATCCACTACCAACTTTCAGTCCCAAATCTCGGAGTGATTCTTGAATCTTGGGTTGACATTCTCATTTTGCCTCGCGAGTCCCAACCAATCAGAAAAGTTACAATCCGGCCCGCTTTCTAAAGCGCGAGCCACGCACTCCTTGACGGCCAAACGAATCGCCTCGGACTTGCTCCTATATTTACGAAGACTCATCAGCCTTTGAAGATCCTCTTCAAATTCGGGTGTCTGATTGATATTGAGCTGAGCCATACTGTACATATACCATACAGATAAAAGGCTGCCAAGAGGTCTCAGGAGAGCTATGTGAGATTAGGATCGTCAGCGATAATCGATCATCAGGTTCCTGCGCTGATGGCCTATTCTTGGCTAGAACCTCAAGATCATCAAAACGATTTGGCCCCCACGCGCTGGAGTTCGCCGAGGAGCGCGGCGGAAAGCTCGGGGCTCATCGCTTCTCTTTTCTATCACGCCAGCCAATTCTCGATTTTCAGATCCGGAACATGGGAATA
>JBBKWP010000489.1:0-12402 GCA_037968995.1 Candidatus Xenobia bacterium
CCACCACAGCGGCCCCGCGTTCACGAGCCATATCGATGGTTCGATTGGTGTCGGTGGTGGTACCCGATTGGGAGATGGCGATGATCAAGCAGTCATCCATGCGGTCAGTCATCCGGTAGCCGGAGAGCTCCGTGGCCTTCATTGCTCCGATCACCAAGCGATTGCCGAACAGGCCCTCCATAAAGATGGAAACAGCTTGGCCCGCGACGGCGGCTGTACCCTGTCCGATAAAGAGGATTCTTCGAATGGAACCGTCCACGACACGGCCAATGATCGCGGCGGGCAACACGGACTCTCCGATATTCATGTCGACACGGTAAGGGTCACGATGGAGCACAAACTTCCCACGAAGGGTTTTCTCCACAGAGCTGGGGGCTTCGGAGATCTCCTTGTGGAGGTAGTGACGAAAGTTTTTACGGTCGATGTCACGGGTCGTGATTTCCGCGAGTTTGCAGTCCTTTTCGCTCAAGGTAAGTGGACTACCGTCGAAATGGAGGGCTTGGATCTGATCAAAGCGACCGTTGCCCTTCTTGTCGAGGATGAGGATCTGCCCCGCGGTGTTTGCTCGGCCGGCGATGCGTTCGCTGGTCCCGTCCATTCTCAAGAATCGGGGAGTCTGTTCCACCACGCCGTAGAGTTCGGAGGCGAAAACGTATCCGTCGTTCATCAATCCGACGAAGAGGGACTGTCCAGACCCCTTGAGAGCGAGATAAAGTCGGTCGGGATCGGCGGTGGTCTCTAAGACGATAGCAAAAGAGCCCTCACATTCCGAAACTGTTTTGCAAAAGGCTTCCTCGGCACTCGTCGATTCGCCGAGATAGAAGTCGAAAAGAACCGGGACGATCTTCGCGTCAGTTCCAATCTGATCAGAGACGATACGGCCTTTGGAGCCTGCCAAGCGCGCTTTGAGTTCTTGATAGTTGTCCACGTCGCCGTTGACGCAAGCGGTGGTGAAGTGGCCGGAAAGGTTTCCGGTTCGCCCTTCCTTGTCGAGTGTCACCTCGTCAACGGGGTGGCAGTTGGGTTCCGAGATGATGCCGTTGGAGGCCCATCGGGAGTGGGCATAGATGACGCTTGAGGAGTCAGGAGCGTTCACCAATTCCCAAAAGAAGATGTCCTCCGTGAGTCCCTGGTAGAGGCTTCGGACGTTGTCTCCGAGGGCGCCGACCTCCTGAGCGACTTTGTAAGAGAAGAGAACTTCCACCTTGTCCTGATTTGGGAACACCCGGACCGCATAGTTGGTGAAGTCTCTTGGCTGTTGACGCTGCTCCCACGCTATACGCTGCTCGCCTTCCCAGGCTCCCAGGAAGTCTTTGTATTGGCTTTCTGAGACGGTGATCCGAAGACTGATTCCGCAAGAATCGCGCCCGCGAACCTCCATGCGACTGATGTTTTCGAGAGCGACTACCAGTTTCCAAGCTTGAAAGAGGCGCCAAGGCGTTGCTTCGCGCTGTCCCAAAAGATTCTCGATGCGGGGGAGAAAGGCGAGCACGTCATCGCGGACGGCCCAGGTCAAGTCGCGGGCTAAAATCAGGACTCGGTTCCAATCTTCGAGTTGGGCGGCGTCGAGGTTTTCGTTCTGACTCAGGTCGTCTTCCATCTGCTGTTCCCAGTTGGCAAGATCGCGAGCCCAACCGTTCACTCGAGCAAGAGTGGCGGAATCGGTGGCGATGTCCCTTATAGATGAGAACTCTTTGAGGCCTTGGACCTTCTCGAAAAGAACTTCAAGTTCTTTTAGGGTCTCTTCGTCCGACGACGAATTCAGACGGCGTTCAAAGAGACTACGAAGATGAGTTTCGAACTCATTCCAGGCAAACGACTCACTTTGATGAGTCTCGTAAACTAAACCAGCAATTCCACACATTCCGAAGCCCTTCTCCTTTGGGCGATGGCAACCTTCTCTACGACACTCAGTCCTCTCTGAGGGTATACTTCTCCAACAGTTTCGAGACCCGAGCGACGGGAATCTTCTGGGCTCGCCGAGCGTTGCATCCGACCATCTCTTCGGCGGCGAACAGCGAGTTGAGAATGGCCTCTTCGGTGGCGTCGACCACCGCTTCGTAGAGGGGGTTCATGGCGGTGTCGGCAAGGACCTTGAGCGTGTAGACTTGAGACCTGGGATGACGGGGAGCTTTGTTCGCGGTGGAAAAGGCCAGCATAATCTCACCTGAACCGTGGGCGGCGTAGGAACCGACTCGACCGATCCCCAAGGCCATCCGTTTGGCCAACCTCTGAAGTTGATGAGGCAGTAGCGGCGCGTCGGTAGCTGCCACGGCGATGATGCTCCCGGCAATCCCCGGCCGTCGGTCGACGTCGCCTCTTTCCTTGGCCAGAATTCTGCCCACCGGGGCCCCATCTATTCGCAGTTCCTCGAGATGACCGAAGTTGCTTTGCACTAAGACGCCTACCGTGAAGCCTCCCTCTGTTTCCGTGAGCACACGGGAAGAGGTGCCGGTTCCGGCCTTTAGGTCGCAGGTCATCATTCCGGTGCCGCCACCAACGTTGCCTTCCTTCACGAATCCTCCGGCGGCCGACTTGATAGCCTCGATCACGTGTTCTTCTCGCACATGGTGACCGCTCACGTCGTTAAGCCAGGAGTCATCGCACTCTCCCACCAGAGGTATGATGACATCGTGCTCTTTGCCGATGCTGGGATAGCGGCGAACCATATAGCGGACCAGCGCTTCGGAGCAGGTCCCCACAGAATGAGTGTTGGTAAGGAGAATAGGCGTTTCAATCAAGCCCCATTCCATCACTTGAGTGAGGCCGGAGATCTCACCGGCCCCGTTGAGAACGAACCCTCCGCCAAGGTGGCGTTCCATAAAAATATTGCCGGAGTTGGGTAGGATCGCGGTTACGCCGGTACGGGCGGGGCCTTCGCCCACTACCAGAGTTCCGTTTCCATGGATGATGGTCGATTGGCCTACCTGCACTCCAGTGACATCGGTGATTCCGTTAAAGGGACCGGGATGATGCCGCCCGATGACGATTCCGAGGTCGCGCGACCTCAACGAGCCTTCCCTTGCTTGATTTTTAAGCGTCGCACGGCTGGAGCCATAATGTCCTTCACTAATGTTTCGTAGTCGAGACCGGCCGCCAGTCCTATCACGCACAGGTCCGAAAAGTTTGGAGTGAGCCCGGGTAAGGGGTTGCATTCAATGAAGTGAACGTTGCCTTGAGAATCCATGCGGAAGTCGATACGGGCGACGTCTCGACATCCCAGGGCTCGAAAGGCCGTCTTGGCGGCGTGAGAGATGACCTTATGAAGGCTGAGATCAAGGTCGGCGGGGCACTGAAAACGGACGTCGTCATTGCCTGAGAGTTTCTGCTCGAATCCATAGATAGGATGAGCGACCCCTTCTTTCTGAAAGCACACCTCCATTATGGGCAAGACTTTGGGATGAGTTTCACCTAACAGGCCGACGGTAAACTCTCGGCCACCCACGAACTGTTCCACCAAGGCCGGCTGACGATATCGCTCGACGAGTTCCTCAACCATGGCGCGCAGGGCGATTTCTGTTTTCACAACGCTGGCGCTGCCCACACCCTTGGAACTCCCCTCGGCCAGCGGTTTGACCATCAAAGGGAACTCGAGATCCTTGGGAAGATGCTCCTTGCCGGTCCTCATCAACAGCCATTGGGGGGTAGAAACCCCCGCCTGCAAAGCGATGCGTTTGGCCAAACCCTTGTCCAAGGTGAGGCACAGGCAGGCTGGATCGGACCCGGTATAAGGAATGTCGAGAAGCTCTAAAAGAGATGGTACTTGAGATTCCCTATTGCGACCGCGCACCCCCTCGGAAATGTTGAAGACGAGATCAACGTTGGCGGAAGTGACCTTTTGGGCAAAATCGGGTGTAGCCTCAAGGGGGATGGCTTCGTGGCCTCCGGCCCGGATGGCCTCGAGAAGCGCCTCCACGGTAGTTGGGGAGTCGAATTCGGCTTGGCTGTCGTCAACGAGTAAGCTTGCCACATCGGCGCTCTTTAGGTTAAACGCTACACCGACACGCAGTGGCTTTTTGGTCTTCCTGCTGGCTCTTTTGCTGGATAGCGTCTTCTCAGCGTAGCGGTTCTGCGCTTGCTCGACGATTTTTTCCAAAACAGCTTTCTCGACTCCGTCACCTTGAAAGTCGGCGTCGTCGCTGAACGTGTGTTGAGCGGCCGTATATAGGGAGGACCCGGCCCGCAGACTAGGTAGGGCGTTGACTTCAATGACATAGGCTTTGCCGGAGGTGGAGACTCGAAAGTCGACGCGCGCGAAGTCTCTGACGCCGGTGGCCTCAATAGTGGTGGCGGCGTACTCCAAAAGGTGGTCTCGCTGTTCGAGGTCCAGGAGAGCGGGAACGACCACCTCCACTTGGTAAGAGAGCCGATGCTTGATCTCGAAGTCGTAGATGTTGTGACGACGACCGGGGGGAAAAGTGTATTCGCAAGGCTCGAGGAGCGTGCCTAGATAGGGAACGGTGACGTCCTTGCCGTCGATAAACTCCTCCACCATCAGACCGCTGGGAAAAGCGTCGAGCATCGCTGCGACCAAGGACCTGAGTGCGGGTTCGTCGTCAACCACTGAATCTTGGGTGACTCCCTTGGAACTGCCTTCGTAGTTCGGTTTGACGATAATGGGGAATCTTAGGGTCGTTAAGGCTTCGCAGAGTTGGTCGGTCCGCTGGACGAATCTCCAAGGCGGTACGGGCAGTCCGCGTTCGAGGAGCGCCAATTTCGTAAGGTGCTTGTCCAGCGTCAGAGTGCAGGCGTAAGCATCCGACCCTGTGTATTTGAGCCCCATCTGCTCAAAAAGTCCCGGCAAGAAACCTTCGCGAAATCGCCCCTTCTTTCCCTCGGCGATATTGAACACGAGGTCCGGGTTGAGAGCGTCAAGTCGGGCCACAAGACGGGAGAGCGGTCCGCCGACCTCGATTTTTTCCACCAGGTGACCGAGTCGACACAGCGAGTCAGACAGCGAGTCGACGGTTGCCTGAGAATCAAACTCGGCTTCTTCCACGCTGTCGTTGGACTGCAAGTTATAGGTGAGGGCGATATTCAAAGGAAGCTCCTGTCTTTTGGGGCTATCAAGGTAGGTTTGGTGTGGAGGCGGGCGATGGTGAGGCGATTTCGGAAAGCCATGCGGTCACTGCAGGCGCGATCTTTTCTACGATGAGAGTGTAGCCCTCCTCGGTAGGATGGATTCGATCCTCTTGGTTCAGTTCGGGCACTCCGGCGACTCCGTCAAGAAAGAAAGGGATCAGCGGGATTTTCATGTCTTTGGCTACACTAGGGTAGACCGCTTCGAACTCTTGGGTGTAGTCAGGGCCAAGGTTCGATAAGGTTTTCATGCCCGCAAGCATCACCGGAATACCCCGCTTTTGAAGTTCCTGAACCAATGCGGTCAGATTCCTCTTGGTGATTTCAGGGTCGATTCCGCGCAGCCCGTCGTTGGCTCCGGTTTCCAGGATTATGGCGTCGGGTTTCAACTTGAGCACCCAGTCCAGACGGGAGAGCGCTCCACTGGAGGTCTCTCCAGAGAGCCCCGCGTTCACGACCTTCCAGTCGAGGTTTTCAACCCTGAGTTTTCGCTCAAGCTGGGTAGGATACGTGGCCTCGCTCTCGACACCCAGGCCCTCGGTGAGCGAATCTCCGAAGGCTACCAGCGTCCTGATAGACGGGTTGGAGGGACTCGGAGTGTCTTGGACCGGACGGGTCGGGATGGCGGTTTTACAGCCTATGATGAAAATACAAAAGAAGAGGGTAAGAAGCCTTTGGAACATGCGGGGACCTTCCGGGCGACCCCTTGAGTTTCCCGCAGCGTTCATCTGCTTTCGCTAAGAGCATTGTTAATAGCACTGATATCTTTGCACACCGCCTTGCGGAGTTGGCGACGAAACCGAGGCGATTCAGTCAGAGTTTTTCCAACCTCGGCGCCCTTTGACTGGGGGTCGGCGGTGAAAGTTCCAGTGAGGGGAAGATGGAGGATCCCGAGACCAAGGGAGCGCCAAGTCCCTACGATGTCCATCAGTCGACGTTCATCGACCGTGAACGACTGTGAGAAGTCACGCAGCCTCTTTCTCGTGATCTCTAAGATACGTTCCCGACGTTCTCGGAGTTGGTCACTGTCACGCAGCCTGAATCCACTAAGGTCGGTCATGAGGCCTGTCGCGGAAGCAAAGATCAGAAGACGTGTCGCGTGTTTTCCTACATCGATTCTCTCGCGTCCCACCGCGACACCGTCTTTGATCCAGTAGATTTCGCTATACAGATGAACGCCTAACGGTTTCGCTAAAGGGTTCATCCAGGAGAGATGGGGGGCGAAGTGGTAGGTCAGGGTCCAGAAGAAAGCCGCTTCGACATTGGATTTCACGAAAACGCTGTCGCGGCCCGAGTCATAAGGCCGAATGCGAAACGGAGGGATGGTCAGGCCGTGCAAGCCACCGGCCCATTCAGGAATTCTCATCGCCTCGGGGAGGTCGCGCTCCTCAAATTGGAGATCCAAGGGCTGGATATAGGCCTTTTTTGAAAGCAGAGGCGGAACATCAAGACGCCGCCCATCCACGGTGATGGGGACGGGACATCCGAAAACGTGTTTGGAGAGTTCCCTATGCTCGGCGACACTTGTCTTAGTGGCCAGAGAGTAGAGTCGACTCAGAAGACTTGGGTCGTCGTTCTCGGAGAAGTTGGCCACCTCGATGGTGAGAGAACGCCGGTTCGCGGTATGTTCGGCTTGGGTCCAGGCCAGATCTTTGCCATTCCAAGTAATGTACTGCGTCGGGATCTCGCCTGCGACCGCCACACCAAAGGACCGTGGCGGATTGACTCCCACAGCCCGCAGACCCGTGACGAGTTCTGAGATGCCGGGTTCGTGGGAGGTTTCCGTGGTACCCAAGGCGGTTAGTAGACTTTTTGAGTGGACCGCAACCGTGTGGGTGAACTCGATAGTAATTTTGCCCCGCGTCACGGTGACCTTGATATTGGAACAGTCCAAGATCACTGCGGCTTGAACGACTTTAAGGATCCACATTTCCGGTCGGGGGAGTTGGAAAGCGGCGAGTTTGAACATCGCCTTCTCTGTAGATATCGTGAAGGATCCCTTGGAATCGAGCAAGCCGATGCTCTGGTCTTTCAAAAACCCCTCTAAAGCTCCGTCCCCGTTCATCGCTCGTGGGTTCTGATTTTCTCGGAGGCTTCCTTTCGAGGAACGCTTCGCCGATAACCCGAACCTCTCAATATGTTTCTAGGCGCATTCCTAAAGGGTGAAGTTTTTTACAAGTTATGTTGATGTCGCTCACCGCGCCTCAGATCTTCGTGATGTGTGTTCTGATCGTGGCCGGCGCGTTGATCGTAACCAGTCGATTGAGATCTGACCTGGTAGCGCTCTTGGTGTTGGTTTCCCTGGCACTCGACGGCGTGGTCACTCCCGCTGAGGCCTTTTCCGGCTTTTCAAGTCCCGCGATATTGACCTTGGCGGGTCTTTTTGTCCTCACGGCCGCTATGAATCAGGCGGGTATCGTCCACTGGATCGCGGAGCAGTTGGGTAAGTTGACCGGTGATTCGGAAGCCAAAATGGTTGGAGTTTTCATCCTGGTGGGTGCGGCGCTCTCGTTGGTGGTCAATACAGCCGCCGCCGGTTCCGTTTTACTGCCGGCGGTGGTTGGTCTGGCCCGGCGTCATGGCGTGCCCGTTTCTCGAGTCCTCATGCCGATGGGCTTTGGAGTGATTGTGGGCGGGACCGCGACCATTTTCACCACCGCGAACATTATCATGAGCGGACTGCTGCAGGCCCACGGACATACGGGGTTGACCATGTTCGATTTCTTTCCGACCGGGTCGGCTTTGGTGATTGTGAGCACGATCTATCTCGTTGGGGTGGGTCGTCATCTCCTTCCGGAGCACACCCAGTCGGGTCGGTTGGGCACCAGTGCCAAGGACCTTTCCAGGGTCTACGAACTCGACCGGAGACTGTGGGAACTTCGGATTTTGCCAGGTTCCTCACTCTCCGGTCAGACGTTGGCCGAGGCCAGGCTTGAATTCCCAGTGCTGGCCGTCTGGCACAAGCACCAGGCAGAGTTCAAACCCAGCGCCGAGACGCGGGTAGAGGTCGACGATATTCTGCTGGTGTCCGGAGGTAACGAACAGATCGAGAAAATGAAGTCTCACGGAGTCACCGTGGGCCGCGGGCGAAAACTTGGGGGGCGAGAGATTCCGGTCGTGATCGTGGAGATGGTCATACCTCCGCGTTCTCAGGTGGTCGGGCAATCGCTTCGACAGTTGAAGTTTCAGACCCGGTTTGGTCTCACCGCGGTAGCTCTGTGGCGATCCGGACGGAGCAACAGAAGCAACGTTGGTTCCATGGTTCTGCGGGCTGGCGACGCTCTCTTGGTGGTTGGGACCTTGAAGAAGATCCTTCGTCTGACAGAAGATCCAGACTATCTGGTGGTTGACACACCGGCCTACCCACCTATGTCGACGACTCAATCAGCCTGGACCTTGTTCGTCACTATTGGGGTGGTGTTCGCTGCCGGCTTAGACCTGATCTCGATGTCGTTGGCCGCGGTGGCCGGTGCCTTGACGCTCGTCTTGGCGGGATTGCTCTCAGTCGAACGGGCCTATGCCTCTATCAACTGGAGTGTCTTGGTGTTGGTTGCGGGGATGGCGCCGTTAGCCATCGCAATGAAAAACACGGGTTGGACCGCGCTCTTCGGCGAGCTTTTTGGAATGTCGTTCGACGGCTACGGCGCTCTGGCACCGGTGGCCGCTCTCTACCTCTTCACCGTTTTGATCACACAACTAGTTGGAGGACAGGTTTCCGCTCTATTCACGGGTCCCATCGCTCTTTCAGTAGCGGAGACTTTTCATATAGATTTGACCGCCATGGCGGTGTTGGTTGCCATCGCATGTTCGAACTGTTTCTTGACTTCGGTGGCCCATCCGGTCAACGTCTTGATTGCCGGCCCGGGGGAGTATCGGGGTGTGGACTTTTTGAGGGTGGGTGTGGGACTGCAGGTTGTTTGCTTCATTGCAGCGATGCTCATGGCTCATTTCTATTGGGGACTCTGAATCTAGGACTTTTCAATCAGCACCCTCTCGTAAGAAGGGCGCAGGCTTGGAACCGACGACCTCTCTAGAAAGCGTCCAGCCGAGTCCGGATATCAACACTGTGGGCGCGAACAGCATCCCTGGGAGGGCTCCGCTCAGGTCGGGGAACGGGATTTCAAGCTGCCAGGTGCACAGGCTCCAGCCAATGAGGATAGACAGAATCACGGCCAGGGCAGAGCAGAGAAAGCCCAAGGCCAAATTCTCGTACAGCACCACGCGAAAGACAAAACGGCGATCCGCGCCGAGAATTTTGAAGTAGGCCGATTCCCGGAGCCGGTCCCAACGGGCCGACCAGGCGGCGGAGACCAGAATCACCACCCCGGCCAAGAGTCCGGCCAGCAAGAAGTAACGTACAATTCCGACCATCTGGAAGAGACGCTCGGCTACCAAGCGGATGGTTTGGCTGATGTCCATGGATACGATGCTGGGAAACTCTTTGGCGACCCGGGTCTGAAGAGGCCCGATCAACTCCTCGTCGATTTTGAGACGGGCGAACAGTTTTTGTGGAGCGCCTTCGACCAAGGCTGGAGGAAAGAGCAGCTCGAATCGGGGGCGGAAGCCCTCTCGATTGGAATGACGAATGCTCGACACTTTGGCAGTCACCGGGACGCCCTGAATGGAGAACGAGACCTCTTGCCCCGGTTGGACTTTGAGAGCCTTGGCGACGTCGTCGCGAATCGAGACTTGATTGGGATCGTCTCCTTGGAAAAGAGAGTCTCCGTCAACCAAGTCATCATTACTGGGAAGTTCCAAGGTGGGGCTGGCATCGAGTTCTCGCCTAGCGTCCCGATCCCAGTATTCGCGCTTTTTTGAGCGATCGATAGCTTTGCCGTCCACGGCTTGAGCGCGAACCCTTAAGGAGGCGATCAGCTCCATAGGGAGGCTAACGAATTTTTCGAAGGCCTCGCGTTGGGATGGTTGGATGTCGATGAAAATCAGGTTGGGAGCGTCTGGAGGCATGGCCTGAACCCAGTTCTCTCGTAGGGCCTTTTCCACGATTCCCGTGGAGAACAAGACAGTCAGACAAGTACTCAGTACGAAAATCACGGTGCTCGTCTTGTTGGACGGATCTCTCCAAGTTCCGAGGGCAGTCCGCAGGGCGAGGTTCTTGGGACGCCATTCCCGGGCTCTACGAACCGTCCAAGTGGTCACGACCCCAGTCACAGAAAGGATCAAGGTCAAGCCGAGCGTTATCCAGCCCGCTCGGCTCGGAGATTCTACTAGCGCTAACAGCAGGACAAACAGCGAAACGGCGGCCAGCGAGCCCTGCTTGAGAACGGTTCGGCGCGGAATCGGAGCGTTCTCTGAGCGCAGGATGGAAGCCGGCCTGACGGTACTGGCCTGACGAAGTGGCCAGTAGGAGAACCCTCCCGCCACCAGCAGGCAGAGTGCGGTGGACTCGATTCCGGCCCAGAATGTCAGTCTCGGAGCCACTTTCACCGGGAGCATCGAACTCAAGACGTCGCCGGACCAATACAGCAGGGATCCAGCTTCAAGCAAGCCGAGAGCGATGCCGATGAGCGCTATGCCCCCGACCATGGACCCATAATGACGTAGAACAAAGGCGCTGTCGGCACCTAACGTTTTCGCCAAGGCGACAGTCTTCTGTCGATTCGCCAACCAGGTGGTCAGAGTACTCTGCATGCCCAGGCCGCCTAGGGCCACGGCCAACACCGCCATCATATCCAAAAAGGTGAAAAAGTTGTTGACGAAGCGTTCCATGTTGACCGGAGGGTGTTCCCAAGTCTCGACACGCTCCTGGTCGGGAATGGCCGCCGCGCTCAAGGTCTCCGCCACTGATTCTGCCTGCTTAGGATCATCGAGTTTGATGTGGATTCGGCGTTCCAAGTAGCTTCCGGGGCGCAGCAGCCCAGTGGATTCGAGTTGGTCATGGGCGATAAAAATGCGGGGTGAGACGCCGAACATTCCCAGAGGCCGATCCGGTTCGCTGAGGGCGACGTCGGCGATGGGAAACGTCTTGGTTCCTATTTTGAGTTCATCGCCAATGTTGACCCCCAGACGCTCCAGAACCCGGGCTTCAACGATCAGGCCGCTTTGGAGTGCCGTGTAGGGGTCACGGCCGGAACGCAGTGGCAGTTCACCGTAAAGGGGATAGCCCTTCTCGACGGCCTTCAGTTTGGAAAACAGCGTGATGTCAGTCTTGGGGGCGAGCGCGACTGTGAACATCTCCGTAGAGCGGATGCCCTGAAAGGGCCTGGCGGCCTCTAGCAGCGCATCGGTGAAAGGCTCGGTGGAGAAGGCGACCACGTCGCCACCGGAACTCTTTTTGTTCTCCGAGGCCATGGCGTCGTCCACCGACGCGCGCCAGCCTGAGACCACAGCGACCGAGAGAGCAGCCAGCATCACGCAAAGCGCGAACAAGGCCAGTTGAACACGACCGGTTTGTCCCTCGCGACGCAGAAAGGTGACGCTCCAAAATGGAGCATAACGGTCGCTCAAGGAGCCACTCGGCCGTCTTGCAGTGTGACCACGCGGTCCGCGAGCTTCACGATTTCGGGGCTGTGGCTCACCAAGAGGAGGCTCGACCCGTGTTCGGCGCGCAGTTGGAGGAGCAGATCCATGACCTGTTGGCCGTTTTCGGAATCGAGATTACCGGTGGGTTCGTCCGCGAAAATGAGGGAGGCCTGGTTGATCAGGGCGCGACAGATGGCCACTCTTTGCTTCTCGCCGCCGGAGAGTTGATGGGGGAAGCTTTGGGCGCGATCGCACAGACCGACTCTGTCCAAAAGCAGCAGAGCATCCTTCTCGGCATCGAGATTTCCGCTAAGTTGGGCTGGAAATGCGACGTTCTCTAGGGCGGTCATGGAAGCGATCAGGTGAAAGGCCTGGAAGATGAAGCCGATCTCGCGGTTACGCAGTTGGGCGAGGTCATCTTCTGGACTGGCGGTGAGGTCGCGTCCCGCGAACATTACCTGCCCGGAAGTGGGGAGGTCAAGGCCCGACAGTACCGTGAGCAGTGTGCTCTTACCGCACCCGGACGGTCCCGTGAGGGCGAGAAATTCCCCCTTGTCGAGATGCAGATCCAAACCGCGAAGAGCCTCAACTGGGGGTGCCCCTTCCCTGGTGTAGGTCTTCTTGACGTCGATAGCTTGCAAAAGAGCAGTCATAGGCGGAGCCTTCCTGAGTCACGCCACCACTTCCCCCGGGCGAGTCTTGGAACAAACAAAGGTCGAGACGAACTTGTTTCGGGAGTGGGGCGTTTCGCAGATCCTGTTTCGGTAACAAAAAGTTCACGGTTCAGAAAAAAAAGTTATGATAGGAGCATGACTCTCTGGAAAAATCGTCAACGGACACGAA
>JBBKWP010000490.1:0-12688 GCA_037968995.1 Candidatus Xenobia bacterium
TTATGGCGCCGCTTTCTCCTCAGTCGGCAGTGGCCGCGCGTGCCAAAAGTTCCCAAGTCGCGCATCGCGCCATCCAATACCTAGATAACCTGCCTTTCGAACTCCTAAAGGGCGCTCCCGATGAGATGTTCGCAATAGTGGGAATTGACGGCGGTACCGCGGCCGCTATCAGACAAGATGAGAAAACTTCCGACTTGGTCTTCACGGAACTTCTGAAAGCGACCTCGGGAACACCCTTAGATGCCACCGGCGCGTATGTGGGATTACCAGGAACCTCGATGGCTACTCCCATTGTGGCCGGCGTTGCCGCTCAACTTTTGGGCGTCAACCCCGACCTAACCCCGGATATGGTTCAAGACATCTTGCTTTCCACCGCTGACAAATTGCCGGACGGCCGATTCGGTCCGAACACCCAAGGTGCGGGAGCCATCAACCCTAAGGCCGCTATCTTGAAAGCGATGCAGACGGAAGTGAAGAAACCGGCGGCCCCCGAACTCATCAGCGGAGCCGACGCTCTGGCAGCCGAGTTCGAAAGACTTGGGATCAGTCTGGAAGATGTTCTCGCCGGTATCGGCGGCGGGGAAGCGGTTCCTGTCGAAGGCGGTGCGGGCAGCAGTGAAGGCTCGAAAGCCCCGGTTGCCGACCCCCCTGTTTTCGCGATATAGGACGAACCGAAAGGCCTGAACGGCCTCGACACAGGCAGCCAGAAACCATTTGGCGTCTGGTTGCGTTCCTAGCGAAAGACCCCTGTGAAAGGGGTCTTTTGCTTTGCCGCAGTATTCCATAGGAAATGGAACAGTTTTCTCTCTTTGTGTACGGTTCTTTGAAGACCGATGGTGAACATCACGATGTCGTGGCGCCATATCTTGTGGGCACTCAAAAGGCGTTGCTTCCCGGGTCTCTGTTTCAGCGAGACGATGGTTATTGGAGCGCCCGTGATGTGCGGGCTTGCTGGATGGGTTCGGGCGACACGAAGACCGATATTGGTCGGTTGGCAAGCACCACCGCTGTAGGACGGGTCGACCACGAATTCGACCTGCATAACGAGCCGAGCATCGAAGGGGAAGTCCTTCATCTTTCCGGTGGACCGGCGCTGCTGGAGAAACTCGACCGGTTTGAAGGCTTTGACATGGGCAAGGCAGGCGAAGCTAACGACTATCTTCGAGTCGCTGTAAGGGTCAATCTCGGTGCTCATCAGCAGCCGTGTTTTTGTTACATCGACGCACAGCAACCGACCTTAAGCCAAGAGCCGTCCTTAGCGCCCTTGGACGCGACCACTCTCTGAAAAGGGGAGTCTTGGTCTGGATTTCATCCTGCTCTTCGGTTAGAGTGGTTTCATGCTAAAGGGTGTCGGTGGTCATAATGTTCCAGTTCCTCAGGCCCGCATGCGCGCCAACAAGGGGGACCTGCCTACAACCGTTCCAGACGTTTCTGGCGAAACGCCCTCCGCATCCGTAGACTCCCCCGAATTCAAAATGCTGCTTGACCCCGATCGTTTCGTCGATACCAAGGGCGGGATGAAAAAGCTTTGGAAAAAGCTTGAGGGCGCCGCGGCCGAGGTGGGCGTAGAGGTTGAAAAAGCCCCAAAAAAAGAGGTCAGAACGGAAGACGTTTCCTATCTCGACACCGCCGACGGTCAATTGCGCGAGCAAGGTTACATACTAAGGCATCGCGACGTTCACGGCAGCAGCAAAAAAGATAGCCTGATGTTGAAGTTTCGAGATTCCGATCCAGCGAAAGTTTCCGCGGCCGAAGTCGCAGTCGCTCCGGATCAATCGTCGAAAAGCAAATTTGAGTTGGACCGAACCTTCCAGGATACGGAACAGTCAGTTTTTTCCAAGAGCGCCAAGGTCAAAATGTCCGAACTGAGGCAACCAACCATCAAGTCTATGGCAGTGGCCTTTCCCACCTTAGAAAAGCTCGGCCTTTCGGCGGACACGCCGTTGCAAACCATGGGCGGAGGAGCCATCCGTCAAGAACGGCACCTTTTGGGCGACGTCCGTGTCGGCGCAGGCACTGAAGGGACGGCGCCGGCCTACTTGACTTTATGGTTTGAAGAAGACGCTCCGGTGGTCGCAGAAGTTTCGTTCGCGACCTTGAACCAAGGCGATCCCAACGTCGTGAAAAACTCGGAAAACTTGATGCGTCATCTTCACGACAATGCGTCGAAGTGGCTCAGCAACGGGTCCACCAAGACAGATTTCGCGTACTCATCAGAGACGAGCTAGGTTCTCGATCTGGCGATTCATTCAGGGAATTACCAGGTCGTTTTGATGATACTGGGGGCGTTGCCGCTCCCGTTCGCCACGGTGTAGAACGGATCGATGTTCCAACCCGGCCGAGGTGCCCAGTCAGGATCTGAGAAAGCCACTTGCTTTCCTGAAGTCTCCGGCGGTTTTGTCCCTAGCTTACGATCGGGGGACATCGAGGTTCCCGGAGTTTCGACTTCGATTTCAGAGGGGGTCGTTGGCCTGATGATGTCGACGGCGCTAATGGCGTGGTTGATGAAGGTGGACATGTTCCGTTGCTTGTCTTCCAGGACTCCACTATCGGAAGAGGCGTCCTGAAAGTTTCTCTCAAGTCCGTCTACGGAGCGATTGAGATTTTCTCCGTCGCGACTGACATTGGTGCCCTCTTTGTCTCTGCTCACACTCTCCGCGGAGCTTAGAGCCGAAGAGAATCCGAACTCGGCCTTACTCAAGTTAGCCTGAAATTGGCTGGAGTAGAAACCCATGCCGTATCGACTCTCTCCGAGAGCTAAGTTGATGGCGCTGCGAACGGAAGCGGTTTGCTCTGGGGGGACATCTAGTCGCTCGACTTCGCTGAGTGCTTGGTTGAGAGTGCTGTTCAGGCGATCGAGATTCCCACCCCAATTCCTATAGTCGCTGCCCATTTCGCTACTTTGCCCGCGGGCGTTTTGGAGAGCTTGCGAGGCATCTCGGCCGATCTGGGAACTGTCTTTCTCTTCGTTGTCAAACATCGCTGAACGCGTGTCGACAGCCGACAAATTGGTCGACGTCTGTCGGCTCTCATCCGAGACGTGTCCAATGATCGTTTGACCTTCCGCGGAAAGGCGTTGAGCGGTCTGCAAAGACTGGCGAATGCTGCCCAAATTGACTGAAATCATCGGTTCCTCCGTCCTTCTTGTCCTATTGTAAATCGGGACTGTCATAAGACCGTTAAATTTCCGCGCCGCTTCTTCTAGATGTTACATCCTATTCACATGGAGCGACGATTCGGAATTCCGTCGACCCCTCAAACTCTAAACTCCAGGTAAGAACACACCTCAATTCAAGGAGCACGCAATGGCAATCGGAACGAATAACTTTTTCCCCCTCGGCGGTGGAGGCGGCTTTCCAGGCATGAATCAAGGCATGGGGATACCTGGAATGGACTCGGGCATGGGAATGCCCGCAATGATGGGATCGGGGTTCGGGGCCCAACAGATGATGATGTCGGGCATGATGCTGATGATGACGGCGATGATGAGTCAAATGACTCAGATGATGGCTCAGAACATGGGCCAGTTCCCAATGTCCATGATGCCCGGCGGATTCGGAATGCCGGGAATGGGCATGCCGCCGAACGGTCCGCTTGGCAATTTTCTGGGAATGGGGTCGATGCCTCAAGGCTTTCGGGGAACCCAGTCGAGTGGAGGAGGAATGGCTCCGTCTGGGCCTGCTGGAGATGTGGGCAACGTCGATATTGGTAGGCTGGTCGCAGCGGTTCCATCCTCGCGTCAGAAAGCCGCCCAGAAGAATTTCCCTTATATCGTGGCTGAGGCCAAAACCCAGGGTGTGACGAATAAAGCCCAATTGGCCTATATTTTAGCCACCGCCGTTCACGAATCTGGGGCTGGGCAGCACATGGAAGAGATCGATTCGGGTCGTAAATATGAGGGTCGAAGAACGCTCGGCAACACCCAGTCTGGAGACGGTGTAAGGTACAAGGGTCGGGGCTATGTGCAGTTGACCGGGCGTCGCAACTACGCGGACTGGTCTAAGCGCCTAGGGATGGACTTAGTGGGTAATCCGGACGCCGTCAAAGACCCCAAAATCGCGGCCAAGATTCTGGTCGGCGGTATGATGAAGGGAACCTTCACGGGCAAAGGCTTGGGTTCGTACATTAACGGTCAGAAAACAGATTTCAACGGTGCCAGACGCACCGTCAACGGCACCGACCGAGCTGGACTCATCGGCGGTATCGCCCAGAAGCTCTTGGCGGCATTAGGGTAGAATTCGCCTGGCCTCGTCCGTCCGGCCGCACCCAAAGCGAGGCAGACTCGCCTCACGTGAGACTGCGATAAGATGGGGTACGCGCGAGAGTGCCGGGGTACGCGCGAGAGTGCCGGGGTAGCGCGCGTTGATGTCGCGCACCCCGCTCTGACTGGATCTAAAAAGATCGACTCAGGCCGGGGTACGCGCGGTTCGCATGGTTGCGCGAGGTCGGGACCGATCGCGGTGGCGAGAATCGGACTTTTGGCTCTCTTTGGCCTGGCTCACCACGCACTTTTTCAATAGCGCTTTAGTTCCGGTGCCGAGGAACCTCAGCTACAGCACGTGTATCTCAAAAAAAGGGACGGAATCACCAACGACCAACCGGCGCCTTTAAGTTTTGCGCAAACTCATACTGCGGCGAATGAAGGCGCGCAATCCTCACGTTCAGACTACAGGCGAGGTGGTTACTAGACAAAGGACGGACTTATCGAGGCTCCGAACGCCCCCTTGATGGACACCAACTACCGCATATTGATCCTTGAGGACGATAAGTACCTCCTAAAATTGCTGGGCGAGGTGCTTGAGGAAGAGGGTTTCCAGGTCGACACTTGCTCAAAAAGCGAGCAAGCGATCACGCTTGCTCGCCAAAACTCCTATGACCTGATGGTCGCCGACATTCGAATGGAGGGCCTAGACGGCTTAGCCGCCCTGTCCCATGTCCAGTCCTACCAACCCGACGTAGGGTCGCTGGTGGTTAGCGGCTACGCCGACGATGCGCAGTCTGAACGTGCGCGACGGCTTGGACTAGGTGGACTTCTAAAGAAGCCCTTCGAGCTTGACGATTTCCTCCGAAAAGTCCACGACATCCTGCGTGACAGAACCGAACAGTTGAACGCGCACGAGTCGTTCGAAACCTTACTAACATCTTATGGATGGTCAACTCAGCAGATCGCCCGAATGTTGACGGTGTGTGGGGGACAACCTCTCTACGACTTTCAAAATCTCATCGAACGTGCGGGCTTCTTGGCGACAGAGTTCGGATTTCTTGGAGCCGATCTCGAAAAGATTCGATCGGCGGCACTTTTCGCGGCTTGGAAGGATTGGGGAAAACGTTGTCCTCTGGCGCCTCCTGTTGGCGCTCCCCCGTATTTCGAGAACTGGCTCAGTTCGTTGGGTGAATGGTGGAACGGCACCGGGCCACAAGGATTGGCGGGTGACAATATCCCACTACAGACCCGAATCATAGTGGCGGTCTTGGCCGCGGCCCGGGCGTCTAACGATGAGCGGTCAGTCGTAGAACGATGGCCCGGTCGTTTCGACCCCACCGTGATTGAGTCTATGGAGCGGCGGGAAGTTGCCGTCGACGATCAAGATGAAGCGCCGGCTGAGAAGCCAGGAGCGTCGGATTCCGACGCCCTTCTCTCCTTAGGGAAGACCTTACTTCGGGCTGGTGACCTTCTGCACGCTCGGGAAGCGCTACAAGAAGTTGTGAGTCGCGGTGCTGCGACGAGAGAAGGCATCGAGGCCATGCTGTCGCTTGCGCAACTCCATCAGCAATCGGGCTTTCGTGAAGAAGCGAAAAACGTCGCCCGCAGGGTGCCTGAACTCGCGGAGGGTTTCGGGCCCGCCCTTTCTGGCCGGGCCCTCAAAGAAGCAGGACGACTTCTCCTGGAACTGGGGGAAGGTGAGCAGGCCGGAGCCTATCTGCGTTCAGCGGCAGAGCGTTTCACCTCTTTAGGTCTGTCCGCCCAGGCGGCCGAATGCCACATCCTGAGCCGCTCCAGTGAAAACATAGGATTCGGAAAACCCCACGATGTTGAAGCCCTCGAGATTCTTTCTCAGCCGAGCCATCGCCAGAATCTCTTGAACGTCTTGGATCGCCTGCTGACTCTGTTGCTCGATGGGATTTTGCATCTCCCAGAACTCGGACGTCCTCTGACGCGTCTACTGATCGCGTTCCCTTCATCGTCCACCAAAGCTCTTGAGCGCGCTTCCGAAAAAGAGCAGGCAGCTGCACTGGAACTGATCGGTGGGTCCGCGGCGGTTACCCATCAGGCGTTGCTCACCGCCTTTGTTGAGAGTTCCTTCCCGTCAATCCGTGTCCAAGCTCAGAAGCTTTTGTCGGTTAACTCCACCGAAGCTTCCACCCCCCTGGTCACGGTGACTTCCCTTGGACCGCTCCATGTTTTCATTGGAGATGTCCCCTTTCCCGACAAGGTTTGGAAGACGACAAAGGTCCGATTTCTCTTCGCACGCCTGGCGGAATCCTACCCGAAAGCGGTGGATGAAGACGTTCTGCTTGAGGAGTTCTGGCCCAAGAACCCAGAGAAAGGGCGTAGTAGTCTTTACAACGCGACCTCGACTATTCGTCTGGCTTTTAAGAAAGCTGGCGTCACGGTCGAGGAATATGTCGTGCGGGGGCCTTCTGGCCTGGGGCTTTCAAAAGACCTTAACCTAGAGCACGACTTGGCCCACTTTCGATCAGCCTTTCAGGAAGGTCGTGAGCATCATAAACGGGGTCAAAGCGATGAAGCCCTGCGGTCTTGGCGGCGAGTTGTGGATCTAGGTGAAGAGCCATACCTGCCGGGCTGTTATATGAATTGGGCTCTCATCATTCGCGAAGAGGTGGAGGCGAAAACTCTGGAAGCTTGCACCTCTATTTTTGTTCAAGCTCTGTCTTCCCAGCGATACCCAGAGGTTGTCGAATATGCCCAACGGGCCATTCGGATCGATCCCTGCCACCAATCCGCGTTCACCCACCTCTTAGAGGCCCTGTTGGCGTTGGGACGTCCAGAGGAGGTCATTCGTCAGTATGACACGTTTAAGGAAGCGCTGCATCGAGACCTCGACCTGGAACCGAGCATCGATATTGAGCAGCTCAAGGTACGAGCGCAGCTGAATGTTTAAAGATCATTGAGCTTCCACCGGTTCGGTGAAGAATTCCCCCGGTTAAAGAACGCTAACCGATAGGGGAATGGAGTCGGCCAAGGCTGCCCGTGTTGAGGTCGACCTCTTGTGGCGACCCCTGAGTTTTCTCTTTCATCTCGACTTTTCCGTCGCCGTTGAAGTCAAAGTCGCCCCCAAAGGACTTCAACAAAAGTCGGCTGTTCATCATATCAGAGAGGTCGTATTTGCCATCTCCGCTTATATCGAAAGTGAGATAGCCGTCGTCTTTTGGGTCGAACTTTTTGTCGCCGTTAAGGTTGATGCCGAAGCCCCGCGGTGGGCTTGCGGAGTCTTCCCTGAGGTTGGGAATACTTGCGTCGCCATACACGCTCGAGCGCATCGAAATGGGTCTGGGTCTGGGACTGTGGCATGACGGACGAGGTCCGCAGGGAGAGAATGTGAGACGGGGATGAGTCACGCGTTGGTCGGGGCGGAGGGCGGGCATGGTTGTCTGCCAATTGCGGTCCCTCCAGCTCGGCGCGGTGCCTTGCGTGGGTACGTAAGAGTTGATGAAAGGCTGGTTCTGCTGAATCATTGTTTTGTGTTCCTCGCTTCGTTGTGCTCTCGATTGGGAATCTTAGCGTCTTGTAAAGACTGGGCGAACACATTGGCCGGCCCGACGGACGGTTCCGGGGCGACCATCTATTTTTGCAAAAGAAACCAGGTTTCGTTGTTGTCACGAACTTCTATCGCCCAACTTGTATCGGGCACTGGAGAAACTTGATTAGAGATTCGATCGAGGCTCGCTGAATCTGGGACGAAGCCGTCGAAGCAATTCCAAGATAGAATTCCTCCACCGCCGAAACCTCTTTGCGGCAGACGGACTTGGACTTCGCCAAGCTCCTCTTTCGTATAGGTGCCGGGTTTATCCTTAAGAGCCTCGAGAAGCCCGCTTGAAATGAGAGGTTCAGGTCCCTCAGTGAAAGCTCCGAAGAGAGAATCTTGTGCGTACCTATCGCATTTCCCACTGCTGTCTAAGTCGATGTACGAAGCTTGATCGTCTTCAGACCATTCTCTTTTCTTGATCGGCACACTGAATACAGTCAACTTGGGTGCGATGCTTGCTGCTGCTTGATTTGTAACCATTTTGAACTCCTTTTAGGGACCTGCTCATCTGCCGGTGTCCCTCAAGCCTTCCGACTTGTTCTTAAGCCAAGATTAGCTAGAGTGACCATCGCTTTTCTTAAAACCTATGAACAAAAGATGAACACTCCGTAAACTTTCTTCGTCGCCAACTCAGTTGGCCGGGTCGAGTTGGGGCCCACCGCCTAAGCCGAAGCGGAGTCCCACACCAAGAATAGCTTCGTTTCGAAACCCTCCTGCCTCTAGTTGCCCAAAGACTCCGAATTTTCTAGAATGTCCTAGCTCGACTCTCGCGAAAGCGCCGGGATGAACTCCCGACATCTCTTGGAACGCCAACTCGGGGGAGGAACTGTAAGCGCCCTCAAGCCGGACACCGGCTTCAACCTCAAGAGGTCCCGCTCGACCCGTCAAACTGGCTTGAGCCCGAGCGACGGCGAGTCCCGCTCCCAGCGGCAGTGATCCCTGTAGGGACCCGGATGCTCTCACGCGGTCCCCCAGGAGGTCGTGCTCATACCCCAGACCTCCTGAGACCATGGGGCGAACGCGAATGGACTCGCTGGTCTGTTGACCTTGAAGTCGATCACCCGTGCGCCCCCCGAACGGTCCACGTTCGTGCCAAGCGCGCTGAATCGCTTCTCCGCCTAGATTGCCAGTGAGCTGGAGGCCTCCTCCCAAGCCCGTTGTCAGTCGTCCATTTTGGCCCACGTCGCGAGTCCGATTCTGTTGAAAGTAGACCTCACCGATATCGGTCCGGCGACCCTGAAAATCCGGATCTTGACGCCAAGATCCGGTTTCCGTAACCATTTGAAGACGCCCTCCGACCACGGTTTGTCGCCCCCCTCCATGTTCGATCGTCCCATCGACCGCTAGGTTCGAGGTGAATCCGTCGTCATCGCTCTGACCTCCGGAGCGGGGCGTCTGATATTCTTCTCTCACCAAATGCCTGGACCAGGAAGACGGCATGTTGTCGTTGATGAAATGGGCTCGAACGCTCCAGCCAGTGCGGTCGCTTCCTCGGTTGCCCGGAGGTGGAATCAAGCCTAGCTCTTGTGAGGGATTGTCTCGCGACAGTTGCACCGTATCCGACGTCGAAGCGTCACCTTTGGAACCCGACAGATCTGCGGACGCTGTTGTCGGAATATCCGCTACACATTCAGGGCAATGCGGCTGTGTCTGCCGGACGGTAGCGGCCGAGCGCGAGGGGGGGATGGAAGTGGGAATGGACTGCATCATCTGAGTTGGACTCGCTTTCGTGGTGTTCTGATGTCAGATTAGCGAGCCCGAATCATGTCTTTCTTAAACTGTGTTAACGAGTTGTGAACATCCGGCAAAGATTTGGGGACGATACCGATTTGGCTACCAGACTCAGGTTACGACGACACGACCGTCGAACATTTATCGAAATTCGTGGACATAAGGATAGACTTGGGGCTCTGATTGGTCGACTGATGGGCCAGTCTTTAACGATTTTTGGATTCTTTTAAGAAATCCGCGAGAGAATGCAAGAACAGACAGAGACCGCTCCAATTGTAAAAGAAGGAAGAATCCATGAAAGCCCAATTCCACAACGCCGTTCGTTTCCACGCAGCCGCCGACCATAGTAAACTTCAGTCGGTGCGTACGTCAGACCGTTGCAATGACGCTGTCAGCGTAACGCTTCAGGCCGATCGGATCGAGTTCGGAAATCCTTACGCCGAGGCCGGTCTCTCCTATTTTAGGCCCAGAGGGGGAGCCGCTGAGATCGCTGATGTCAAAGACGTGACGATTGGTGGCAACAAGACCGAGCATCTTGTGGCCACCTCGGATGGGCATGCCGTCAGCGTCTACGAAACGCCGAGCTACCGCTCTCCACTCTCGGGGAAAATCTTTCCTCGAACGGTATTATCCGAGCAAGTCTTCCAAAGTGAAGAGGGCATTCGTGACATCGACATGGACAAGGCGGGCAATCTCGCGATTGCGTTGGATGACAAAGTTATGCTGTGGTCTAAAGACCGCGGTGTGCGCACCTTGTTCGCGACTCCCGGAGAAGTCATCGAAACCGTGAGCTTCCAACAGAACTTCGAAGACGAAGCTTTAGCTATCTTCACGAAAAGCGCAGATGGTGAATCCGTTCTTCATCTCCTAGACGACTCCCACTACGAAACGGGTCTGATTGCCGACTACCAATCGGAAGCAGCGATTCATCAGCAAGCTTTTAACGACAGTCTCGAAGTTATGCCGCTATTCTGGTGATAGACCGTGAATAATGCTGGCTGCGGTTGCGCGGAATGGCCTTCGCTAAAGGTCTCCAACCAAGCCCGTCTCGCCGGGAACTTTGTGATATGATATCTCCCATGCACCGAAGACTCGACGAGAACGGTATGACTCTCGCAGAAATTTTGCTGGCGATCGCTCTCACGACCGTATCGCTATTGGCTATCCTCGGACTCATGAGCTACACGCTGGGCGCCGGCAGGAAGACGTCTGTTCATACCCAGGCTGGCTCGGTCGCTTCAACTCTTATGAGCGACCTGCAGGTGGTCGCATCACAATCCTTTGACAGCGTAAATGAGCAACCGTCGACTCCCGTGCCTCCCGAGATTGACACCGAGGGGGTGGGATTCTCCTACCGAGTCGGGGTCACAGATCTCGAACCGTCAACGACGCCGCCCTTTGAACCGGCACTAAAAGATGTCTTCCTAACAGTGAACTGGAAAGACAACCAAGGAGAGCAAAAATTCGAACTCCAAACTCGCTTCGCCCGCGAGTAACGCCACGCGGAATCAGTTTGCTGGAGGTCACTGTAGCTTCCGCCATCTTTGCCATGCTGTCGTTAGTTCTGTATTTTACACTCAATCTAGGTTTCTCCGCCCAGGGGAAATCAGAGGCCCACAGTAGCGCGATTCGCGCAGGCATCGTCGTTTTCGCGGCCGTCGAAGCGGAACTAAAGGATGCTCAGGTGATCTCGCCGGCCGTCAGTGCTACTCCTATTCCGCCCTCAGACACGCTGGTTTTTCGTCATCCCTTGTACGGTAGTGACGGCAAGCTCGTGGTCGACTCGGCGGGGCTGCCGACTTGGGGGAGCGATCAAACGTTGCGCTATCAGGGTAACCTGCTCAAGTTAGAAAATGTTGACGGTCAGCGCGTCCTTAAGCGCCTTGGAGACGGAAGCGACGTCCGTTTTCAGCGGACTGGGCCGCGGCAACTCAGTGTAGAGGTTCTCAGCCGCGACACCGATTCGCGTCGGCGAGAAGACAACGCGGTTCATAGATATCTTCGTCGCATATCCTTGCCCAACTCTACCTGATACCAACTGATCTTTCCTAACGCAGCCCAAGAATGTCGAGAGGTGCTTTAACTTATGAAAATGAGAATGCAGCAACGAGGAATGGCGATTATGGTGGCCATCTTTGTCGCGATGTGCTGTCTTTTACTCGTCACAGTGATGGTGACGAGGGTGCACGAAGACCTCTCTACCACACAACTGGGCGCCAAGCAGACTCGCGAGTCCTGGTTCGCGCGGGGACTTGTCAATCAGCTTTTTTACAACCTCAATCAAGAGGCTGCGGCCGCGAATTTCGACCCAAACGGGATGACCCTGCAGCTGACCTCCGGCGATCTCGCCGCCACGGGCGTCGTCGAAGTGGACCCCGTCTACCCCAATGTCTTTCACCTCCGAGCGACCTGCGGTCGGCAAACCGTTTCGGAAGTGCTAGTGCGCTCGAGTGCGGGCGGTTCCGCGCTCTTTGCAGGCAGCCTCTCTCTAGATCCCGCGGACCTTGGGTTCCACGATGTCCAAGCGCTTTTCTATCAACCGTCCGGAAGCACCGATTGGACGGAGATGCCCGATCCCAGCCGTCGAGCGTATGACGCAAATGGTAACCTCGTCTCTGGTAACTTTGACATCAAACGGAGGTATCTCGCCGACCATAAGGGGTCGTTGTTCGCCGTGTTACAGAAATGGGGGCCCGACGCCGACACTCCAGGCTTCTCCTTCATCCGCTCAAGGGATGGAGGCGACTGGGCAAACCTATCCGCACTGCCCCGCCTGGACGCCAATTACAGCTTGGACGATCTTCGATTTGAAAACCTCGAATCGTACGAGACCGGCAATGTGAACGATTGGACGGTCGATCCCTCAGGGGACAGTCTCTATGTTGCTCGAAGCTTCACCAAAGATTTCGGGCGCGGAGGAGATGTCAATTTCGGGGCCATTCAAAAGCTCGACTTGAGCTCTCCTTCGGGTCAATGGACTATTATCAAAGGCCCTCCGGCGGGCTCCTACGATTCCGACGGCACCCTGGATCTTGCTTCTGGTGACGATCTCACTGGTAGCATCGGTACCATCACGGCCACGTCCAACCCCGATGGGGGTGAGACACGCCTCTATGTCACATCATCCAATGTGATCTATGGGCTAGACGGCCCCTCCGGATCGCCGGACGGGTCCGAGACCCCTAACT
>JBBKWP010000491.1:0-13549 GCA_037968995.1 Candidatus Xenobia bacterium
TCACTCAACCCGTCGAAGACCAGTCCAGTTGGGAGCGGTTCGACGTGGTTTTTGTAGGGGGGTCCGGTCACTACGGTTGCGTAGGCAACACTCTTCCTTGGTATCTAGCGTTTCAACAAAATCTCCGTCAAATCGTAGAGTCGGGGCGTCCCATGTTCTGTTCCTGTTTTGGACATCAGGCATTAGCGTCGGCTCTCGGCGGAGAGGTCGTTAGCGATCGTCTGCGAGCGGAACTGGGGACTCATGTGGTGACACTCAATAAGAGCGGAGCGAATGACCCCCTCTATGTCAATTTCCCCCTAGAGTTCACTGCTCAGTTTGGACACAACGACCAAGTGTCCGAGCTACCGAAAGGGGCGGTCAATTTAGCCAGCACCGAGCTTTGTCCCATTCAGTCTTATCGCCTTGAGAACCGTCTCGTGTACGCGACCCAGTTTCACCCCGAAATGAATCATACTGAAAATCAAGAGCGTGCTATGGGCTACCTTCAGGTCTACGATATCGATCAGACAACTCCAGAAAAACTGGCCCGCATGTTTCGACCGTCGAACGAAACCAGCGGTTTAGTGGCGAGATTCCTGACTATGGTTCAAGAACAGGGATAGCCGCGGTCGGCCAACCAGGTCTCTAAAAACTGGGAATCCTGATGGAATTCCAACAAGAATCGCTGCCAATGATCCTCGGAGAGTCCCGCTCGATCCGAACAGGCTTCCTCGCAACTGCGCAAGGCGGCGATAGCTTCTCCGCCTTCGAGAAAGTTCGCGATGAGGCCACGCAGTTTATGCAGCCGCGGAGGGAGTTGAACGGGCTCGTTCTTCAGAAGGAGCGCGATGGTTTCGAGTTCGCTGGGAATCAGTCCGCGGGTGCGAACCCAGAGTTCCCGCAAGAACTCTTCATCGCCGAACCTCTGTAAGATGACGGTAGGATCCAGCATGTTTCCTCGTTAGACCCTCACTCCGAAGAGTCCTGGAATCCGTCCGCAAGCCCGCGTTAAGCTTGGCGAAGTTTGTTCATGACTCTTCGGAGGTCTTGGGTCGCCTGGATTTCAGCTCGGTGATACCCTTCGCAAAGCACTTCCACGCCCTTGATCCAAACGTCGCTGACGACCCCGGGAGGGGCTGAAAAAAGGATGTCTGTCAGGAGACTTTCCGAGGAGGAACCGGCTAGACTCAGGTGATTGAGATCGATAGCGATGAGGTCGCTCGGCTGTCCGGCCTCAAGCGTTCCTCCGGACTGGCCGAGACTGCTCCAGCCGTTCACGGTTAACATCTTCAAAAGAGAGCAGCCTGCTTCGTCGCGATCGCCGAAGAGGATCGACCGAGCCTGCTGGGCCAGACGCAAATGATACTCCAGTTGACGGGCGTCTTCAAAGGGGGAAATCTGGCATTGAGAGTCGGTGCCGAAGGTGAAACGCGCTCCCGCTTTGAGGAGTTGGTCGGCGGCCACGATACCGTCCCCGAGGTTGCGTTCCGTGGTCGGGCACGAGGCAATGTGACATCGTGACGTTCCGATAGCCTGGATTTCCTCCGGACTGAGATGGATGGCGTGCACTAGAGTGGTTGTCTCGTTCAGTCCACCCAACGTTTGGAGCAACTCCACTGGGCGACAGCCGTACTCCTGCAGACACTCCTCGATCTCTTTGGTCTGTTCGGCGATATGGAGATGCATCGGCCAGCCTTTGGCGGCCTGAAATTCGACGAGCCGTTGGAGATCCTCTTTGCCGACGGCGCGCACCGAGTGGGGTACGATGCCTACTGGGATTCCAAGATCGGCGATCCGTTCCAGCGAGGCAAGATAGTGGTCGAGATCCTTGTCGCAGAATCTTCGCTGGGCTCCCACGGGCGCGGGCCTTCCGACGCCGGCCCTCTGATAGTATGTTCTCAGCATGGTTAGCCGGATCCCGGCACCACGGGAGGCACGAAGAGTCCTCCAGGCGAGTTCATCGGGATCGTCGTAGGGAGTCCCATCGGGTTGATGATGGAGATAGTGAAACTCTCCGACGTGAGTGATCCCCGCTTTGACCATCTCTACGTAAACGGCCAAGGCTAAAGACTCCACGTCTTCTGGAGTGAGGCGATCGGCGGCTTGATACATCACCCCGCGCCAACTCCAGAAATCTTCTCTCTCCTCCGTATCGCGCCCTTTGTCAGGAAATTCCGTGCAGCCGCGTATTCCTCGTTGAAAAGCGTGACTATGGGTATTCACCAATCCGGGTAGGAGAGCTTTCCCGTTGAGGGTTCGCGAAGTGACATAGGATCCAGCGTCGCGCCGTCGAGAGACCTCTTCTTCCAGGTCCGAACGAGTCCCCACCATAGCGATTCGGTCGTCTTCAACCAAGAGGCCCATATCCGACCGGAAATGACCATCGGGCTGCAAGAGTTGCTCAGGGAAAAGTGCGTGAATGATGCGAGGAGAAGTCATCGTGGACTGTGCTCCCCGGGTCGGGAGCATTCCTGGCGCCGAGCCAAATTGTTTCCGCTGAGGCCAGAGAATTGAACCGTTTACAAAAGGACAGGCTCGTAAGACGAGAAACTTTGAAAGGTGTTTAGGAATCGAACCCAGATGATGCTTTTTGTCCTTGGTTTTTCCATTCCCACTCTTTTCTTGGCGTCATTTATTGTCCGATACTGACAATAATATCGGGTTCGTGAGCTTGTCCGTTTCCGCCGGCTACCTGTGTTGCTTGGCGGGTTTCGAGATGAGTCGCGTCTGGGATTTTTCGCCTTTCGCTTTCCGGCCCGGCATGACTTTGATGCTCGCGACGGGATTCTGCACGGCCTTTCTCCTCTACCGTGAGGCACTGCCGCGCCCTTCCGTGGGGGCTGTTCTCTTGGTGGCTTGGAGCGCCGTGACGGGTTGGCCTTTTCTTTCAAAGAACGTCGCGATAGTCGTTTTCTTCTTGGTGGCTTTGCTCTTGTTGTGCGCCAATTTGAGAGGTCGCCACCGCTTGGCGGGGATCGCTTGGGCGGTACCTATGGCCGCGAGTCTAAAATTTGGAGTCTTGATCCTACCGATCGCATTACTCCTGCTGCTGACGACATGGCTTGAGATCCGAAGATCGCTAGCGCTAGGCACTACGCAGGCGGTGGAAGATCGTCCGATCTCTACTTTGGCCAAAGTAGAGATCTCTTGGGTCGGTTTTTCGACACTCTTCCAGAGAGCCGTTCCAGGCGAGGGCGAGCGGTTCACGACCAGTGTTTTGAACGATACCCAGGATGTGATCCGTGCCTGCGGAGGCTGTCGACTGAGAGGTAGCGACCTCAACGGACTCTACGGATTTCCCGACCAGTCAGCGCTCGAGGAGTGCTTGGACGCCCTCGACCGATACCGAATTCAGATCGTCGAGGCTCTCGAGCAGGCCAAGGCCCCGCCGCTCGAACTTAAGATCGAGCGTTGTTGAACCCAGCTTGGTGGAAAGGTAGGTTGCAGGAGGGGTCAAAGTCGCTC
Organism: Candidatus Xenobia bacterium; assembly: GCA_037968995.1. Taxonomy (GTDB): domain Bacteria; phylum Vulcanimicrobiota; class Xenobia; order Xenobiales; family JADMJV01; genus JAEXNA01. The sequence continues at coordinate 3,448 of JBBKWP010000491.1, forward strand.
CCGTGGGGTCAATGCGCATCAGATTAAGGTTCAGACTCCTTATGGGATGTTTTCTGTTGACCCTCATGTCGTGTCAACCTTACGTAGACCACGAAGTCCGACTCTTCAATTTTGAACAAGATTTCTCGGACTTTGGTCCTAAACGAAAACTGGAACTCCTCGAGGTTCGGGGGGATACCGGATCCCTCACACTGATCTTCAACCAGCCGTTACGTCTTCCAGATCAAACTGACGTCATGCCCCCGTTTGAGGTCGAACTGACGCCTTCAGTCCCCATCCTGCGCTCCGAGTATGTCGGCGTGGCTGGAGTCAAGATTATACCTGAAAAGGGGCTGCCCTTCGGCACCCGATACGAGGTCAGTGTACCCAGCGGATGGCGGGCCCCCACCGGGGCCGCCATGCTGCGAGGTGCAAAAATGACTTGGTCAACCCCCAGACCGATCGTTGTGGAGGTTTCGAATGGGGGACCCGTCTCGCGGAAAGACTTTGACCGACCTATCCTTTTGTCAAAAGGAAAGGGCTTGCGACTCATCTTCAATCAACCCATCTCGTATGCGTCTCTCAAGCAGTTGGCGGATTGGCGCGCTGAGGTACCGGTTAGCGGGAAGCCTCTGCCTTTTCGGCTTCAGGAGGTCGAGTCCGCCTCAGGTCCTCGCCATACGGAGTTTCTCTTCGAGCCCGAGAGTATGGAGCCCGGGGTTGACTACCGCTTGACTGTTCGAGCCGGGCTCAAGGGTCTCCAGGGTCCGTTGCGCGGAGGGCTGAATCAATCATTTTTGCTTCGCTCACCTCGGGCTTTAGAATACACAGGTCCAAGGACACTTTCGTGGAGTACTGAGGGGTCGCTTGAGCTGAACTTCTCGACCAAGGTCTCCGTCGAAGAAGTCGAACGATCGGTGGTCGCAATCCCGTGGCGTCGACCTTTCCAGGTGACACTTCTTGAGACTCCTTCCTCCGCGGGCGCCTTCCGAGCAAAGCTTCGCTGGAAAGATGGCCGCGCGTTTCCCTACGCCCTTCGAATTCTTAGGGGCCTCAAAAGCGTAGACGGTCGAGTGCTTGAGGCGGATGTGAACCTCCCGATACAGGAAATCTCCGCGCTTCCCAACCGACCTCCGTTGGTTCCCCTATTGTATGGAGCGATGGATGGCTCTCTGGGGCTCCCTCCGGAAGCTCGTAGGGTGAAGACCTGGCGGGTGTCTCTGCGCGAAGCCTTGCGACTGAGCTGTTCGGAACCGTCAGAGTGGGCTCAAGGAAGCCCCCTGGCGATAGAGGCTCGCAAGCCAGTGTTCGATTCAGAAAAGGAGACCAAGGCTAAGACGAGCGAACCTGGATTGAAGCCGGTTCGGAGTGCCGCCAAGGCGTCGGGCCACGCGCTCCGCGCGAAAGAGCCCGCCTACGGATTCTTCCTGGTGAAGGCTGAGCACCGAGATGCTGGACGTCGAAGAGCCTTGACGAACCGCACCGAGTTGGAGCTTCACGCCTTGACGGAGGAGGGCGGAGTCAGGGTGATAGTCCGGGGGCGCGCCACCCGCCGACCCGTTCAGAATGTGAAAGTAGCTCTTTGGACTGTTTCCAACTCAAGGTCTCACGGCGTCCGGGTTTCGGAGGAAACGGTCACTGACCGGAACGGTGAGGCTTTTCTTAAGACCAAGACCAGTGCCCATGGCTCCGATGTGCGATTCGTTGTTGCCAGCAAGGGCAAAGATTCGCATTTTGTTCCCTTAGAGAATAGGAAATTTTCCAGCGAAGCCCTACCACCGGCCTACGTGACGAGCGATAAACTCTTCTATCGCCCCGGGGAGAGCGTACGATTCTCAGGATTCTCGTGGGAAGTTCAAACCGCGATCGATTCGCTATTGGGTCAGGGAACCGTGAACGTAGAGGTCTTTGATCTGGCTTCCGGCAACCCGGTGTTTTCCAGCACTGTGCCACTGGACGGGTCGGGAACTTTCGAGGCCGCTTGGGAAGGCACATCGAGTCCGGGGCTCTACAGAGCGGTGTTTTCACTTCCAGGACATTCGCTCTCGGTTCGGTGCGACGTTCGAGTCAGTCCCCTGGCTAATCCCGGAGAAAAATGTCAATTGGTGTTGAGCGGCGAGGGTCCCCAGCGTACCGTCTCCTTGAGCAATGAAGCTGGCTTCTACCGCACAGTGGGATTGAGAGCGTACCTTCTCCCGCCCCAACAAGCCACCCCTGCGAGGAGCGGCCAATGGGTGGCGACGTCCGGCCTAGTGCCTTTTTGGCTGCCTCTCAAAGGCAGGCCGAACCAAACTCCTTCTACTTATGACCTGACCATCCCGCCCGAATGGAATCAGGGAGGCTCTCTGGTGATTGAGGCGTTCGATGAGTCTCACCCTGACCAAGTACTGTGTCGCCAGGTCGAGGAGCTTTCCGGCGTTCAATCAAAACTGATTCTGGAGGCGGAAGGACAGAACCGGGTGGGTTCGCGTCAGACCTTACGCTTTGTTCCAAGCTCGTCGGGTATCTCCGAAGATGGAAGAGTCTCTTGGGAGTCGTTCCATCGCCCACGCGGGACCACTTCCCCTTGGAAGCTCCTGGATTCGGGAGTCGTGGGAACCCGTTCCAAGGACGAGGTTTGGTCTGTACGGTTTGAGAAGGCCGGGGAGTATCTTTTGACCGCGCGAAATGCAACGCAAGGCGATCAAGGCCCTGAGCAGACGTGGGAGATTTTAGTGCCCGCGGAGCCGACTCTAGGACTTCGCCCCTCTGAGGTCTACCCAGGTGACCGAGTAGAGGTCCAAGGAACCGAGCGTCTGAAAAGCGGCTCCGTGTGGGTAGAACTGCGAGGGGGAGGCGTGTCCCGTAGCTTTCTGCGGGATGTCGGTTCGGCTGCCGATTTGGGAAGCTTGATCGTCACAGCCAGTCGTTCGAGAGAACAGCAGGTCCGCGTTGTAAAATTGGAGACCCCCACCTGGGGTCGACAAAGAGCCTCGTGGGTAAAGGCGTCCGGACATTTGAGCCTGTTGGGCTTCCAGAACAGCAATGAGATGCGAATGAGCCTGGAACGTGGTGACGGTCTAGAGGGTTCGATTCGCTCGGGTGGCGTGGTAAATGTCGATTGGGTGAGCGACCAAACTGATGTCTGGACGGGCTTTCTGAACTGGAGGGCGGTCCTACCCGGTTGGCCGTCAGTGAACGCCGGTGATGATGTCGAGGAGTCCTATTTTGGCTCGAGTAAGGATGTCCCAAGTCCTTTGTTGGGACGATATCCCGTGCTCGATTCCGGCGACAATATGAGCTTCATGAAGTCGGGTCTGCAGGTCGGTCCCAGCGCTGAACTCTCGGTGTCCGCTCCCAAGGTAGGGGGCCAGTACCATGCCAGGTTTGTCGCCCGAGACTACCGCGGGAGATTTCGTAAACTGGATGAGGATTTCGAGGTTGAGGAAGTCTCGACTTGGCGAGCGCTCACGCCCGTGGGTGTCCGGCAGGGCGACCGATTTTCGGCCGGACCGGAATTTTTCTGTTCCGACACCGAGCAAGTGGCGGTTGGCCTCACGATTGCAGCGGAAAGCTCGAGCAACCTGATGCCGGAGACCTTTCTAGGCACCGCTGGGATCGTGAAGCCCGGAAAGTCTAAGGCGTTTCTGTTCGCTTATGAACTCGACGAGGCCGACGCCAAGAAGTCACGGAGCCAGGTCTCCTTGGACTGGGAAGTGGGCCGGCAGGGAGTGACGGAGATCCGTACCGCGCAGGTTCCGGTTTGGCGGCATGTTCAAGTTCCGAGCGATCCGGGGCTCTCGGTCCTCAATACTGGTCAGACAGAACGTCTCCGGTTGAACGGTGAGAGGCCTTGGCGCCTGGACCTCTATCCACCAAATTCACTCCCAGAGGCAGCGAACTCTCCCCGGAGCGTCGAGACCGTGGTTAGTGTGGCCGGACCTGACGGGGGATTAGGGAAGGTCCGACTTCAACCGGGCATGCAGCCTGTCAGTTTGCAGGGCTCGGCGCCAGGCTCCCTGCACCTTACGCTGCTCCGAGGCCCGAGCATTGCCTATCGTGTGGCTCGGCTTCGAGAGGACCAAGGAGATGTGCGGCCGTGGGGGGCGGACATTTACCTTCTTCGCAGCCTGGTTAAATCCAAGGGCCAACCAGACGATGTCCTGACGCTGGGTCGTTCAACCAGTGTCGTGTTATCGATGGTAGTGCCCAAAACGATTTCTGGCACCAATATTCGTCTCCCTTTGCCCGGCGGTCTCCGTCCACTAGGGGTAGAAATGACGGGGCGGCAAGGGGTTGACGTTCCTTGGACCTTTGAATCGGGAAGTCTCCAGTTCGATAGCGGGCGCCTTGAACCGGGTGAATACAGCTGGACGATTCCTGTGGACGCCATCTGTCCCGGCGATTACCTTTGGCCCACCGCCCAAGCGCTTGACGCGACGGGTCGATTGATGGCTCTATCGGGCTCGGGCCGAGTGGTCATTGGGAACTAGGACCTGTCAAGGGGCCGGACGGTGGAAGTTCAGGTAGGCGCCTCGCACTTCGAGTTGACGCTGAAGTTTGCGCTGCTTTTGCTGCAAGTTGGAGCGGCGACTGTTGTAGAATGCATAGAGCGGTCCAGCGACAAGTCCCAATGGGCCCAGCAGGCAGCAGCCAAACACAGTGGCGTAGGTGCTTCCCCGAGCGTGGATCGGCTTGTTGGAATAGATGGGCGGCGGGAACCCAGTGATTCGGCCGATCTGAACCTTCCAGACCTCTGTTGCCGCCTCGATGTCGGACTTCACCTCTTCGGTAACGACGACTTGCAGTCCGGTGAGGTCGGTCTTGACTGAACTTCCGTCTAGGATCGCGAAGGCGCCACCTCCGGATTCGTGAGTCTTTACCGGTTTCAAGGTGACTCCGTCTTTTACGTAATAGATCTGCGAGTGTCCGTAGAGATAGATCGGAATCCCATACGCGCGATCGAAGCGGGACGCCTTGGTCATAGGAGTTTCGAAATCTCTGGGAAGCCGCATCCGGTAAACGGGGGGAAGGGCTGGTGAGAGATCGGTCAGTTCGTCGGGCAGTGTTCTCCAGCTTCGCCCGCCGCTTCGGGAGGGAGGCCATCGCAGCGATGGCTCCTCGTCGGCTACGATATCTACGGCGCCCAGGTAAGGAGAGGTCAGTTCAGAGACTGGGTCGGCACTAGGGAAGGTGACTGGAAAGCTCGGTTCTAGCTGGCATCCGTCAATAAAAATTGGCATGGGCGCGAAAGCGCAACGTCGGGTGAGTGCGGAGTGCTCGGCTGCTGTTTGGCCAATGGGAATCCCCTTGAACTTCTTCTGCATGTAGAAGAGATAGAAGTTTCGCCCGGTGGCGAGCGGTTCGGTGCGGGGGAAAGGGGCATCTCTAAAAATCTCTGAACGGCCGCCGCCCAACGAAAGGATGGCCCCCTGACCGGTGGAATCCCACTCTCCCCACATCAACTCGGAGGGTTCCTGTCCGACGACCGCACACATTGCCAACGTCAAATAGGCTCGGGCAGGATTCGACTCGTCTAAAGGGGAGGTGAGCGCCCGCGCCACGGCCTCCACGGAGACAGTCGAGTCGTCCTCAGGCGTTTCAAAATAGAGGAGGACGGTTCGTTGTAGGAGTTGGACGTTCAGCGCCTCTACACCGAGGCTGACCGCGGCCTGAACCAACTTGAGAAGATAGTCTTCTGGGTTGATAAGGCTGAAGCTGCGGAGCTTATCTCGAGCCTTCTCGATGGAGAGAGTGAACGCACCAGCGGACTCGTAAGAGCCCGCCGCGCGTTGCTGTTCTATGAAACTGCTAAGGTCGTTCACTCATGGTGATGCGCTCTGAGGCGAGCGCCTTAAACCGCACTTGGTGGGCCCTATCCCACTTAGCTTCCGAGTTTGTTGTTTTCACGTCGACGCTGTTCGGCGCCTGTCATCCAGTTGTTGGGATACATCGTGAATTCGGGAAAGCCAGGATCGTCTAGGCAGCGTTTGGTTCGCAGCCAGACTTCGCGTACCCGACGGTCGCGGCATTCGGGGTCAAAGAACTCGAAACCATCAAAATGCTTCTCTAGGTATTCTTCTTTGTACTGCACGTCATCAACCTCTTTCGATTCCGCCGGTGTCGCAATAGCGATTGCTACCAGTGGTGAACGAGCACTGTTTTGTCCCTCACATAAGAATCCTGCACGGTGGCAGGTTTCTTTTCTTATTCGGTCAATCGCCGCTCGAAGGACAACTATTGTGAAAACTGACGAAAGCAACATCGCGCTCTTTATAGATTTCGAAAACCTCGCCATCGGCGCTAAACAGTCGGGCTACAAAAAGTTCGAGATCACTTTGGTGCTCAAGCGCCTGAGAGAAACTGGTCGTATCCTTTACAAACGGGCCTACTCGGACTGGAGTTCGTTCGACGAGTACCGCTTGGAATTCCACGCGGCCGCCATCGAGATGTTCGAGATACCTCAGCGACATGCCGGAGGAAAAAACAGCGCCGATATCCGGATGGTTGTGGATGCTTTGGACTTGGCATACCAACGCCCTCATATCGACACCTTTGTTCTCGCCTCAGGGGACAGCGATTTCACCCCTTTGGTGACCAAACTGCGAGAGAACAACAAGACGGTACTGGGACTCGGTGTAAAGAACAGCACCTCGGGGCTCCTGGTTGAAACCTGCGACCAGTTCATTTTCTACGAAGACCTCATCCGTGGACGCGGCGGGAAAGAGCGGTTCAGCGGTCTCGCTAACAAAAAGAAGAGAGAGGCGTTCGCCCTCCTCTCCGATGCGGTCACAGCCTTGCAGCGCCAGAACCGCGAAGTGCTTTGGGGGTCGCTGGTCAAACAGACCATGGAACGTCTTCGCCCAACTTTCGATATGGAATATTATGGGTACCGCACATTTTCTAATCTGCTCCTGGATGCCGAAAAGAACGACATCGTCTCCATCGAGAAGGACGAGCGCAGCGGGTCTTATATCGTACTTGACCTGGGAGCATATCAAGGGCGGGATTGACGAGCTTGGGCGCACGGTCCCAGCAGTTTCTGGATTACGCCTTACCCCAGTTGAGTGACCATGGGAGGTCCAATGCTTTCGAGGATTCTTGTTTTTTTGGCCCTGCTTTCTTCCTGGGCTCTGGCCGACAGCCTTGATGGTCGCACAGTGATTTTGATCATGGCCGAGCACCGGGTGGGTGACCCAAAAGGATCCCAGCTGGAAGATGCCGTCAAAAAATATAGAGCCGAACTCGGTCTGCAGGCGGACGAGATGCCGCTCATAACGATGGGCTTCGCCGATGCTGATACGAAACGGTCTTATTTTGATGGGCTTGGAGTCAAGGCCCAGGATGCCCCGGTTTTGGCCGTTGTGGAGTGGGGAAACCCCGCACGATTCGGCCCCAAAAGGATCCTCTCCGGAGCAGTGGTTCGCAATGCGTCCGTCCATAACGTTCCGAGGATTATCAATGCCTACTTAAAGACCATGGGGAACCCGGCCAGGTTGACCGAACCGGACACGATCCCGCTGCCTAACCTCGTGGAAGACAGCGAACCCGGTCGTCTCCAGATCGAGTCACTCCGCTTCGAAGTCGGCGGCAAGACTCTTTTCACCACGAACGCCGCGGCTCGGATTCGAAATCTCGAGAAGCACACCTTGCATAACATTTCGGTCCGATTTTTCGTTCGAACACAAGGCGCATCGTCTTGGTCGCTTCTAGATGAACAGACCATCAAGAAGCTCCTGCCGGGCTACATTTCCGCCAGGGAAGTCATCAAAGATTCTAGAGACTACGACTTAGTAGACGCCCAGTTGAACGCAAAGCCATGCCAGATAAAGATTGAGGTGGAGCATCAAGGGAGGACGATCGAAGACGAAGCGTCTTATCTCCCTGTAGGCTCCAGTCCGGTACTCTCCCTGCCTCCCGTGAGTCCTCCATCCAGTTCTTCCGATTTTTGAACCGGACTTTTCGTTCAAGCAGGTAACATCTGTGAGGGCTTCAAACATGGGCTTTCAGCACTTCGGACTGACTGATCTGTCGCAAACCTAGATTCGCCTCGACCGATTCTAGGCCGACTCAGGGGGGTTGGGGGGAGCTTGGATTAGCAGAAAGGTCGTGAATGGTTATGGGGATCACTCATACGAAGCGCTGGGCGCTATCTTTTTTAGGGTTGGGAATGTGGGCGACGTCTTCGTTGCCATCGCTGGCTCAGCCATTGCCGGAAACCGGGACCCTCGCCTCACCTATCGAGGTGTCGCAGACCAGTTCAGAGGAAGACGAGTCGAACTCGTCGCCTACTCCGGTCGAAACGAAAACACTTAAGGTCGAGACGTTCCAAGTGAAGGGAAACACCCTTTTGACGGAGGAGCAGATTTCCGGCGTCGTCGGCGGATTTGAGGGACGTGACCTCACCCTCGCGGAGATGAAAGAAGTCGCCAATCGACTCACCGACCTTTACAGGAAAAAGGGCTATCTTCTGGTTAGGGCCATCATTCCCAAACAAGACTTTGGCACCGGGCCAGTTGAGATCCAAGTCCTTGAAGGCAAGGTGGGAGAAGTTACGGTGGAGGGTGCGAAGCACTACTCCGATGACTTCATCAAGCGGCACATCGACCAAGCGACCGTGGACGGTAACTTTCAGGCAGACCGTTTCCAACGGCAGTTGCTGCTCCTCAACGAGTACAGCGACCTCGACGCACAGGCCGTTCTCAAGCCCGGTAGCGAGAAAGGCACCGCAGACATTGTCGTCAAGGTAAAAGACAGTACTCCCGTTCACTTGGGCCTGGACTACAACAATTTCGGAATTCCCGAGACTGGCCAGAATCGCTTCGGCCTCACCTTTGACGCCGGCAACATCTTCACGGATGCCGATGAATTCCGCTTGAGGGCGGTTTTACAGACACCGACCGACGACACCTCAACGTATTTTCAGTTGCGCTACGGCGTTCCGGTGAACTTGAATGGCACCCGTGTTGGCTTAGAGTATCAGCGAGGCTCTTTTTCCTCCGGTGACGGGTTGGCTCAGATTTTGGATGTCCGTGGTGACGCCGATATCATTTCTGGGTACGTCAGTCATGCCTTGGTGAGGTCGCTCGACCACAGTTCCGACGTGGCGGTCACCCTTTCTAACAAGAATGTACAAAACGACATCTTTGGCAATGTCCCCTTATCTCGAGAGAACTATCTGACCACCCGAGTGGATTACCGAGGCGATTGGCGCGACGTCAAAGGACGAACCATGCTGCAGGGCTCGTGGACTCAAGGTTTTGGCGGAGACGGCGGTAATCTGGTGAGTAACCCCAGGGCCGACGACAGTTTTACGAAGTTCAACGTCGACGCGCTCAGAATTCAGAACCTGAGCAAGAATTTCTACGGAGTGGTGCGGGGGTCGGCTCAGCTTTCCTTCGATCCACTCTATTCCATAGAGCAGTTCGCCCTCGGAGGGATCTCCACGGTCCGTGGCTACACGCAGGCCGAACTTTTGGGAGACAGCGGTTATGCCGTTTCCGGCGAGTTGCGCTGGTCGCCGGTTCGCGACAACCCAGAGATTTTCCAAATGGTTTTCTTTGTGGACCACGGTGGGGTTGATCTGAAGAATCAGTTTCCCGGTGAGTTGCCGGTTGACAGTCTGACGGGTGCGGGTTTCGGATTTCGCTCCAGCGTGACGGAGAACACTCACCTCACGCTCGATGTGGGATTCCCGATCTCGCCGTCGAAGACAAGATTAAATGATAGCGCCGTTGTCTACGGCGGAATACAGACTAGGTTTTAGGGGAGGAGCGAACTGATGGCGATTTTAAGAACCTTAAAGAACTGTTCCGGAGGACGCTTCGTTCTCGGAGCTTTTGTGACCGCGACTCTCTGGATGTCGGGTCCGAGTTTGGCCGCGCCAGACGGACCGGTGGTCACTCACGGTCAGGCTACCGTAAGAGGGGGCGCCGGATCGACGACGATCCAGCAGACCACTCAGCAGGCGATCATCAACTGGAACGGATTTTCCATCGATGCGGGCGAACTGGTGCGGTTTATCCAACCGTCTCAACTATCGGCTGTTCTCAATCGAGTGACGGGAGTTGACGCCTCGGTGATCAACGGCGTGCTCCAAGGCAATGGACAGATCTTCTTGATCAATCCCAATGGCGTCTTGATC
>JBBKWP010000492.1:0-14213 GCA_037968995.1 Candidatus Xenobia bacterium
CGACCTTCCGCTTCGAGATAGCGTCGCAGTTTGGCGATCAAAGGGGCAGGGCCGCTCGGCGGTAAGGTGGCGGGAAGCCAACCTTGGGCGAAGCGGGCCGCTCGTCTCAACACGGCATCGGCGGTCCCACCCACGAAGATGGGTGGGGGAGGGCTGGGAAGCGGATTGATTCCACAACGAGAGACTCGGTGGAACTCACCGTCGAAATCCACTAGCGGTTCGGTCCAAAGTCTAAGGAGAAGGTCGAGCTGTTCGTCCAGCAAACGCCCTCGCTTGGAAAAGTCCGCGCCCATGGAACTAAACTCGGCTTGATTCCAGCCGCCACCGACACCCAGTCTCAAGCGACCTCCAGAGAGGGCCGAGAGGTCCGCAGCCTGCTTGGCGACCAGTCGAACATCGCGCTGGGGAAGGACAAGAATGCCGGTCACGAACTCAATTGTCGTGGTCATTCCGGCGAGATAAGAATAGAGTACGAACGGTTCACGAAACGGGTGTTCGTGGGTGTAGATGAAGCTCTGGTCCGGATAGCTTTTGGCCTCGGCACCTAGGATGTGTTCGTATCCCAAAAGGTAATCGAACCCCAGCGATTCCACACCCTGGACAAACTCCTTGATGGCGCTCGGCTCCCAGACGACCTCGGCCTGAGGGTAAACGGCTCCCCACTTCATAGACTCAACTGCAACCTTTCCAGCTACCTCGCTCCAAGTTTACCGATCTGCAAGCCCTCGACCTTCCCGTGCTCCAGGTTGAATCGGATCAATGTCTTCTCCTCATGGAATCCTTGACGCCCGCAGGCTCCCGGGTTGATGTGGAGTAGGCCGAAGCGTGGGCACGGTTTGAGACGGAGAATGTGGGAATGCCCACAGATGAAGAGGTCAGGTTTCGCTTGCTTGATGAGTTGGGGCACTCCTTTAGCATAGCGTCCGGGATAACCGCCGATATGAATGATCAGAACCTTGGCTCCACCGCACTCGAAGTTTAATACTTCTGGATATCGCAGTCTGAGATCGCGATCGTCGATATTTCCCCACACCGCCCGCAAGGGTTTGAAAGCTTCCAGACTCTCGGCCACGTCGTTGTTTCCGATGTCTCCGGCGTGCCAGATTTCGTCACAATCTTGAAAAAAGGGTAGGACTTGGGGATCAAGATACCCGTGCGTGTCAGACATCAAGCCTATGCGACGTTTCACAAGATTTTAGGACATTTCCTTAGGCACTCATAACGGCATCACTCAGCGCTGTCGACGATGCACTTGGTGGAGGGCTTCTAGCACGCTGCCGGGCAGATTGTAAGAACCCGGACTGCGACTCAACTCTTCAAGGTATTCGAGATTTTTCTCCGTGACCCCTGAGGCCAACTTGTTTCTCTCGTTTTCGACACCTTGATAGAGTTCTTGCAGAAATGCCATCAACGTTCCAAGCTCTCCGTCGTCGAGCCAGACTCCGTGCTCAAGACATTCGTCGAGAACCACGTCGCAAGTCATCGTGTATCGATATCGCATCATAGGGCGTTGACACTGCGGACAGTTGATCGGCACGTCGAGATCGACAAGTTCGAGATGATCGGCGACCAGGGCGGGCTGGAGATCGCTGTTCTGAATCTCCGCCAAGGTATGATCGGTGACTTCTCCGAGTGCCTCACCGGGGTACCAAGTCCCCTCACATCGGCTGCATGCTTTGACGATGTTTCGGTCGATCGTCACGTCGTTAAGGTCGGTTTGGCATCGAGGGCATTTCATGGCACGCCCTTCGACCTGGGAGAAGTCTTTTACTTCGTTTGTCACCTGGTTTTATTTCCGTTCTTGATCGAAGGGTGCCGATTCTTGGAGCAGTTTGATGGTTTCTGTGGCGACGGGACCCGGCGGACGGTCGTTGCGATAGATCACGTGCAGAGGAACCGAGAGATAGCTTTCCGTCCAATGCGCGGGATGAAGATGAACGAGCTTTCCGGATTCGATGTCTTGGCGAACCAGGTGCCGGGGCATATTTCCCCACCCGAAGCCCGCGAGCAGAAGACTGTGCTTAGCGCTCTGTCCACCGATTCGCCAGGTATTCGTTCCCACGACACCCACCTGTTGGTCGGTTGAGAGATGACTGCGATCTTCTAAGACGATCTGGGTGTGTTGCCGAAGCGCATCGATCGGAATCGTGCCCTTAACCTGGGCGAGAGGATGTGATGGTGCGGCCACGAGCACAAAATCGATCGCTCCCAGCCCGAGCGCTTCCACTCCAGAGGGCGCTTCCGGCAGAAGGAGCCCGGTCACCCCTAGTTGGCAACTTTCGTCCAAGATTCTCGCCGTGACGGCGCCTCGGGCTTCTGTGTGAACAGTCAGGGCCAATCTCGGATTGGCGCGCTGTAGCGCCGCCAGGATCCTGACCAAAGCTTCCACCGGAAAGATCATGTCTACCACTAGGGAGAAATGGGTTTCTGCCTCGGCGGCACTCCATTGCTTCGCTGAAAGTTCTAACTCTCGCGCTTGACGGATCAGTCGTCGACTGTCTTCGAGCAGGGCGTGCCCGGCTGGAGTGAGCTGAGGTGTTCGCCCATCACGGTCAAAAAGCTCTACTTTTAAATGGTTCTCCAATTGCCCAATGGAGTGACTGACCGCTGATTGTGCGCGATCGATAGATCGAGCCGCCGCCGAAAACGAGCCTTGTTCAGCCACGGCTAAAAACGTTTGGAGTTGTACTAAAGTAAAGCTTATATCATTCATTTAGATGGATTGTATCACATAAATATCGATTGACTAGATGGACGGCAGGCTCTAAGATCTCCCTATGACTTCTCCAGGCCAAGCGATCAATAAAACCAGTCTCATTCTTCTCATCGGAGCGCTGGCCGCGCTGGGTCCTCTCTCTATCGACATGTACCTTCCATCCTTTCCGGCCGTCATGGAGGATCTGCACACGACGGCCGGGTTAGTCGGCGGCACCCTGGCGACTTTCTTCGTAGGTTTGTGCTTGGGTCAACTGATCTACGGTCCCTTGAGTGATCGGGTCGGCCGTAAGAAGCCTCTTCTGTTCGGCTTGGCCATCTATGTGGCGGCGTCCTTAGGATGCTTTTTCGTGACAAACATCGAGTCTCTGCTCTTGCTTCGGTTCTTTCAGGCCTTGGGATCCTGTGCCGGGATGGTGGTTGGACGTGCCATGATTCGCGATCTCTTCGAGCCCGACGAGACAGCCAAAGTTTTTTCTATGGTGATGCTCACGATGGGCGCGGCGCCCATTCTGGCCCCGCTGATGGGCCAGTTCATCGCCGACGCCTTCGGCTGGAGGGGGATTTTTGGGCTCATGGCAGTTTTCGCGTCGGTCGTGTGGCTGTATGTCTTACGTCTGATTCCGGCGGACCCGAGGCTCAACACCACAAAGTGGAAGCTACGGTCGGTCTGGAGGGGTTTCCGGTCGGTGCTTGGCGACCGAAATTTTGTGGGTTTCGCCCTTTCTGGGACCTTGGTACAGGCCGGACTTTTCGCATATATTACGGGTTCCCCGACCCTGTATATTGAGAAATTCGGAATGTCTCCGAAAATGTTCAGCATTCTCTTTGGCATCAATGCTTTCGGGTTGATTATGGCTTCTCAGCTCAACAACTGGCTGTTGGCACGATACTCTTATCAGTTGATTCTGCAAAGAGCCTTAGAAGTAGCGGCGGTCTCAGGCGGATTGCTGGCTCTCTTGGGCCTAGCGAAAATTGGAGGCTTGTTCGTGATTGTACCGCTTTTCTTGTTTCTCGCTTCGCTGGGGCTCGTTTTTCCGAACTCGACCGCGGGAGCCTTGGCGGACCAAGGTCATCAGGCGGGAACCGCTTCGGCTGCCTTGGGTGTGATTCAGTATGGTGGAGCCGCTTTGGCTTCGGCTGCGGTCGGAATTCTTCACCATTTCACTCAGGCGCCTTTGGAACTCACCGTCGGATTTTGCGGAATCTCCGCCCTGCTCGCATACCGTAGACTTTTTGCGACCAGGAGTGCATCGGGATAGTCTCTGGTCGCACTCCTGGGACGGCGCACGGCAGCACGATAGCGTGAGTTCCGAGGCTTGAAAAAAGGGGAGGTATCTTTCCACTCCAGGGCCAAAGAACTCTATCGATTATGAGTTCCGGAAAAGCCACGAATATCGTAAGAATGAAGCTGGCACTAGCTCTCGTCTACTTCGTTTTCGCAATTCTTCTCAACAGCGTCGGAACGGTCATTCTTCAAGTCATTGTGACATTCGACGTCAGCAAGGTCTCGGCCAGCGTTTTGGAGGCCTTCAAGGACATTCCCATCGCGGTGATGTCTTTTTTGATCGCGCCATTTCTTCCCCGTTTGGGGTACAAGAACGCGCTGATGGGCAGCATGCTGTTCGCTGGAGCGGCCTGCTGCTTGATGCCCTCTATCCCAGGCTTTTGGACAACGAAGATGATGTTTTTGTGCGTTGGCCTTTCCTTTGCCTTCGCCAAAGTTACCATTTACTCATCGGTTGCGCTGGTCACCAACGACTCCAGAGAACACGCAAGTTTTATGAGCACCATCGAAGGGCTTTTCATGGTGGGAGTCTTGTCTGGATACTGGATTTTTAGTTTCTTCATCGATCCCGCGGATCCCGGCTCTCCGGTTTGGCTCAATGTGTATTGGGTGCTCGCGGGCCTCTGTGTCATTGTTTTCCTAGTTGTCTGGAGCACGCCGTTCGAGAACTCCGTGGAGGTCAGTAAGGCTTCCTTTCGCGAGGATTTCCTCGTTATGTTGGCCTTGGTCGTCAAGCCCTTGGTGTGCCTATTTATCGTCAGCGCCTTTCTCTACGTACTGATCGAACAGGGGCTGGGCACCTGGCTTCCCACTTTCAACTCTCAAGTGCTCGGACTTCCGGCGGCGATGAGCATTCAGGCCACCAGTATCTTCGCGGCATGCCTGGCGGTTGGACGTCTGTCCGCTGGACCCGTGATCCATCGTTTCGGCTGGTATCCGGTTCTTAATATCTGTCTCGTTCTTATGGCCGTAACGGTTTTAGGAACCTTACCGTTCACTCAAGGACTGCTTCCGGACCCCGCGATGACTTGGTCCAACGCCCCCACAGCGGCTTTCGTCTTTCCTTTGATAGGACTTTTCATGGCTCCGATCTACCCGGCCATGAGTTCGGTGATGCTGAGTTCTCTTCCCAAAGAGCGACACTCCTCAATGACAGGTCTCATCGTCATTTTCTCGGCGCTCGGAGGGTCCACCGGTTCTATTATCACCGGGTACGTTTTCGAGCATTACGATGGGCGCCAGGCTTTTTATTTCTCGGTAATTCCGATCATTGCCATTACGATAACCTTAGCCATTTTTCGTCGGTTGTCGCTGGCTGCCAAGGAAAAGGCACAGTAGGGCAATGGACGAGCGACCCGAGGGAAAGAAAGGGTCTGTTCCGGAGAAACGCGGTGACTTTAGGATCTATCTTGCTTTCGGATTGGTCATTATCATCAGTGCTTTCTTTTATCGGCATCAGATGTTGTCGGCTCTCTATCGCCTAGAGATCAGCATCGATACCATGGGCAGCGGGGCAATACCGATCATGATGCTCGTCTCAGGTCTTTGGGCCACGCTCTGCTTGCCAGGTCCGCTGATGTTAGGTCTCGTGGGAACAATGTTTTCCTCGCACCCTTTGTACGCCTTAGCCGTGGTGGTCGTAGGAGACACCATTGCCGAGGTTATCGGATTCTTAGTGGCGAGACACTACGGTCGTGAAAGATTTCGAGAATGGTTGTCCGACAAATCTTGGTTTGAATGGCTTGAAGAGCACACTCGAGAACGCGGCGTGTACGGCGTTTTCTTGATTCGGCTGATGCCCTTTTTTCCGAATTCTTTGGCCAACTACGCCTTCGGCCTGACTGCACTGAAGTTCTGGCCTTACCTAGTGGCGTCCGTTTTGGGCTCCATACCTAATCTGGCACTCTATGTGACCGGCACGGCGGGTATCGTGCACTTGCTTCGTGACGGATGGGGAGCACCGGAGAGTTTCTTGAGGGCTGTCCTTGTTCTGGTGGCTGTTGGGTTGGTGCTCAAGGGTATTCAAGCGTGGCTGCGTCGACGAGAACGGCTATCTGAGGAAAGATCGACTTAGGAGGCCCGAGGGTGAGACGAGTTATTGAGGGCCTATTGCTCTCCTGGTCCTTGTCTACAATCGTTTGGAGCCAGGAGTTCCCGGTAGAGATTCAGTTAGTGCCACCGAGTGGCTACGTACGGACGGAACCTTCGCATTCGTTCTCCCGTCAACCCAGTTGGATGGCTCCGCCGATAGTCTGCTCACTCTGTTCGGAATTGCGGGGCGACGGACGTTGTGGTTGCGACCGCTCACTAACCCAAGAGCTTGCTGACCAGCTTTTTGACGAACTTAGAAGCGTAGTGGAGCGCGAGTTCGGCGAGCGTTTCGCGCTTCATCGACGGGTGCGGGTCCAGGTCGTTGACAACGCTTCCTTGCGAGAACGAGGAGGCCCGGGCGGACGGCTTTTCGGGCTATACCAAGATGACGTGATCTATCTAGACCAGGACATGCGCCGTCGAAAGGCTTTCGCGGTCTTAGCCCACGAGTACGGGCATGCATGGCAGTATCAGGAGAATCCCGGCATAGAGCAGATCGATGAATTGCGCTTTGAAGGCTTCGCGGAATGGTTTGCCTATCGAGTGGTCTTAGAGGTCGGGGATCTCAGCAGAGTGACCGAGATTCAGCGCGACACTACTGTGTATGGACGCGGCGCCCGTTGGTATTTAGATCTAGAAGGCCGTGAAGGTTTAGAGGGGGTCTTAAGGGTGGCGCGGTCGCGAGGCCCAAATGACTAGAGATTTCTTTGCAAACTCCCCTTCTGTCTGGTACATTTAACATGCAATCAACATGCCCACCAGATTGGTAACATGTTGCGTTGTCGCACGCGAAGTTTGCGGGCAGGGTCCTGGGAGGGCGAGATTGATGGTTCGTTTGAAGAGAAATCGCGGGTTCAGCTTGATGGAACTGATGGTAGCGCTAGTGCTCACCTCCATTATGTTATCTCTCACTTTCACGGGTCTCGGCAAAGCTCGAACCTCGGGTAGTTCTCGCGGTATGGCGACGGCGGTGGCCGCAGAATTGCGTCTGGCTCGCGAGAAAGCTATCGCCAAGGGCAGTCCGGTGGCTGTCGTATTCCCTAAGCAGGTTGGACGCTCACTGTTTTATCTCGAGGGTGAGACTCTTCCAACTGTGACGAAGTCGGTCAACTTTGAGGGAGACTATCCTGAAGGCGCCATCACGATGGCGATGTATAGTGGACCGAAGTACACCAAAAATATTGAAGTCCCGGGCTCAAAGTCTAAGGACTGGGAAGCCCGAATCGACACCTGGCTGCCGAACAAATACAAGGACGATTTTGTGTTCATGTTCGTACCCAACGGGAGCGTGATCACAAACGATCTGCCGGCGGCCGATGGATCCTATCGATTGCAAGTCAGCATGGGTGCTGAAACTGGCCAAGGTGCAGTGCCTCCGGGTAAGGGTCTCGTCGCAGGCGACTCAGTCTACTACGACCTGAAGGCAGCCGGAGAACCTTACACTGTCGCCATCTCACAGAGTGGAGCGGTGGAACAGAGTGCTCGACTTCTCGGCTCGAACGGTACGGTCAATACGAACGGCGCCCCTTCGCCCAAGGTGACTAAGCCAGTGAAGCCGGATGGCGATTACACTCCCAAGATTCCCGACATCTTCCACAGTCGTGTGACGCCGCCCGCGGAAATGATTGACGGAGCGGAATATTACGTCATCGACAAGGGAGAATACTTGACGTTAGAGGTCTTCGCTCACTCGGGAGACGGACGCTCACTGTATGCGGGATGGAAAGATACGCCGACGACCAAGCCGAACAAACCGGAGTATCAGGGCCGCTTCTCGGTTCCCGGCGGAAAACTCGAGCGCATGGAGTTCTATCCCGAGTACGATGTTTACGAAAATGGCAAACCTCCCGTTAAAGACGTTTGGCGCTCGGTTTGGACCTGGACCCCTCCAAAGTCCGCCGAGGCCGGGGACAAATACACCTTGGCGGCCGACGTCACTGACGCGAAGATTCAGGAAAAAGCGGCCATTAAAGACCCACCCAAAGCGTTCATCTCTCCCCCAGGCGAAGTCGTTTTTGAACGCAAGGCGCCAGGGTCGCCGCGCTGGCACATCTACAGCATGTGGGCCGACGGCAAACGGATGAAGCAGTTAACCGAAGGGCCGCACGACTACAAATACGCCTCCGCGACGACTAACGGCGAACTGATCGCATACGAGCGAGACAATAAGGAAGTCTGGGTTTCGAATGCGGACGGTACAGGACCGCTCAAGATCGGGACGGGCAGCAGCCCCACCATCAGTCCAACGGGAGACTCTATTGCTTATACGAATCTCGCAGGCGATTGGATCACAGTCCAGCGTCTAGAGGGCACGGGTAGCAAGGTCGGTATTAAGACCGTGAAAACGCAAGTGACCGGAGTCTCTTTTCGGGCCAACCGTATCGGTTACAGCGCCGATGGGCGCTGGATCTACTACACCTCTCCTGATACCAATTCGGTTACTGGGACTCAGTTGATTTTCAACGGGACCTCTGGCATCAGTGCGGGAGTTACCATAGAAGGCGGACCCGTAGGGAACATCGCGAGCCAAGCTCAAGTGGGCGGCGTGTTCACAGGACGGCACGGCCAGATCTATTATCACGCAGACATCATCGACCCGTATATCGGTCGCTACGATGCGATCAACGGCGAGAGAGGCGGAGCGCCCGGAGCTATTACCCGCCGAAAGAGCAAAGGTCAAAACGAGTGTTTCCCCTCGATTTCACCGAACGAAGACCTTCTCTTGTTCTGTGAGCAAGACGGGGCGGGCAGGTATCAGATCAAACGTGTGCCGATGTCGTCTTGGACAACCGCTGCCGCCGGATCGTCGCTTACGACGGACGGTGAGAATCTGCGGCCGGCCTGGCTCAAGCAGAAGAAGCCTTTGTAGCAATGAGACATCGCGCCTCAGGGATTTCACTGGCAGAGGCGATCATCGCCTCCTTCGTGCTCACTGCCGCGATGATCGTGAGTTCGGCGCTTTACCATACGGCGCTCAATCACTCTGTTAGGATCGACCGTCGGCACTTGGCTAGTCGAGCGACGGCGGAGCGTATCGAGGAGATTCGCAGTTGGTCGCGCAACACGCACGGAACAAATGGGACTTTGGAGTTTACTCAGGGTTGGAATAAATTCGACGGGAAAGATGTCACCTACCCAGAGTATCCAGGTTACACCGTTCACACTGAGGTAGACACCAAGGAACTCTTCTCCCCCTCGAGTGCGTTTGAGGAGATCAGCTTCTCGACGCTCGAAGATGACACCATTCCGATTCCGGAAGATCCGAGCGTCCCTCTGGAAAAGAGAACCTTGGCGAATTCGAGCTATCTCATCACCGTGACCGCGAGTTGGAGCCCCAATAAGAAGGACCAGGTGATGACTCGTATGCTGGTGACGGACCCGGTTCGCGACCAGGGTTGGAACAACGTGAGCGACCCGGGCGACAAGGCGATCGACCTCGCCTATTCGACCGGAAACGCCCCAAGTGTTCTGAACAAGGGAGCCTCAGTACGAATTCGGGCCACCATAAAGGACGCTCACGGCGCTAAGGTGTTGAATCCTGGTGTGCAGTGGTATGTCGACCCTGACAGCAGCGGGAACGGAACCGTCGAGACAACGGCGACAGACTCGACGCAAGTCAAATTCATTAACGAAGTTCGCGTGGAACGCACCCCTGGTAAGCCCTCGTCAGCCATGAAGGTGCACACGGCTGGGTCGGTCGTCTTGGTGGCTCGAGTCAGGTTAGGCGGAATCGAAGTGATCAAACATACCCCCCCCATCCGACTGTTGGATTGATGAAGAAACGCAGCCCTCTAGGTTTTACTTTGGTCGAGACGCTGCTGGCGATCTTTTTGGTCGGCCTGGTCATGGGCCTCGTGGGTCTGCTGTTTCAACGCTCGTTTCAGATACTGCGAGTTCTCGACGCCAAAGAGCAGGCCAGGCAGGCTGGCCGAATGGGCCTCGACCGGATCACAAGTGAGTTGAGGGAGGCTATCAGGATAGACTTCGCGGGAGACTCGAGCGTGAAGTTTACGAAAATCGATCCCTCAGCGCAATGTGTGACTCCACCGGCCGCGCCGTCACCGGTTCCTGACGGATACGAACCTAAATTCTTGCCCTGGAGTCTGAATCAGGCTTATCCGAAAAGCAGTCGTTTGGACGTGGAGTATAGCCTCAGTCCGGTCAACGATAATCTTCTTCGTAAGGTCACGTCTGGCGACACTGGGAAATCGTTCGAACAGGTTGTCGTTTCCGGAATTAACCAGTTCGTCTGTGAAACCGACCCCGACAGGGTGGGTGAAGTCACTGTCTTGGTGACCGTGTTCGATGGTCGTCAGGTGAAAACTCTCAAGAGCGTTATCCTTTGTCCCTGTATCCATGAGGTATTCAAGTGAGGTCGCGACGAAGGGGTTTTCTTCTGGTGGCGGCGCTGCTGATCACCATCATCTTACTGGTGTCCGGTCTGGGAGTGATGTCGGCCCAAGCCTCAAGATACGCGGCGACGGCCCGAATCGCTGAAGGGATGCAGGCTAAAAACGCCTCGCTGTCCGGTTTGGAAGACGTGCGCGTAAAACTTGCTAAGGATGTCAAGTTCCCTCCCCGAAAAAGCAAGTCGCGCGGCCAGACAAAGTACGCTTATTCAGAAACACTGTTCGCCGATCCCGACGTTCCCGTATCCTATTCGGTTGTGGTCGATTTCGGTCTAGAAAGAGAGGTTCAGACCCCGGACCGTTGGCAACCCTACCGCTGGGGTCTCTACAGGATCACCGTCAGCGGGTACGTTGGCCCTCGTGACACTCCGATCGCTCAGTCGCTACTCTATGCCGAGTATGACATTAGCACCGGTCAATTCATACGTTTTGAAGACCGAAGTAGCTTATAAGCGCTTTTCAAAGCCGGAGATTTGGAATATAATAAACCCATGATCATCGGTTTTTTACTCGCCCTTTTTCTCTTCGCCCCACTGGCCTATCTCGTGGCTCGTGGCGTGGTTGCTCACTCTCAACGGGCTGGCAGCCCTTTGATGGGTGTCCTGTTTCTTTTTCTGGGACTCCTGGTAGCGCTCTCCCTGCTTTCCTTCGCGCTGATGGCCGCCGCTTCGATGTTTGGCTTCTCGGCGACTTTGGCAGTGTCGGCACTGTTGGGCAACACAACATCCGCTCATCCCGGAGTCGTGACGATGGTGGGCGGCTTGTTGGTGACCCTGTATGGTATGGTCGGAGTCCTCACCGGTCCGACTTGCGCCTTTGTCGCGGCGAAAATCTCGGCTTTAGTGGGGCTGGTCCTGGTACTGGCGAAAGTGGAATCCAGAAAACTGGAAGTCTGGCTGCCGGTGACCGCCGCCGGCGTCACGCTCTTTACCATGTGGCCGTTCACAGCTTATCTCACTTTTGGGTTGTAAGACCGCTTCCGGGATTAGGCAGGAAGCTTGGAATCAATGGGGGAGTGTAGGATATGTCTTCCTGGTCACTCTACCTCGTACGTTGCGCGGACAGTTCCCTTTATACAGGGATCACCAACGATCTCGAGGCTCGATTTCACGAACACGCGACGGGTGGACCTCGCGCCGCGAAGTATTTGCGTGGGCGTGGACCTCTAGAACTCGTTTTTTCCGCTGAAGTTGGGGATCGCGCCCAGGCGTCGCGTCTAGAATGGCGGGTGAAGCGACTCAACAAAGAACAGAAGGAGCGCTTGGTTCGAGAAGGCCGTTCTGCTCTCGTCGCTCGGTATCCAGAGGAGTTGGCTGAGATTGGCTAAGGATAAGGATATGAACGAAGTGTCAATGGAAATTTCCGTACAAGCGAAAAAAACCTTAGAGGAGGTCTTTGGATTCTCTGAGTTCCGAGAGGGGCAATCCGAGGTGATCGCGGCCCTCCTGGACGGTCGGAGCGCGGCCGCTGTCTTCCCAACAGGAGCGGGGAAGTCGTTGTGTTACCAGTTGCCTGCGATCCTTTTGGAAGGCGTGACCTTGGTGATAAGCCCGTTGTTGGCTCTCATGAAGGATCAGGTGGACGCTTTGACGGCCAAGGGTGTGGCCGCGGCACGACTCGATTCCACCTTGAGCGCTGACGAATACAACGGAATCCTTCGGCAGGCCGCGGATGGCGAGTTGAAGCTTCTCTACGTGGCACCCGAACGGTTCCAAAATGAACGTTTTAGGGAATCTCTCAAGGACCTTTCCATCGCTCTCTTCGCAGTAGATGAAGCTCACTGTGTTTCAGAATGGGGACACAATTTCAGACCGGACTACCTCAAATTGACCAAGGTCGCCGAGGATTGTGGTGCTGAGAGGGTATTGGCTCTCACGGCGACCGCAACACCTAAGGTGCTCGACGACATCTGCCGGACTTTCTCAATTGAAACCCGTGTTAGGACGCCGTTCCACCGACCAAATCTGGTGCTCAAAAGTAAAATTGTCGGAACGGAAAAAGAGAAGTCCAATCAGTTGCTGGAGGCTCTAGAGTCTAAGATAAAAGGCGCTACCATCGTTTATGTGACCTTCCAGAAAACAGCTCAGACTCTAGCGGATCGATTGGTCGTGCACGGCTTCAAGGCAAGGCCTTACCACGCGGGTCTACCTCCCGAACTTCGAGCCGAGACCCAGGATTGGTTCTTGGGCAGTGAAGACGGCATTGTGGTGGCGACGATCGCGTTCGGGATGGGAATCGATAAAGCGAGCATCCGCCGAGTGCTGCACTACGATCCTCCCAAAAGTCTCGAGAGCTATTCCCAGGAGATCGGGCGAGCCGGACGAGATGGACTCGATTCCCTTTGTCAGTTTTTCTATTATCCACCGGATCGCATTCCGCTCGAGAATTTCGTTTACGGAGATACCCCTATGCTTGGGAGTCTTCAGTCTCTGCTGACGGAGCTTTTTGAGGGCGAAGAAGAGTTGGTTCTCAATCTCTATCAGTTGAGTTCGCGACACGACATCCGTCCGCTGGTCTTGCGCACATTGCTGACCTATCTAGAACTGGAAGGCTATCTCGAAGAGCGCACTCCAGTTTATGCGAGTTATCAATTCAAGGCACTGGCGCCGTCAGATAAAATTCTGGCGACTCTCAAAGGTGAAAAACGCGAGTTTATGACCGATGTTTTTCGACACGCGGTGAGGAAGAGAATCTGGTTGACCATCGATCTTGAGGCGACCAGTGCGGCTCTTCGTTGCCCTAGGGACAAAGTGGTGCGCGCCTTGGATTGGTGCGAAAAAGGCGGTTGGTTGGAAATTCGCGCCACGGACCTTCGGCACAGGTATCGGATTCGAAGAGCACCGGAGTCCGTCGAGGACCTTGCTGAGGAGATGAGTCTTCGCGCGCAACGTCGGGAAACTGCCGAAATCGATCGCCTCAATGACGCTCTAGAGTTGGCCACTGCACCCGGTTGCCTGCCGCGTCGTTTGGCTGAGCATTTTGGGGAGACATTGGCCGCGGATTGTGGACGATGCAGTTTCTGCTGTGGAGAGTATGAAGCCGGGTCACAGGTTCCTGACACAACGAACTGGCGGATCCCAAATCTTCCGGAAGAGCTACGAGAGCCTCGGACTGCCGCGCGCTTTCTTTGTGGAGTCACCTCTCCGATGCTGAGCAAAGGACGTTGGACTCGTCATCGCGATTTTGGTCGTTTAGCGCACGTTTCGTTTCGTGACGTGATGCGACTGTTGAAAGAGTCGAAAGAATCTTAATCAATGAAATTTCTTTGGGCGGGGCAGCATCCGGATTTGGGGGCGTGGACGAGAAGAGACATCCACCCCGAAGCGGCCAAGGATGTGTTAAAGGCTCCATTTCACGACAGATTAGAAGTGACCATGGCCACCGAGACGCCGGGGGAACTCGAGCCGAACGGTCCTTTCGCTCATCTGGAGACTCGTATTTTGAGTTACCAAATTTTCGGCACAGAGGTCGGTCGACCCGTGCTGACGCGGGCGCCCGTTGAGGTCGGCGATACCATTGGTTTGGTGTATCGCTTTCTCGGTCCGATCCGGATGTTCTTCGCCAGTAGAGTTGTGGACGTGTTCGTACGAGAACCTTTTGATGGTGGAGTTCGAAGCGGGTTCGTGTACCGAACACTTTACGGCCACCCCGAAGTGGGTGAAGAGATTTTTGAGGTAAGAAAATCGGCGAACGGTGTGGTGAGTTTCCGC
>JBBKWP010000493.1:0-21867 GCA_037968995.1 Candidatus Xenobia bacterium
CGGTGCTGACCGTCAGGGTGCCGGTGGCGGAACCTGAGGTCGAAGTGGTCAAGTCGAGGATTGACGTCTGTCCGTTGAAAAGGTTGGTGGCGCCGAGGTAGCGGCCGACGTAAGAGAGATTGCCTCCGCCGGGGTTGCCTTGTTGGCCGGAAACTTGGTTGAGATTTTCGCTGCTGCTACCACACGCGGAGACGAAGAAGGTCACCAGTGCGAGCAAGAGTGCTCCGGTGAGATTGGCGCCCTTGCGCCCTTGTGAATGTTTCATAAAATAATTCCTCCCAGTATAAAAAACTGATCCGCATCCTATAGTATATATGTCTGGTCGTAAAGAGGGAGGCGAAAAAAAAAGTGGATTATGACGGAACCGGGCGATCTTCTAGGAACCGAAGCCGGCGCTAAAATCTACCCGGTCGGCGAGTTGCGGGAAGTCGATGTAGGGGTTGCGATTGCCCTGTTTTTCCTCGATAACATCGTTGCGATGTCGTTCATAATCGGTGACGGGGAATTCCCTGTTCCATTCTAAAAGCTGGGGCAGATCGGCAATGGTCATCTCGTTCTGGCGATCTCCTACGAGGCCTGGGTGACGAGTGACGAAGTAGAGCACGGCACGGGCGACTTCCCCTTTTCCTGCGTGGGGTTCGAAGGCTTTTCCATGACTGGTCCGTACGAGCCCGCAACTGGGAAGTTCTTGGACCTGGCCATCGACCTCTTGGAAGGGGAGGTTGCCGCGGTCGCTGTTACATTTGCGCTGTTCGGTGAAGAGATGGTGGAGATCGTCGCGCATCGGGTTTTGCGCCTCGAACCAAGATTTGGGGACGACGTGTTCGAGGTTGTAGTTTTCGAGATCGCGGGTTTCTCGCTGTTGTCCCTCTATCTCATTTTTGGGTCCTTCACCGCTGTAGAGATAGTAGAGTGCCCCGTCGGGTCGCCGGTCGACTTCGGTATACAAAATGTCGCCCGGCAGTTCATTGAGCGGTTGATGGGTGGACGTCAAGAGCTCGTGAAGGTCACGAAAAAGCTGGGCGCCGCTGCCACGCTCAAAGGTGTCTTGGATGGGCGCGAAATAGAGGTCGCGGTCTTTCGCGTCAGCAACTTCGTCATAGTAATCCTTACCGACTTTGGTACGGTCGTGGCGACCATTCTGATTTGCTGTTGTTGACGTTGTGCTGTGTAAGATCACCGGATATCCTCTGAATAAAGAATACCTCGTGGGGAAACGTCCTGGGTTTCCGTGTTGTTAATGAACGGTCGAATTTCTTTGAGGAGCCCGAAAGGCAAACTTGAAGATCTCGGGAATTTGCTGATAGGGGTCATTCATCATGGTATTGCGCGTGCTTTTTGTCGGACCGTTCGCCGACGAGTGGCTATCAGAGTTTCGAAAGCTGGGCGAGGTCAGCGAAGCGGCATCCGAGGAGGAAGCGCTCCGGTTCCTCGCCTCGCATACCTTTGATCTGGTGATCGCGCACAATCCCGTTCCGGCCCTTAAGGCGTCTGGAAAGGTGACTCCTCTGGTCGTGAGCGCTACAGGGACCGAGTCCGAACAGGAGTTCTTTTTAAGGAGCGTCTTAGACAACTTGCCCCATATGGTCTTTGTCAAAGAGGCTAAGGAACTCCGGTTTGTCCGTTGGAACAAAGCTGGTGAGGTTTTAATAGGAACGCCCAGTGAGGACATTGTCGGCAAGACGGACTTCGATCTCTTCTCTGCCGAGGAGGCCCACTTATTCCAGAAGATGGACAGAGAGGTTCTGGCGACGCGCGTTCTGCGCGACATCCCGGAGGAGACTTTGGACACAAAGTACGGGCCCCGCGTGCTTCACACCAAGAAAATCCCGATCTTTGATGAGCGTGGTGAACCTCGCTACCTTTTGGGGATTTCCGAAGACATTACCGAGCGTAAGCGACTGGAATCTCGGTTGGCTTCCCGCTTCGAGTCCGCCCGTGAGGCCGAACGGCGGCATATCGCTCGAGAACTTCACGATGAACTGGGACAACTACTGACGGCTCTGCGATTGGACCTCGGACGCCTGCAAGGTCAGTTGAGTCCTGAACTGCGTCAGCAGACAGAAAGCATGTCGAGCCTCTTGGATCATACCGTGAAAACTGTACGCAGACTCTCCACGGCGTTGAGACCTCAAATACTCGATGATCTTGGACTGAGAGCCGCCGTGGAGTGGCTCATGCAGAGCGTGAGTCAGCGCGGTTTACAGGTCCATCTGGAATGGGGTGTTGATGTTACCCAGGTTCCGCTCAAAGACGAGGCTCGGACAGCTTTTTTTCGGATCTGTCAGGAAGCGCTCAATAATGTTGTTCGACACGCTAAGGCTCGAAGCGTCCGCATTGAAGTGACCGTTGAGGGGGAGAACCTTTGCCTGAGGGTCTCGGATGATGGTCAAGGGTTCAAGTTGGGCGAGAGCTTTCTGGAGAATCTTGGTCTCTTAGGAATGAAAGAACGTATCCGTCTGCTGGGTGGGAAGCTGAGCATCGACACGGATCCCGGTCGGGGAACCGTCGTGACGGCCAGAGCCCCGAGGGAGCGCTGTTTAGCTCCCGTCGAGAAGGCGCCAAAATAGGGCTTTCAGTTATCGAAAAAACGATCGCTCATCAAGCCGGCGAGCTTCTTGTAAGGAATGACAACGCGGGGAGCACCGCTCGAGTACGGAGCGACCGAATAGGGAGGGAAAAGGACATAGAGTCCATCGTTGCCGGGCCAAAGGATCTGGAAGTTTTCAGATTTCGCGGCGGTGCCTTGCAAGACCCATTTCTCGTTGGTGTTTAAGTCTTTGATGCGCGGCTTCAACTCGATGGCACTCAGTCGCGAAAGCTCGCTAAGATAAGTTTCTTTTGAGTTGAAGAGGTCTGCGACGCTGATTTTACGGCCTGTCTGTGGGTCGACCAAAAGAGTGTAGAGGATAGGATCCGGGTGAGCACCGCCTTGGAACTCTCCTCCGCTGACAAGGATGGCGAGCAAGCGATCGCTCAGGTGCATCGTCTCGAAGTCCAAGTTCAAGGAGTGTGTCAGCATTCCGGCCGCGCCATTAGCTTCTCTCTGTGATACTCGGGCCGCCTGCTCGAAGGTTTTCACGAGGCTTCGAACGTGGTTCCTCGAGGCCGCATTAAAGGCAGCATCGATCTTGGGGCCTAGCCCGGATGCAAGCGGGTATCGCACATCGATCGTGAAACCCGGTTCCGCGATCTGTAAACTTCCTGATTTGATCTGGTAGATAGCTCCCGTAGCGAGAACTGGAAGGGAAAGTAACAACAAGAGGAGGAGCGCTCGGTATTTCATGCCGAGGCCTTCTCAAGCCGATTTGAGACTCCTTCGCGCCTCGCTCGAAAGGGTTTGCTTCAGATCCCGGACCGGAGTTGACGGTCGAGTTCTGCAAAGCGCTGAGCTTCGGCTTGCATGCTTTTTCCTTGGCTCGAGAGTTTCGTCAATGAGGAGGTGTCGAGGGTCCCAGTGGCCTTGCCGACACCGCTGAGGAGGGCAACTCCCTGGCGAAGTTGCTTCAGCAAAAGCGTGTGGTGCTCGCGGCACGAGTTTGGAGGCTGGACCGCTTCGAGTTTCACCAAGGTGCTTTTGGTGGATGCCAATAGGCTGTCCATACCTGAGTTGTCACCCTGTAGGCTCTGTTGCAACAGTTCCATGGCTACTTGGTTTGGGTCGCCCATACCTTGGGCCTCGGTCAACGCGTCGACCTGTGCAAGATATCTTTTAACCTCGGCCCTGGCAGCCAAGTTCGGTTTGCGGGAGGCGGGAACTGTCGAAGTCGTGCCCTGGTGAGAAGTTGCTAGAGGAGCAGCTTTGGGGGCCGTCCGGGGACGCGTTGAGATACTAGAGTCTGCGGAGGCCGCGGAACTTGTCGAACGGCTCGGCGCGCTCCCTGAGCTTTCTTCGTCGTCTAGGCCCTCGACTGGAATGGGGCCGGATTGTGCTGCACGATCAGCCCGACGTCGGGCCAACATAGCCTTGGCTAGAGCCGCTCCTTGGTAGGTTGGAGTGGAATTCGGTTCGCGCAGACGATTCGATGAAGGACGGAGGCGTTGGGTGTCCGCGACTTCTTCCGGCACTAACCAACCGCCGGCCGGCTGAGGCGGTTGATAATGAGGCGTAGCCGTCGCGAGGGCAACCGGATTTGCGCTTTGGCGACCGAGCAGAAATGCGAGGCCGAGTAGACTGGCCGTAAGGGCTAAGACAAGTCCGATAAGGAGTCCACGAGGAATTTGCAGGTTCTGGGACATGGGAGTTTACTTCGCGTTTGGACCTCATAGCTCCTGGCTTCTCAAGACTTGCGCTGACGGTCCGAGACGCCCGAAGATTGGCAAGATAGCGTCGCTTTCTGGAACCTACCGCTACCTTCTCTGTACAGAGCATCTCGGGCTTCAGTCAAAAGCGTTAGAGAGCCCGCCGAAAGGTCAAATTTATTCGGCACTCGCCTGTCAAGGCGTGGTGGCCGGGCTTGAGGGTGAGAATGCCGTGATAGTAGAGTCTCGAGAGGCCGCCCCAAACGGCTACATCCCCGTGCTGAAGAGTGATTTTCTTGGGCTTGTCCGTGCGTTCGAGCCCACCCAGTTGAAAGGTCGCCGGCAAGCCTAATGACACGGAGACGATCGGATGCGTGAAGTTATTTTCGTCTTTATCTTGATGCAGTCCCATCTTGGCGCCCGGCAAGTACCGGTTAATCAGGCAGGTGTCCGGTTCAAAATCTGGATACCCGGCCGTTCGAGCGGCGCGACCTGCTAGGTCTAGAAACACGCTCGGCATTGCCGGCCAAGGCTTTTGGCTTTGTGGATCTGATGTCTCATATCGATAGCCTCTTCCGTCGGAGACCCATCCAACATTGCCACAACTGGTCATCGCCACGCTCAGCGAATGGCCTCGCGTGGTGGTCATGTGGCGAAAATCGCAGGTTTTCGCCACGGTATTTACGGCCTCCCAGATCTCGCCATCTATCGAGTTCGCAAAGTGATGCAGAAGCGAAGCGCCGGGCGCCAACTCCTCCTGCCAAGGGTCTTCGTTTTCGAAGAGAGAAAGCGTCATGCTGGCAGTTCTTGGCGATTCGCAAGGCAAATCCTAGTGTTGGGCCCGTTGCATCTGGCTCGCGCGACCCGCACCCCAACAGCGGGTCGACCCCTTCGCCGAGTGCGGGTTTCGCGTTTTGGGCTTAGAGGCGGCCGAGGCGCTCAAGGTGCGTTCAGCGACGTCGTGCTCTTCGGCGCAGAGATATGCTAAGGATCGCCACGCTCTAAATCGTGTCGGGCAGTTCTCCACTCTGAATTCGCCACAAGGACGCGTAGACTCCGTTCATGGCCACGAGGTCCTCGTGGTGTCCGGATTCTACGACCTGGCCTTGGCTGACAACAACGATCCTGTCGGCGTGGCGGATAGTGGATAAACGGTGGGCGACAATCAGCACGGTACGATCCTTTCTGACTTCTTCCAGGGCCACTGAAATGGCCCGCTCTGTTTCGTTGTCCACCGAGGAGGTCGCTTCGTCGAGCACTAAAATCGGAGGATTCTTCAGCAGCGCGCGAGCGAGAGCTATACGCTGGCGCTGGCCTCCCGAAAGTCGAACTCCTCGTTCTCCCACGACGGTTTGCAGGCCCTGAGGTAGCCGATCGAGGAACTCCACCACCGCGGCTTGTCTCATGACTTGTTGGAGCGCCTCGGTGCTCGCCTCGAAGCTACCGTATCTGATATTCTCTTCTACCGTCCCGTCAAACAGAAAGACGTCTTGCGAGACCAGTCCGATTTGCCTTCGGAGACTGGGCAGAATGAGATCCGTCAAGGGATGTCCGTCGATTGAGATTGTGCCGGACTGGGGGTCGTAGAAGCGTAGTAGCAGTTTGACCAGAGTCGATTTCCCGCTTCCCGTTGTTCCCACGATCCCCAATGTCGTCCCCGGGTCCACTTGCAAAGAAAAATCCGAAAGCACGGGTTCCTCGCCGCGTGGGTAGGCAAAGGCGATATTCTCGAATCGGATATCGCCCTGCACGTTTTCTAGGAGGATGGATCCGTCTTTGAGGTGACGTTCGCGATCGAGCAGTTCTAGAATCCTTTGGATGGACGCCATGGAACGTCGATACAGGTCAAGAGTCGTGCCGAGATGAGTCAGCGGCCACAACAGCCGTTGAGTCATGAACACCAAAACGCTATAAGTTCCGACGGCCAATCCCCCCCGTAGGGTGAGCAAGCCCCCGTAGACCATTATGAGGATGAATCCCACCACGATCGCCATGCGGATCAAGGGTACGAAAGCCGAGGAAAGTCGGATGGCTTTTTCGTTGCGAATCTGATACTCCAGAGATTCTGAGCGCAGACGTCCAGTTTCGTGAGCTTCTGTCACAAAACTCTTGATAGTCGGCAGGCCGCCCAGATTGTTGGCCAACAGATCGTTGACTTTCGCCACCTGGTCTCGGACGGCGCGGTATCGAGGGGCCAAGGCCGTTTGAACTTTAATGGATGCGATCCAGACCAGCGGGGCGGGAATGAAGGCCATCCAGGCCAGGGTTGGGACGGCGGCCACAAAGATGGCGCCAACGACGATGACCGTGGTCGCGAGTTGCAAGATCGTGTTAGCGCCCTCGTTGAGAAAGCGTTCGAGTTGATTCACATCATCATTAAGCACAGCCATCAACTGGCCTGAAGAGAGTTCGTCGAGAGTTCCCAAATCCAGGTTTTGAACGTGGTCGTAGGCTCGGACACGAATGTCGTGTTGGAGCGCTTGAGCGAGATTCCGCCAGGTGACCGCGAAGAGGTATTCAAAGATGGACTCTAGGCCCCAGATGAGCAGTGTGAGCGCGGCTAAAGCCCAGAGTTGATGTTCTGGATCCCGAAGACCGTAATGAGCTAAAACCGAATCCCGATTTCGGACTACGATGTCTACGGCCAGCCCGATAAGGACTGGTGGCGCTAGGTCGAAGAGCTTGTTGAGAATCGAGTAGGTAGAGCCTAGCACGATTCGGCTACGAAACGGACCGATTTCACTCCAAAGTCTGCGAAGCTCAGGGAAAGCTCTGAGGCCGGTCAATTTCTGTGGGGTCGACATGGCGGCCAATGCGTCGGGCGACTCTCGGAGTCCTTGGGAAGCTAGGCCACGAAAGTGAGGTTGAGAAAGGCGCTACTCCAAAGGAGCAGAATTCTCTCCCACATGCTACCGTCAGACCCTCATAGCGCGGCCGCCTGGGACGGCTTTCGAGCGCTTATCGAAGCTGACCCAGCGGCCGCTCGACAGCAGTACACTCAAGTTCTTGAGTCTTTCCGAGCGTCCCACCTGATGGTCGGGGACGAAGTCGTTCCCATGGCTTTCGCCCCCACCATTGTTTCGCGTTCGCGGCTGCAACCGGTGCAGAAGCAGGTGGGTCGTTTGATGCGCATCTTGAAGCGCCTCGAGCCGATGCTGTTACGACCCCGCTGGCTCAATCGTCTTGGGGTGAGCCCCTCCGAACAAGACCTCATTCGCCTCCCCGCCGGATTTGATTTAGGTATTCACGTCAGTCGTGTGGACGGGTTCTTGGGGCCTCAGCAAGGTGACGACACGGGTTTCCGAATCGTGGAACTCAACGTAGACAGCCCAGGTGGGGCGGCCTATTTGGATGCCTGTGCGGAGATCTTCGAGAGAACAGAGCTTTGGACAGCCTTCGCCTCTCAATTTCCCGGACGGACCGTTTCCAACGGACCCAAGATTCTCCAACTGCTCCTCAAGGCTTGGAATCTGTGGGGGGGAATCGGCAGTCCGCGAGTGGGAATCGTAGACTGGATCACCGTGAGCACGGTCAGTGAGTTCGATGTTCTGCGTTGTCGTTTCGAGGAGAGTGGCGTGGAGACCGTGGTTTGCGATCCTCGCGAACTCGAGTATTCCGGGGGAAGGCTGCGCGACTACGACGGCAGGCCCTTGGATCTTGTCTACCGCAGGGTTCTCGTGGAAGACATCTTGGCCCACGGAGAGGATGCCAGGGCTTTGCTCGACGCTTATCGAGCCGGTGCGGTTTGTCTTGTGAATCCGTTTCGCTCGAAGCCTCTGACGGTGAAGTCTCTCCTCGGTGTCTTCCACGAGTCGGAGATGGAAGAATTGCTGTCGGCCTCGGACCTGGGATTTCTAAGGACCCTCGTTCCTTGGACCGCGAACGTGGTGGACGGTCCGGTTTTAGAGCGCCTCGAACGAGAGCAGGAGCATCTGGTTCTTAAACCGGTGGATTCTTGGGGAGGGCAGGGACTTTACCTTGGCTGGGAGGTGTCGGCATCCGAATGGCGAGCCGGCATTGAGGAGGCACTCAAAGGAAACTATGTTGTCCAGCAACGAGCTTTCATCCCCAGGACGAGCTATCCAGTCCCTCATTTGGCGGGTTGGCGCCATCAAGATTTTCGAATGGATTTCAATCCCTACACCTTTTCCACCAAGGTGGGAGCCCCGTTGGTGCGACTGGCTAC
The DNA here is from genome assembly GCA_037968995.1 of Candidatus Xenobia bacterium. GTDB lineage: Bacteria > Vulcanimicrobiota > Xenobia > Xenobiales > JADMJV01 > JAEXNA01. The sequence continues at coordinate 8,429 of JBBKWP010000493.1, forward strand.
CAGTGACACCCTGAACATCAAGGCGGGTGGGAGTATGACCGTCACCTATGTCTTGGACGCCTAGTGCTCGGCCAAGCCCGGATGGAAATTAGGGCGCGGCATAGTACGAGTGGGCCAAAACGTGTCTTTCGGACAGGCCTTATCTCCCAGATGGAAAATTCTCCCTAAGTGGAAGAACAATCTGCAGAGACCCTAGCCTTTCAGGCTCCCGACAAGCCTGCTCGCAAAAGCGATAGCAATTCTTTTTGCTTGATCGTCATGGCCGGACCGGAAAAGGGGGCGACCTATCCCTTGCGTTCTGGGACCTGGACCGTCGGTCGATCCTCGGTCTGCGACATTGTTGTGTCGGGCCGGGGGGTCAGTCGGGTTCACGCCGAGATAACGCTCAAGCCTTCTGGAGTGGCCTATCTCAAGGACAACAATTCCACCAACGGTGTGTTCGTGGACGGAGAACCTGTCACCCTTGTGGAGATCGAGCGAGGTCAGACCCTGGGCTTCGGCCCCGAAGTGCAACTGCGCCTGGAGCTTTCATCAGGAGGCATTCAGACTCTCCTCGAAGAGATGTACAAGACTGCCACCCTCGACTCTTTGACGGGTCTGTACAGCCGTCGAGCCTTTGAGGAGCGTTTGGACGAAGAGTTCGCGGTGGTTCGTCGGCATGCGATGCATTCGTGTTTGGCCGTCCTCGACCTCGACCACTTCAAATTAGTAAACGATGACCACGGTCACGATGTCGGCGACTTGGTTCTCCAAACCTTGGCTCAGCATCTCAAAGAGGGAGTCCGAACTGGAGACCTCGTCGGCCGGTGGGGAGGGGAAGAGTTTGTCATGTACGTTCGACAATCCGTCTTGGAAGGCGGTGTAATGTTGCTTAACCGCCTGCGCACAGAGATCGGCGCGATGGACATTCCGCTTCCTGATGGGGGAACCATTCGAGTCACCTTGAGTGCCGGCATCGTCGATTTGTTAGATTTTAAACAGTGGCGAGACGCCTTCATTTGCGCGGACAAAGCGCTTTATAAAGCCAAGGCGCGGGGGCGCAACTGTGTAGTTTCTGGAGTCGCTGGAGTCTAGAGGCACAATGTTTGGGCGGGCCACTGTAGGGAGTCGTCCGGGGGGGCCTTACAGTGGGCCAGCCGTCTAGGAAGCTTCTGTCCGGTAAGTCCAGTCGCGAAAGCTGAGGAGGTCCTCGGGAGCCGGAGCGCTCCAATGGTGGGCATGAGTTTTGAGTTCCACCGCACTCAGGAGTTGACGCCGGCTGGCAAGCGAAGCCTCTAGGCGTGGTGTCCAACTGTGGGCGACGAGTTCCAGGTACAGGGTTTCATCGCCGCCGTAAAGCTTGTCGCCCACAACGGGATGTCCGAGCCAGGAGAGGTGCACCCGAATCTGGTGCATCCTCCCAGTGTCCAACTTGATCTCTAAGAGGCTCGCGTCTTGAGCTTGGGCTAGAAGCTTCCAGCGTGTGCGCGACGGTTTGCCATCTTCACGCACGGTCTGTTTTACCGCGACGGCGCTCTTCTCGTCCTTGCCCAAAGGCTGTTCAATGACGCCGCTCTCATCCGTTAGGCACCCTTCCACCGCAGCCCAGTAGACTTTTTCCGCGGTTTCTAACTGATGGTACAAAACTTTATGATAGGCACGATTTTTGGAGACCACAACCAGGCCGCTGGTCTCTCGGTCGAGACGATTGACGAAGCGCGGTTCGACATCGGTGCCCTCGAAGTATAGTCGAAGGCGACCGATCAGGCTCGAATAGGCGTCGCCCTTGGTGGGGTGGCAGACCAGATCTCCGGGCTTGTCGAGGATGATATAGTCCGCGGTTTCCTCGACGATGTTTAGCATAGATAGGCTTCTTGCCCGTAATCGTTGAGAACGAAGCCTATCAACCGACGCACATGGTTTTAGGAAAAGGGGAATCTCTGGCCCCGGGAAAGGTTGCAGAATCTAAAAGATCCGAGGCCTAAGTCCGATGATACCTTGGGAAAACCTAGACCACACGGAGATCCCCAATGGCGGAGTGATGACTCTCGTCCGACGCGATGACGAGTATGTGATTCGGGCCGACGGTTTGGAGTTGATGTCGTCTCGACGTCATGGCTCTGAGGAGAGTTTGGCCACGGAGACACTGCGCCGCGCCAACTGCCAACGGTTGTTAATCGGCGGCCTGGGACTTGGTTACACATTACGGGCCGCTTTGGACGTGTTGCCGCCCGACGCCGAAGTCGTGGTGGCCGAACTCGTTCCCAAGGTGATCGAGTGGAACCGCGGCCCGCTCGCTCATTTGGCTGATTTCCCCCTCAATGATCCTCGGGTGGAGGTTCGCCTGACGGATGTGGCCACGTGTATGCGAGAGCCAAATGCCTGGGACGTGATCCTGCTCGATGTGGACAACGGACCAAACGCCTTCACTCAGAATCGCAACAACCAACTCTATGAGAGCGATGGACTGTTCATGGTCCGACTGTCCTTAAGGTCAGGTGGCTATCTGACGGTTTGGTCGTCTGATGGAGACATCGGATTCGAACGATTGCTGATGGCCCACGGTTTCATCAACCAAACCTTGTTGGTGCCGGCCTACCCTGGCAGTAAAAAGAAGCACTGTCTTTTCATTGCGCAGATGGGCGAACTAGAAGATGGGCGTCGAAAGAAAGCGCTTTATCAGGCCAGCCAGGGTCGCAAGCCAAAGAAGTCCCACCGCCGACGGTGAATTCTGAATCTCGGCTGTTGGACGCTCGCCTTCTAGCGGTGGCTGCTCTCGTCGAGGGACCCGTCGTGGCCGACATCGGCACGGATCACGCTTTGCTTCCCCGCTATCTCTTGGAACAGGGGATCGCCGAACGGGTGATTGCCATCGAGAAGAGTGAAGGACCATACGATGTGGCTCGCCTGGCTCTTCAAGGGTATAACGCCGAAGTCCGTCTCGGCGACGGATTCACGCCTCTGAATCCAGGCGAAGTCGATTGTGCTTGCCTATGCGGACTGGGCGCCTGGCTGATCACCAGCCTTCTGAGTCGGGAGCCGAGGAAGGTTCCACCACGGTTGGTGCTGCAAGCCAACCGAGACACTCCCTTGATGCGGGTCTGGGCCCGGGAGAGCGGTTTTCATCTGGTGGACGAAGCGATGGCCGAGGGCTTCTGGAACTATACGATTTTGGCGCTGGAGCGCCGCCAGGGTCCCGACCCAGCCTACGCAGGCATTCCTCAAGACCTAGCCCAAGAGTTCGGCCCTCATCTTTTGCGGACGCGTCATCCTCTGCTATGTGAAGAGGTGAATGAGCGCGAACTGTACTTTCGCAACACCCGTGCGGTCGGAGTTCATCGCCTGCTGTGTGCGGCTCAGGAGTTTTTGGGAGTGAGTTCTTAACAAACCCTCGACGAGTGGTTGACCGTCGTCGCCGACCCGCTACCGCCTGAGAACAGACTCTCAGATCTCAAGTTCTTCGGGACGTCGAACCTGCTGATTGGTGGTAAGCGACACCAAACGCCCGTCGTGAAGTTCAGCGACTCGATGAGCCAGGGGCGCGGTCGCCGCGTTGTGGGTGATCATCACCACCGTCTTTTTCATCTTCTGATTAAGGTCACACAATAGGCCTAGGATTTGGCGACTGGTCTCGGAATCGAGGTTGCCGGTCGGTTCGTCGCAGAGCAGAAGCTTTGGGTTCGCCGCCAGGGCCCTGGCAATGGCTACCCGTTGCTGTTGCCCACCGGAGAGTTGGGAGGGGAAGTGGTCGGCCCGGTCTTCTAGGCCGACGATCTTCAGGCTCTCCTTGGCATCGAGTGGGTCTGGTGCGATTTCCACGGCCACCTGAACGTTCTCTAAGGCCGTCAGTGTCGGAATCAGATTGAAAAACTGGAAGACAAAGCCGATGCGGCGACGCCTGTAAAGGGTGAGTTGGCGGTCGCTCGCTTTGGTCAGGTCTTGGTTCTCGGTCTTGATGGAACCCGAGGTCGGCCGGTCCATACCGCCAATCATGTTGAGAAGTGTGCTTTTCCCCGAACCGCTCTGGCCTAGGACCATGAGGAATTCGCCCGACCGGATCTCAAGATTCACGGAGCGCAGAGCGTGAACTTTGACTTCACCCATCGTGTAGACCTTGCAAACGTCTTCGAGAGTGAGTTGGAGAGTCTTCACGGCCTCATCGTAGCATGGAAATCTAAAGGTTTTGGGGAAAAAACCATTTTGTAAAAGAAAACTTAACTTGCTGTGGCCTGTTGGGAGGGGATAGAGCCTATCAAGCTGGAAAGTGAAGGCTCGCGGGAGAAGTGGCTTCGAGCTACCTTTCGAGAAAGAAGTTCCATGCAGCAAGATATTAAAACACCCTCCGAGTATCTGGAGAAGCTAGATGACGATTGGCGTCTCGAGAAGTTACAGACCTTTCGGACTCTCATTCAGGAGAACGTCCCTCGCGTCAAGGAGATCGTCAGCTACAGCATGTTGGGCTATCTATACAACGGTGAGCTGTTGTTTCACTTGAACGCGCAGAAGAGCCATGTTGGGTTCTACGTGAGCGACACGGCGGCCGTGGATCCTGATGGCGTATTGCTCGAAGGACTCGACTTCGGTAAGGGCTGCGTCAGATTTCGTAATCGCGTGGACATCAACGTGGACAATATGAAGCAGGTCATTCTGAACGCCATCGCGCTCAGTGACGGCCCCAGCTAAGCTGAGGCCGATCCCCTAGGCTTTCGTCTTCGTCACGATTTCAGCCAAGATTTCCAAATCTTCGAGCACCTGATCTTCGCTGGTTAGGGATTTCAGCAAGCGATAGTTCTCTTTGGTCCACTCGAGTTCCACAAAAGGATCGAGCGATTCCACCAGAGTTGCGACCTCGTTCGTAAGCATCTGTTGGGCCTGCCCTTCGGGGTCGCGGATGACGTACTTCTCGTTAAAGGAAGCCGAGGCGATCTTGAAATCGTCCGATACGCCGAGGGAGTCCGCGGCGCGCGTGTAGTCGCTCTCCGGGGCTACCAGAAGTGAGGACGAAGCCGGGACCTGGCAGATGATAAGGACCGACGACGAGGTCAGGTTCAGCGAGAACTTAAGGTTTTTGTAGTTCACCGCGAGGTCCCCTTCGGGGGTCATGTCGGGATGCTCTTTGATGGCTTGGGTCAAGGATTGTATATTCACGCCGGGCGCTTCTGTCCCGGGGATCTGTCCCCTGCCATGCTAAAGGCCTTGCAGAACCGAGTCCTATGGGTCTGCCCAAAGGTCAAAATCCGTCCGACAACCGAGTGTTTTGTCGACGGGTCTAACCCGGGCGGTCCAACCAGGATTTGACGCCTATTCCCATCGCGACCCCGATGACCACGGCTACTAAGAACGGAATCGGTGGGGATGTCTGCTCGAAGCCGTGCGTGAAATTCATGCCAAAAACCGCGGCCAGTGTCGCCGTGGGGAAAAAAATCGCAGCCAGGGTGTTCAAGCGATGTCCGGCAACCGCCATAGCGTGCCCGCTTTGGGTCATTTGCTCGGTTTTCTTGGCGACATAGAGGTCGAAACTGTTGCGCACGTCGGCCAGCAAAAGTTCAGCGGCCCGCTCGACTTGATAGGCGTCGTCTCGAAAGGACACCAAGTCGGGGTCGTCGGGCAGCAGTTCTCGAGCATTCTGCATGGCCTTGTGAAGGTTGCGAGAGGCTCTCAGAATGGGATTGGCCGCTTCGAGGATCTCGAAGTAGTCTTCGGCGCTGTCGGCTTGGTTTTCTTGGAGTTCAAGAGCGTCGACGGCGGCCTGATAGCCCGCGACATGTTCGCTCAGAGCTTTCACGCCTTTGCCTTGGTTGCTTTTCCACGCTCCGTCGGGAGAGCGCCAGAATACGCGGGCTTCACGTTCGTCCTCGCCCGCTTTAGGGAGGGCGTGGAGGATGACCAGGAGATGATTGGCCTCCAACATCGAGCGCTGGCGTCCTACTTTGCGGCCGAGACGTGAAAGGAGTTCAGGCGGGAGTTCCCACCCGCTTGGCAACCATCGTGGATTCATAACTAAAGGATTCCAAGGTGGGGACGGTCATCCTGCCCTCCCGGGCTGATGGGGAAGGTTTGTTAGGGGTGTATTGCGCAGTCTGCGGGTATGGAAAACGCTAACAAATCGTCTACGACCTACACTGGAGAAATTCAGGAAGACATCCGCAGCGCCGAACAAGAGTACACGGCGCAGAGTCAGGAACTGAATTTCACTGACGATCAACACAAAATTTGGGAAGAACTTTTCACGGGAGTTTATCTCCCTCATCTGGGGGAGCATATCTGCAAAGAGTGGCATGAGGGAATGGCGTCCTTGAGTCTTTCTCCCCAGAGAATTCCCACAGTGGAACATCTCAACCAGGGAATCACCCCGCTCACCGGATGGAAAGTAGAGCGGACCGTCGTTCGTTACACGAAGGCTGATGACTGGTACAAGAAGTTCGCTCGACGAACGTTTTTGATCACGGACTATCTGAGGACCCTTGAGCAGATGCGATTCACGCCAGAGCCCGACATGTTTCACGACATCTTCGGACATCTGCCGTTTTTGACACTTGAGTTTTACGCTCGAATCGAAGACAAATTTGCTCCCGCTTATCTCAAAGCGACCGAAGCCGAGCGCGAAGTGATCAAGCGACTGGCCTGGTACAGTACCGAATTCGGGCTCGTGATCCAAGACAATCGGCCTCGAATTTTTGGGGCAGGGATCATCTCGGGTCGCGCGGAGTTGACCAATACCATCATGGAGTTCTATCGTCTCGATCGCGATGGCGTTCTCGACTTTCGCGGGGACATCTATCAACAAATTTGCGATCATTTCTACAAGAACGAAGCCCACGTCGACCGAATCACTCAGGGCATCAATGAACTGCATCAACGCGGCGAAATGTCTTCTCAGGAGAGCGGATGGAACGTGATTCGCTCTCTGTATGATGCTTTGGAGATCCCACGGACGAGCTATTTCGGAGGAGAGGTGCTACTAGCGCCGTTCACGGTGGATGCCATCGCGAAGATCCCCAAGACGGTGTATGCTTTCAATCCTATCTTTTTTGTCTTTGAGACCTTCGAAAAGCTCGATGAGATCCTCGATTCGTATTTGGGACCCATCGCCGCCCGGCCGTAGGACCCCCTTCGGAAAGCGCGAACGAAGTCAACGCAGTGGACCCGATTGAAGAGATAGACTCCACCAAGCGTCGTGGTTTGGAGGCAACGCAGCGTATCTCGTCCTACCTTCGCACATCCGCGAAGAAGGAAGCTAAAAGAACGTCCGCCGAGCCAAAGTCGGAATCGGTTCCACAGTCTGAGGCCGACAAACTGGATTTTTCCAGTGAGTTCACCAATCAGAATCTGGACCTTTCGGACCACGACGGCTTTCCTAGGCTTATGGACTGGGATGACCCCGTCGATGAGGAGCCCGAATCCAACGAGGAGGAAGGTTCACCGTCGGGTGGTGGCGGCGAGGCGGAAGGTGGCTCCACTCAGGAGGGCACCGAAGGAGAGGCTCCGGTCGACCCGTCGGCTGACGAGCCCGCGCCTCACTTGGTGGCCTCCTCAGGTTCGGAGGAAGAGTCTTCCACGAAGCTTGCCAACAAGGAGGCGGAAGACCAAGCCGCGGCCGACGGTCCCAGCGTGTCGGCGAGAGAGGTCGGAGCGGATGACGAGCCTACGACGTCTTCCGTGGCGGTTTCGGCCGACCAGCCTCGGCAGGCGTCCGATGTTCCAGTCGACACAGAGTTTCCTGGCTCGCCGACTCAGACCCCTGAACCGGAGGTGTTGGAACTATCGAGAATTCGACCAGCACCGTCGACCCCGCTCCCGGCCACCGGTCGCCTCGATGGACTGGCCCCGGAATTGGTGTCAACGATTGGCCGCCTGATCAAGACGCCCGAGGCGCAGGCCGGATACGAAGAGTGTGTTCGTTTGCTGGCCCGCTTCGGTTTAGGGGCCGCGCGCATCTGTGTGAGGGCTAAGGTCACGGTGGAAATCCTTGACGAGGTCGACTTCCTCAGTCACCCAGACCTTTTGGCTCTGCGATTGAAACCGGAAGAGACACCGACAGACGGTGCATATCTGGTAGGAAAACGGTTGGTTTTGGTGGACCGACGTTGTCTGCTGGGGCGTCCGCGCTTTTTTCATCCGGCTCTCTACTATTTCGCGCACGCCTTCGATCACGCCCAGGGTGGGGAGGTCTTTTCGAGTCGCAAGGCTGCCGCGGTGGTCGCGTGTTTCGAGGCCTCGACTCGGGCGACCACCGGTTTCGACTTCGTGGACGAGTTAGCGGCGGCAGACCCAGTGCGCTATTTTGCACGTTCTGTAGCGGTTCACTTGGGGTGCGACGACTGCTCTGAGCCTCTCTGGGCCCGCCAAGATATGATGGATTTCGACCGCGCGATGCACGACTATTTAGCCTACCTCTTCGCGAGGCTCGCGGTATGATGCTCTACGCTCTAAGACGAACCACTTCCGGGCGCCAGCGCGGCGAATTTCCCTTGGGAAGTCTACGATGGGATAACGGCCTCGTGGTAGAAGTTAGAGATCGCGCTCTGCGAGATTCTCTCAAGCTTTACTTTTCGGAACCCGTGTGGGTGCCCTTGCCCTTAGGCGATCAGGAAACCGTTTTGGGCCACACCTGGGAGTGTCTAGAACCCGGCGACGAGGAACACTTCCAAGAGGCGGCGCGTCGCCTCTACCGCAAAGATCTGTACCTTGATCTGAAGTCGACGTCTCCGTCTTAAAGGCTGATCAGTCGTTAATTTTCACAGTGTGGGAGTCCGCGAAGGCTGCCCTCACCCGTTCGGCGAGGGCAGGATCGGTTGTGGCGACTTCGGTTCCCGTCCACTCAGGGGGGGCATAGAGCGCGCACCAGGCGATGGCTCTTCCCGGCACTTCAGGGGGCAGCAGTTGGCCCTGCGCGTGCAGGCTCTGGAAGTATCCGGCGAGATCAGAAGGCATCATTTCATGCCGTTCTCGAATGGTCTGTTGCATCACCGTGTCCACCACGCCGGGTGAGAAGCTCAAGGCGGTGATGTCGGGGTACTCGACTGCGATCACTCGGGTCAACATCAAAAGTGCGGCTTTGCTGGTGCAGTAGGCGCTCCAACTAGCCAAAGGCGCAGTCGAAGCTCCCGTGCCAAGAGTTACCAGTCTGCCCTTGCTTTCCACCAGCAGTGGGACCAGTCCTCGAGCTAGGCGGGACGGGGCCAGAAGGTTGAGTTCGATAGCCTTTGTCCAACTGGCGTCGTCGGTGGACGCTAAGGGGCCGATCGGTTCGATCTGCGCGGCGTTGAGCACGACCGCGTCCAGTTGCCCTTCCTGCTTCCCTAATCGGGAGGCCAGGTCTTGGCAGAAAGCGTTGTCGGCGAGGTCGCCAGCGTAGATTTCGACCTTCAGTTCAGGTCGGATCTCAGCGACACGCGTGGCGGTGTTTTCGAGGCCTTCTTGGTTGCGGGCAGTGAGGACGAGGTCGGCTCCCAGGAGGGCGGCCGCGACGGCGATTTCAGCTCCGAGGCCTCTGCTGGCTCCAGAAATTAGGATTTTGGGTCGTTGGCTCATGCTCGGGACTTTGAGGAGTTGGGGGGTGTTCCCTTTTGGATTTCCCAAGCTTCGCTTGCTAACCCCTTCTCGTTTCGGCCGGTACCTACACCGCAGGAAGGTTTCATCCAAGGGTTTTGACCCGCGGAAGAACAAGTCGTGGAGATGACGGATTTGCCTCATCTGCACCTGAAGATCGAACTTCTGCACCCCAACGCGAGCCTGCCGAAGAAGGCTCACGAATCCGACGCATGTTACGACGTGACCGCCGCTCAGGAGGTTCTCATCAAAGCCCGATCTACGGGGATGGTCTCCTTGGGTTGGGCGATGGAACTCCAACAAGGATGGGAGGCTTTGCTGCGAGGACGCTCGGGGCTTGCCAGTCGCGGGATCGTGGCGCATCTCGGCACCATCGACCATCTTTATCGTCAAGAGGTGAAAGTGATTCTTCACAACCTTACGGACAGTGACTATCTGGTCAAGGCCAAAGACCGGGTGGCTCAACTAACTTTCGCGCCCGTTTTCCCAGTAACCATCGAATCCAGCAAAGTGGTCGAGACTTCCCGAGGCGGCTTCGGTTCCACAGGGATGCAGTGAGCATCACACGGCCTTCTGAAATCAAAAAAAGTTACGGAGCCTAGAGGCTTCTATATTGACCCCCTTGAACTTCGCGTTCGCTTCCTTTGAAGCTACAGCCGTTGAATTGAGGTACGCCCGAATGATGATTGATCCCACCAGAGTCCGAATCGAGACTCCCTTGGCGAGCACAGCGAAGGCTGTCACAGCGCCTCAAGCCAAGGAGCAGACCGCTGCTACGACGGTCGCTGAGCCCGCGGATCAGTTTGAAGGGATGGTCAAGGTCAAGGTTTTTCCTCAAGATCCGCTGGTCGGGCCCACGGAAACCATTCTGCTGCCTAAGGACATCATTGGGGATCGCCTAACATCAACGCGTATCAAGACTCAAGACCGTGCCCCTATCGCTATCGCGGACCCGGACGGCAACTACGATTACGAGGTCGGTACACCCCAGTTCGATCAGGTGAACGCTCACGCCATCGTGGCCAACACGCTTTTCATGTATGACAACTATCTCGGTCAGCCCGCTGAGTGGTCTTTTGGCGGCGCTCTCAAGGTCATTCCTCACAAGGGCACCGGTAAGACGGCATACTTCAGTGGGCGAGACGGGTCCATCAACTTCTTCGAATGGGAGAGTCCTAGTCTCGGTAAGCGGGTCACCACCAGCCAGGCAGGTGATGTTATTGCTCACGAGATCGGTCACGCGATTTGGGATGGGCTTCGTCCGCGGGCCGGCTATTCGGCCGAAGCCGGAGCCTTCCACGAAGCGTTTGGCGATACTTCGGCACTGCTACACGCCATGCAGACCGAATCGAACCTCACTTCGGCACTGGAGCAGAACGGCGGCGACCTTCGCCAGCCGAGCCTTTTGAGCAGAATGGCCGAGGAGTTTGGAACGGCCTTCAACATGGAGGACAACGATCCCAACAACAACGACCGACCGTATTACAGAACCGCCCTCAATGAGTTCAAATACATCGATCCTAAGAAACTTCCCGATGACGACTACCCGCCAACCGTCGGCGAGGAAGTCCTGACTCGTGAGTTTCACTCGTTTAGCCGAGTCTGGAGTGGGGCTATGTACCGTATGCTCACGAGTCTCTATGACGGAGAGAAGGCTGAAGGTAAGACTTCGTTGGAGGCCCTCAAGACCGCTCGTGATACTTTGGGTACGACTTGGGGGAAGGCCCTGGCCGAACTGCCTCCAACAGGGATAAAATTTGGAGTCGTAGCGGAATCCATGCTGCGCGCAGCGGCTAGAAGCGACGATTCAGACACCTTCGACCGATTGGCTTCTGTGCTAGTGGACCGCGACGTCCTCACCCCTGAGAGAGTCGCCGAACTCAAAACCCCGACTCTACAAGATGTCCATCAAGGTGACGGCAGCAACGAGTCGGTCTTGAAGTCCCTAGAGAAAGCCTACGACCTCCCGACGGGCTACCTGGCAGAGGGCGAGCCCAAAGCGCTTGGCGATGGCCGAACAGTGTACATGTTCACACGACCGGAACGGCACCAACTACCCGGGCTGAAGAGCTTCGGCGACGATCTCGAAGTGGAGCTTCGTTCTGGCGTGGTAGCGACATTCGATGGCAACGGCCAACTCATCAGCTCCTACAATACCCCCATTGGGGATGAGGACAGGCTGGACGCAGAAGTGTTCGCGGCCGACTTGCTGGCTAAGGACCGTATCAAAGAAAGTCCCTTCATGGCAGCCGCCGACAACCAAAAAGGCGAGGTCTTTCTGGGTCGGTTGCTGCACGACCGCGAAGGGGTCAAGCTTTTGGAGCGCCTTCCCATTCACGACTAATTCGTGTCATTCCCTATTGTCGAGTCAGGGAATAACCCCAGAAGGCGTCGGAACAGTGCGCGGGATGGAATTGACGCGGCATTAAGCTTGGCTTATAGTATGAAAAAATCTTTTCTCAGAGGGTTCTGGTTTGATGAGAAGCGCGAAACTGAAATGGATTCTTATTCTCTCGATGTTGATTCTCGCGGGCTGTAGCTCGGGAGGAGGAGGCGGAGGCGAGGGAGTGTCGGTCGACCGACCTGGCGGTAATACTGGCCCCTCAGAAACCGGAACGCTCATTGTACGGCAAACGTTGCTGAATCGCGCTGTCGAGTCCGAGATCGATTCGGTGCGAATATCAGGTTACACCGTGCTAGAGGAGAGCGACGACCCCTTTACTTTCAATCCGGATGTCGCAATCTATGGACCGGTGATTCGACCCAAGGCTGCGACTTACACCCTCGAAGATGTGCCCACTCGAGTGAGGTCTATTCGATTGGATTATCTGCAGGACGGTTCCGTGCGGGGTGTGTACAGCCAGACCGTCTCAATTCAACCAGGAATACCCTTCGAAATCACGGACCCCAACTATCTCGATCTCGCCGGACTTTTCACGCGCATCGAGTTGGTCGGTCGTACCTACAGTAACGACCCTTACCCCGATCCCAACGAGCCCTTTTTCGTGACCCCAAGTAACTCTGCCGGCATCAGTGTGACCGGTTATTCCGCCGAGGGTGGACAAGGTATCGACCTCACGTCCATCGCTGCTGTCGAATCGAACGCGCCGAGCGTTCTTGATTTCTCGTTGTCCAACTTTGGACCTAACGCCCCTCTGATTCTGGGAAACGCTGGTCGAGCGACAATAACAGCTAGATTTATTGATCTGCGCGATTCTCTTGAGGCTGAAGTCTTCTATCCTCCGGAGCCCACCTTGAATCGCATCGCTGTCGTTCAAGACGGTGGCTTGATTCGTGTCGGTGTTCCAACGCAGCTGAACGCGTTGGGCTATTTCTCCGATGGCTCTGTCGTAGATATCACATCGATGTCCGAATGGACTGTTCCCGACGATGGTGAGAGTCCCGAACGGCTTTCATTTGACCCCTCGGTTCCAGGACTAGCCACGGGTCTCAACCCGATCGCAGCTCAATTTCGTGTTTTCTATCGTCCGCAGCGCTTTGGATCGCTTGGGCTTATTAGGATTGCTGACGCACAATAATCCAGACGCAAGGTCCAGTCCTAGGCGGAAAAAAGCCTCTTATGTGCAGCCTAAGGCTCCACATGCAGAGCCACATACGCCAGATTCAAGAACACCAATCATTTTCTACCCATCTAAAGCCTAAGGCTATCGATAACGTAGAAAATTGACATAAATGGTCCCGAAAAACCGCCAAATTTCGAAGAATTTAGCCGCCAAATTTCTGAAATTTCGTGAATAAACTGCGGAAAAGATGCCCAGAGAATTCTGACTCGAAGTCGCCCCCGACACTCCCAGAGAATCGAACGCCTGCCCGGCGAATTGTGAGATGGCTCTTTCGGAGAATCCTTGAAATAATACTCATTGCGATGACTCCTCGGTGTGACTTGT
>JBBKWP010000494.1:0-6469 GCA_037968995.1 Candidatus Xenobia bacterium
CCCCGACCACGCCCACGGTACCTGCGTTTCCCCCTCCGCCATTCCCCATAGCCAAGGGAGACCACGGCGAATACCAAGTTTCGGTCAAAGTAGAAGCCACAGCTATTCCAGAGATGAAAGCTGTGGAGGTCTTTGTTTCGTGGGAAAAGGGCGAAGGAGTCCGCCTTCAGAAATTGGTCCATATATGATGCCCTTTCCACAAAAGTCAGGGCGCAGGGGCACCTCCATCTTAGAGATGGTCTTTGTGTGCGCCATGATAGGGATCTTAACTCTCTTGATTTTCGCTACCTATCGCATGGGGCTGAGTGCCACCAATAAGAGTCTGTCTCAAAACGAACTGTTATCCGAACTCCAGGTAGGCTTGCGAACCCTGGGCTCCAATTTGCGCCAAGGTTCAGCCGATAGCGTAAGCTTGGCACCCGGGGGTTCAGCTATCGCTTTCCTTAGCAGCTCAGACCTTGCTGGCAACCCTCAGATCGGCCCTGAGGGCCAGCCACTGTGGCAAGCCTACATCATCTTTTACCACGACGCAGCAGAGCAAACTCTCAAGAAGCGCCGAATCGAGTTGCCTCCCGCCTCTCCCTTTCGGACTTACCCAGGTCCCATCGAAAATGTTGACTTCGGAAGCGGGGTAGAACCAATCGCTTTTTATCTAAATTCTGGAGCGCCCGTGTCTAGAATGCTCGAGAGCTTCCTCGTTGAGGAAGATCCGGCTATAGACGACAATTACCTTATCACCCTCAAAGGTTTGCGACCCAGACAAGGAGTGAATCCCGAGAGCCGCTCCAGTTTGAAAGCCTCCGTTCTCGTTAGGAACTAGAGCGCCAAGGTGATCCCCTCTGGAACCAGCTATCGCACTCAGGTTCTTGGATAAGCAAAGCGCGTGAACGGCTGAGCGGAAGGCACATCTCTCGCGTGACTGCTCAGATCTTCACAGTTTGAGTCACCCTTTCGTTTCGGCGAGCGTCGCCGAAAGATGTCGTACCCGGTGCATCGGGGTCGGCCTCGGCCGCGAGTTCGAGGTCGGTGCCCTCGGCTATGGAAAGGGTTGTGAAGCCCCTCCCGGCTGTGTGGCCGACCAAGACAAGGTCCGTTCCCACAACAGGGAATAGCCGAGTGGGAGCCTGCTCCACTGCTAAAAAGCTCCTAGGATTGAGGCTGTCCCCTTCAATGTCGATCAGGGTGACCGTTCCGCTGTCCGCTGACAAGAGTTGGTCTTGCTCAGGCGTAGCGACCAAAAGGAATGGAGCTTCGAGAATAGCATCAAGGGTAGAGGTTGCGATCAACGTGAGACTGGAATTTCGTTCCTGGGAGAAAGAGCTTATCGAATTGTCCTCCGAGTTCAATACGTAGGCGCGCTCAGCGGCGTAAGCCACCTGACCTCTCCTGTTGCCGGGAAGGCTGACCGCTGGACTCACAGAAACGATTGTGTTTGGAGCCCAAGAGAAACCCACGGCTCCGGTGCCCGTCGCTCCGATCCCGATGGTCCCAGAAACCGCGACATCACTCCAATCTCCCGTCTGCTCAAGCACACTGGCTTGAGAGAGACTTTCTTCACGGACCGCGTAGATTGCCAATTCATCGCCTAAGGCGGCTAAGGCGGTTCCATCTTCCGAGAGTTTCAAGAGACGAGCGTTGCTGATGCCGGTTTCCACTCGGGGAAACGGAGTCAGAAGGCCGCTCTGGCCGTCGATAGCGAAACGCAAGAGACCTCCGTTTGACTCCAACAAGAAGAGAGACGTTCCGTCATCCGTGACAACCAGATCCACCAACGGGGAGGCGCTCAGGGTGAAAGGGCTTCCGTCTAAAGGACGAAGCGAGAGTCCCACGGACTCTTCTTCCTCGGCTTCTTCTTCATCGCCTGAAACCACCCAAGCGCTCACAGTATTGTCCGAGTTGAGGGTGTAGAGAAACTGTTGCTCGATGTCGACCGTGGTTGTGATGAAGTTACCCTGTTGAAATCCGGCGCTGTTCGGGACCAAACTGCTACCGTTCGAACCGCCGCAGCCGACCAGAAGCAGAAGGACACAGGCTAGTATAAATGATGAGGTTCTCATTAGAGGCTCCTAGAATTTAGTGTTGAGGTTGAGGAGAAAGCGACGGCCGGTGACGAACCTGTTGCCCGAGAATTCACTCAAGAGATTGAGGACTGAGCGGTCATCAAATAGGTTGAAAACTTGAAGCCCCGCTCCAAGGGACGCCCCCTCTTTGTCATCATTGGGGCTGTACTGTAAGTTCAAGTTAGTGATAAATCGACTCTGTCGCCCGCCGCTCAGTCCAAACGGCGTGATGCCGATGGAGTTGTAAAGAGGTAGAGCCTCCTGGGGAAATCCCGACCCGTACAGCACATCGGTCGCGGCGGAAAAGCCGTTGGCCCAAGTGTAAGAGACGCCCGCGGTGGTTTGCACCCTTTGGTCGTGGTCGTTGTATTCTGGAAACTCGGTGGTGAACACTCCCGGTTGGGTGGGTTTCGCTTCACCGATGGTCGCCGCCAAGAATCCGTTCCACCCAGTTTTATTGAAGGTCGAGAGGCTGAGTTCCACACCTTTGTATTCGGCGCGGGCGAAGTTGACGGGAGCGTACACGCCGATGTTACTGTTGGCTATCAGAAGTCCCACGTCGATCTGATCTTGATAGTCTTTGTAAACAAAGGCGACTTTCCCCACCATGTTCTTGGCGAACTGATTCTCGTAGGAAAGCTCCCAGGCGTGAGTTCTCTGGGGCAGGACTTCGGTGCCTCCCGAGGTGTCGATTTCAATGGGGGGGGGTTGAAAAAGGCGATTGTAAGACAAGCGGAGCGCCTGCTCCTCCGTGGGAGCGTAAGCCAGATTGATGCGGGGGGAAAGCTGCGAGGTGCTGACATCAAGGCCATTGTCAAAATTGTCAGCCCGCAGTCCGTAATTCAAAATAAGGTCTTCGCTCAAAGGCAGAGTATGGCTGACGTAGGCTCCACCGTTGAAGGCCCTTCTTTCCAAGTTGGATGCGAAGGCCACGGGGGTTCCGGGCAATCTTAGAGGGTTGGGCAGGCCCCCTCCGTTTCCAGGGTCGGTAATGAAGAGCTCCTGATTCGAAGAAATGAAGTTGGCGGTCAGTCCGGCTTTCAATCGATGATTTTCTCCCATGCGATGGGTCCAATCGAGGCTCGGTTTGATCTGAGTGACGGTGAGGTCACTGAGAGGTAGGTAAGGGCTTCCTGGATTTTCAGGGTCCAAAGGAAAGCCTTCCTCGGCCAGTTCTTCGTCCAGGCTTTCCGGGACAGTGAAGAAGGGAGTAAAGACGCCGTTGTTGTTGACCTGCTGGCGGTGCCTTTGGAGGGCTAGGCCCAGCAGAACATCATCGTTGTCCGTGAAGGCGTGGTTCCAACTGAGGAGGGCGAGGCTGTTGCTTTCCAACTGGTTTTGCTGGACACCGGCGGCGAAATTTTGAGGCGTTTGCGGGATACCGTAGTTCGCATCTTGATGGGAGAGAGTCAGTCCATAGCGGTTCTGATCATCGCGGCCGTTGAAGCGAACCAGAAACGAGAGAAGCTCACCAGAGTTGTTGAGGTCTTGCCGGTTAGGGTTTGGGGCTTCGAGATAGAGATCGCTTGTGGACCTTCGGGCGCCGACAAAATAGGAAAGGGTATTGTCCTCGTTGGATCCGCCGGCCTTGATCGCCAATTCGGTTTGGCCGAAATCCCCGATCTTACCGATCAGTTCCACGAACGGATCGTCTCCTTCACCCGGAGTGCGCGCGTTAACAACGGCTCCCAGTTGTCCGCCTTGGGAGGCGTCGTACATTCCGGTGGCGACGTCGGCGGTTTCGATAAATGTGGGGTCTAGAGGCTGAGTGATCGAAGACTCCGCGGCGATAGGAAGGTCGACCCCGTCTAAAGACAGAGAGAGAGATTTGTGCTCTCCTCGAACATGAACTTGGCCCAAACTGTTCGTCTGCGCTCCGGGGATGGTGGTCATCACCCCCTGGAGGTTGCCGTTGTTCGCGATCTGACGCTGGATAAAAGCGCTATCGCGACGTGTGGTCGCGCCTTCAGTGGGGTCTTTGGCGTTGACCAAAAGTCTATCGTCGGTGATCCGAACGATTTCGGCCTCGTCACCGGGGGCAAGGTAGGCTTCGAAGGTGTTGTCGGCACCGGACGTGATGGTTACGAGCGCACCGTCACGTCCGGCGGCGTCATCCGACACCTCCACAAAAACGTCTCCGATGGGGAGTCCCTTGAGTCTGGCAGTGCCTGTGGAATCAGTAACCGCTTCCCCTAATCGTCGACTTTTTGAGCGATTGTAGAGGACCACGCGCGCGCCGGTCACCGGCGTTTCGTCGGATTCTCGTATGACAGTAACAATCAGGTCTCCCCTATCGTCGGCCGCTTGGACCGGCAAGCAAAGGGAAAGGCACGCTCCCAACAGGAGCAACACACTAAGCTTTAGAGTTCGAAACATTTAGAAACCTTCTTTGAGTAGGATAGAAAGGAAAAAGATTTGATCTGAGACAGCCCAAGAACCCGCTGTCTAAAGACAGCGTAGACCTCGACGGTTGGGCCCGGCTCCTCGGCATCGGAAAACCACGACTCGGCAGCCCATTTTTGTTGGGTCGGCGGTCGAAAAGAGAACTCGCCTAGTGGGAAAAGAAAGGTGGTGCGCGATCCTGGCGCGCGACGACACGGCGTTGCACCAAGCTGGGGAGAGGGGTCATTGGAGACTGCACGGCCGACATCATTTCAGGCACGACCAACTGATGGGACGTGGAGCCGGCGAAAGGGAGGCACAGCGGGCAATCCACGACTTCGGAGTGGCCGCCCAAGGGAGAGTGATGAGAGCTCAGGGCGTGATGAATTGGATGCACCAGAAAGATGAGCAGCATCAACAGGCCCACAACGCGCGAGGCCGTTATCGCGACATTTTTGTCGCGGAAGAGATGAATGTGTAAACAGGTCACCTTGGAAAGGTTTATATGATAAACGATAATCGGTTGTCAAATGCGCTCCGGTTCTCTATAACTAGAAAAGAGATCAAATATTCGAGAGTTAGGGTGATGTGACGATGTGGAATTTACTGGCGGAGGGCGGACTCTTTATGGTTCCGCTCGTTCTAGCCTCGGCTTTGGCTGTGGGGATCGGACTTGAGCGCCTGCTCTTCTTTTTGAAAGTGAGGGCCACCAACCAAGATTTTCGACAACGTTTAAGCAGTCTTCTCGATAGCGGTGACCTCAAGGGAGTTCAGACCCTGGCCGCGGGCGACGGTCCGGCCAGAGCCTGCGCTCGGGCGGCAGCGGAGAACTGGAACCTTTCGAGCGAGGTGGTCGAGGCGGCAATGAGCGCCCAGGCCAAAGAGTACGAACCGCTCCTGACACGATTCCTCAGTGTTTTGGAGACCATCGTTACCGCTGCGCCTCTGATCGGTTTGATGGGCACCATCACGGGGATGATGGGGGTCTTTAGGACCGTGGCACAGAAATTAGCCAACGATCCGCACGCCAACACCACGGGAATAACGGCGGGTATTGGTGAGGCGCTTGTGGCGACCGCCACCGGAATCTTCGTGGCGGTTCTGGCGCTGATGATCCACAATATTGCCCAAGGCTTGGCAGAAGCGCGGATGACAGAAGCCGAGCAGACCGCGGAGTCCATCCGCTTAGCTCTTGCGAAGAAAGCGAAGTAGCGGAGATATGGGCAAAAGCTTGTTTCAACAGAAGAGGGCGAAACGTAAGCCACGCATCGAAATCATACCCATGGTTGATGTGATGTTCTTGCTGTTGGTGTTCTACATCTTGTCGACCATCGCTCTCACGGTGGAACGCGGGATTCCGGTATCCCTGCCGACCGCTGTCACCGGCGATCTTGCCAAAGTTGAGGAGACGACCGTCACCATCGACGCGGAGGGAAAGGTCTTTCTGGACAAGGATCCCGTACAACTCGACTCTCTCGGTGAAGCGATTCGCACAAAGGCCACGACCCTTCCCGGCGGCCTCAAGCATCTACAGGAAAACTACATCGTTTTGAACATCGATATGGGCGTTCCCCACCGATCCGTTGTGCGGGTGATGGACCAGTTGCGAGAGATCGGGGTTTCCAATTTCTCGATTGCTACCGACGAGAGCGGCTCGTGAAGCGTTTCTGGATCTGTCTGCTCCTGTCCCTAGGGGTCCATGCGCTTTTTTTTCCGGGATTCTTGTCCGCGCTGATGCATTCTAGCGCTTCCAATCGGGTGGCCCCCGAGCCTCACGCGCGGGTGAGCGTCCGACTTATCCCCAAAAAGACCCCCCCCAAGATTTTAGCCGTAAAACCTCAGGTCAAAGCGGCTCCGAAGCCTAAGCCTAAACCGAAACCTAAGCCGAAGGCGGCCGTGAAACCGAAACCTGTTGAGCAACCAAAGCCCGTAGCGAAGCCGAAGCCTGTTCTGAAACCGAAGCCTGTGGCGAAGGTGCCGTTACCTAGGACTATTCCGCGCACTCCGCCCAAATCACCTACTACAGC
>JBBKWP010000495.1:0-7844 GCA_037968995.1 Candidatus Xenobia bacterium
TAAACTTAGTGGGTATGGACTCGCCCGGCTGCCCTTGTGGCGCAGGGCTTACTGAATCCAGAATGAAACCATTCAACCGGGGTGCCTATGAACTCAACACTGGATAAACGTGCCAAAGACAAAGGAATCGATCGTCTTTGGCTGGGACGAACGTCCGCCTTAGAAGAGAAGCAAACACTCGCTCAGAAGCTCTTATCAGTCTCCTCTGAGATCTCCGTTGTGGATCGACTTCTCTTCTTTCACACGACTCCCGACGAGGCGGAGGAGAAGCGACTCAAGAGTCGCCTGAGTGACCTGGAGAAGATGGTCGGGCAGTCGACCAGCCAAATTGAAGCGGCCTGGAACGAACTCAGCACCGAATTCCCAGCCTTTACGAAAGCGCGCCAGTTGGAAGCCGTGATGGCGCTTGCCTTATGGGCACGAAGTGAAGAGGACCGAGTGAGGGCTCACGCCGCCTGCAACGGCCACCTGGATGCAGCACTGGCGAATCTCAACGCGAGGCCAGACGCCGTTGAGTTGAGCCCAGCGGCAGCGGCCGGCACCCTTTTTAGCGCGCCACAAGACGCCTATTTGGTGCCACTGGTGGGCTTGCGAGCGGTACTGGGAATGGCTTGCGGATTGCAGGAGACGACTTGGGACGGCCCCCGCCGTACTCTGCTCTATCGACCGCTGATTTTGGACCTCGTAGGGGCAACCATACGAGCCTTTAGAGCGGCCGAGCCTGACACTCCCCTTCCCATCGAGTTGGCCGCCAACTGGCAAGAGAACACCGGCACCCAGACAGCACAGCCCACGATCCCTGTCGGACTCCAGCCGACCTACCCCGAGGGAATGACCCGACAGCCCTTCGAAATATTCAAAAACAAGCTGATCCAGCTTGGTGGGCACGATCTTTGCACGGAACTTGTGAAGGGCGCGATTTCTACCCTAGACCGGGTGGTGTTTTGGTCGGACACGCCAGCTGAAGCCAAAAAGAAGTCGCTTCTAGCTGACCGAGAGCTACTGGCCAAAGAGATAGCCCAGGACTGGGAAAACTACACTGCAGAGGTGGCGGAGCAAAGAAAACAAGTCTGGGAAGCCTACTCAAGCGATCAGGCATTGGTGATTCGAGATGCCGTGTCGGCCATCACGACTCCCTCTGGTGAGAGCAGCTTTAGAAAGAGTTGCCCTCTCCTCAACCAAGAACCAGCCTTGGCCGAGGTTCATACGATGCAAGAGGTGCTCAAACGCGACCACGGGCTCAGTTGGAAGCGCTTTGACTTGTTGGATCTAGCGATAAAGAGCCAACAGCCAGAGTCGGCGCCGCTCCCTGATCAGAGTGGTTACGTGCCCTTCGATCAAATTGTTCCCTTTGTCTCACATCTCCTAGTAAATCAGAATCTCACTGGAAAGTATCGGGAGCTGCGATCCAGCATGCAGCAGTCCCAACATCACCGCTCGCAGCACCAGAGTTCTTCGGCCGAGATCTCTACCTGGGATCGCTTGAATGTGTTCTCTGAAACAGACGCTGAGAGGCATGCCCGAGAAAGCGCCGGTGCTCTGGAAGAAGCGAGTCGCCAAGCTCGGTATCTTGGTCAGACTTTCTTCGAGGAGATCGACGCCACGCTCAGCCATCAGCACCCACCGCTTCTGGCCTGTTTTCTTTGCGAAGAGTTAGCCACCTTGCTGGACCAGGTTCGAGCCGAGTGTACTTCTCGCCAAGAACAGGTGCAAAGGAGACGCAGCGATGGAGAGATCGAATACAAAACGAAAACCATTTACTACTGCAGGCTGGTGGGAATAGACCGAGCCCTCACCGCACTTGGCCGATTGACAAACGCGATGCGGCCAAAGACCGGGCAAGTTCCATCGGCTTTAGCGGCCTTAGAGTGTAGAGCATTGTTGGATAGCCAAGAGAGCGAACTCGTCGTCACTCTCCTGGGATCTGGAGGGGTCTGAAGGCATGTGTGGATTTATCCTGGGGTCTGTGTTGACCCTTTTCGGCTTGGCGAACGTCTGGTTATTGTTGCAGACTGGTGGTCATAGTGACGGGCCAGGGGCTTTGTTTTTTTATATTGGCGCCGCCCTCGGACTGTTTATCGGTGTCCCGGTCCTGTGGGGAAGTCTCTTTGGAAAGACCCAGGAAATCGAAGTAATCAAAGACCAGGGCCCGGCGGACGACTATCCGTTCTGAGGTCTCTGGGAATTTCAGTCAACCGCTCAGCAGTAGACCGCGAATGTTCCAAAACCGCACTAACCAGGCCGCCTACTTATTGGCGAACTCCCGCTCCTGACGTGTGGTCAATTCAGCGATGGTGATCCAGTTCTGGCTCATATTGGGGGGGCCGGTCTCACGCCACTTTGTCACGATCCAATCCCAACCACCGCGACCCTGCCCCGGGCTAGGCAAACCTAGTAATGTCAAACTCGCTGGCCCATCCACCTCATCCCTTTACCTTGCCTAAGACAAACTCGACTGGCGGACTCTTGACGACGTGACCGGTAGAGAAAGTGACCTCCGCCTCTAAAGAGTAAGTCCCGTCATCAAAGTTTTTGCTGTCCTGCCACTCGACTTGACCCGCAACCACTTTCGAGTGTTCCTAACCACCAGTCGCGTATTGCGCGGGCCGACCCTCACGCACCTCGTCGACCTCGTCGAATGGGAAAATCTCGCTCAGAACGATGCGAAGTTCCGGAAAGGTCCAGCTTTGCAAGACGTCGGCGTCGGTATACCCCGCGTGAAGACGAAAGGACTCACCATCGAGAATATAGATCTCCACCATAGCCGGACTGGGATTAACGATCCAGTACTCTTTGACGCCCGCGCCGGCATAAAGACAAGCTTTTCGGATGCGGTCGTGGCGCAGCGTCGATGGAGAAAGTATCTCGATGGCCAGGGTCGGAGCCCCTTCGATGTGGGTGGGGGTGATCTGCTTTTTATCACACACCACGACGAGGTCGGGCTGTACCACATCGTATTCCGAAAGGCGCATCGACAGGAGAGGCTAAGACTTGACATGGCTTTCCCCGAAAGAAGCTCCCCAATATGACACTAAGGTCCATCGAGAGCATCTGGTGAAGCGTTGTGAGTGCCGACATCGCGTAGGGGTGACCGCCGATGATCTCCCACCGCTCATCATCCGTCCAAGCCTGATACTCGCTGAACGACACTCTTGTTTTGGGCACCGATTCCATGCGAACCCTCCTCGGATACCTCGCTCACCTAGGGGTGTCGATGTTCCTAAAACTCACTGAAGGATGCTCCAAAAGCGCTGCCGGTTCGCTTCTGGCAATCCAGACAGTGGCAAACGCTGGTGGCCAAAGGACCGCCTGTGACCTTGAGACTCAACTGGCTACATGCACAAGTGGCGGTCTTTGTTTCCATTGTGGGTGGCTTCCCTGAGCCTGCCTGCCTCCTTTAGGTGAGAGCGGGGGTCCCAGGCTCTTCTGGCTCGTCTCCCGCGGCCCATTGGATAGCTTCGGTCTTAAAGCCGATGCGCACGAACACCGGTAACGGATTCATTCTCATGCGGCCGCTATTGACGGTGAAGCTGGTACAGCAGAATTCGGCCGACAAGGCGCCCCCGGAAGGTAAGGCGGCACGCTCCGCTCGAACCCCTCGGTGTTGGTGAAAAATCCCACGCCCGCCACGAGAAAGAAGATGGTTAGACTTATGCGTCCTAGCAAAACCAAGAATTTCCTGAACACGTTTTTCCAAGTTGTTCTCATGTCCCTCGTCGCCCTGGCCATGCTCTCTCCCTCCGGGGCCGAGGAGATCAAACCCATGCGAGGGTTCTTTTTGCACGGTGAGCCGGGCCCCGGACAAAAAGCCAGTCCCGAGACCAGCACGTTCTTGGTGATCGAGAACGAGCGACAGTTCGCGGACTTCGTCGGCTCATTGCCGGATGAAGTGCCCTCTATGAAGGAGCCGGCGCCGGCAAACCCTGACCCCTTGCGCAAGGGATACGAGATCGACTTCAGCAAGAATGTCCTGGTGGTGGCCATCCATCGCGACACCATCTCGGCCTTTCCCGTGTACAAAGGTGTCCAATCTACCAAGGGGGCTCGGGTGGTGAAGTTCGACATCCCCTCTCCGCCCCCAGAGGCGCGCCCCTACGGCTGGGGCGTCTACAACGCAGTCGTGCTGGATAAGGCGGGCAAGCCGATCAAGGTCGAGACCGCGGACGTCAAGGGCCACTGGTAGCGCGCTTGTAAAGCGGGTCAGCGCCTGCTGCCTGCAGGGCGCTGGAGTGGGCAAAGACAACTTGATTCACTCCAACAGTCGTCGGCTATTTTTGCGGCGGCTGGAGGTGGACTTACTGGGTCTCCAAAGTTTCCGCGATGAGCGAGAAACGAATATCTATCCGACTTTTCGAAGACGCCGACTGGCCCGAAGTGTGGTCCATTCTCGAGCCCATCTTCCGAGCTGGGGAGACCTACGCATATTCTCCGCTTATCACCACAGAAGAAGCGAAAGACGTCTGGACGAGAATGCCCCAGGAGACCTACGTCGCCATGCTGGAAGGATCCGTCGTGGGAACCTACTACCTCAAGCCCAACCAGCCTGAACTCGGGGCCCACGTGTGCAACTGCGGATACGCCGTTTCCACGGAAGCTCGCGGTGGAGGCGTCGCTTCGGCCATGTGTGAGCATTCCCAGGAGCGAGCCGCCGAGGTGGGCTTTAAAGCCATGCAATACAACCTTGTGGCAGTGACCAACATCGGCGCTATTCGCCTTTGGGAAAAACACGGGTTTGAAAAGATGGCCCAACTGCCAGGGGCTTTTCGCAGCAAAACTCAGGGATTTGTCGACGCCCTGGTCATGTACAAGTCGCTCGAACCCAGAGCCGGCAGCGACCCCCAACTGGGGTTCCAACCGTGAAAGAGCTGGTATCCATTGGCAACCGGTGTCGGGTTCGGAGAGTCCACCACTAGGCGCACCTCGCGCGGCCCCGCGGAGCCTTCTCCCGCCGAGGGCGTAACGGCTCCTAGGACGAGACCGGTAAGAAGCCAACAACAAAGCACAGTTCGACTCATGTCGAGCGTTTCGAGCGGCCTAACCTGACATCCTCGCCCCTATTTTCGGGATGAGCACCTTAGTCAAAGCCTTCCGTGGCGAACTCGTCCCCCAAGACCCCAACAACGAATCCGCCTCCGCGCTCCTCACCCGCGTTCGCGCCGAACGTGAGGCCGCCGACTCCCCTGGGGGGAGTTGGGCGCAAGAAGGGCGCACGAAACCGCGCGACCCGTTGTCGGAGTGGGGGTCGACCCACGGTCGGGGTGCGGGTCAGGCCAGCAAACGCCGCGTCGTGTTCCTGGATGGGTCGCTCTATTTCCACGCCCGCAAGCTGGAGTTCGACCGACAGGGCCGCAACTTTCCGGCTGTGATTCAAGGAGCGGGCGAAGAAGTTCTGCCGTTGATGCACCAGCATTTCACAGAGATCGCCGCACTTGGGGGTCGACGCCCTTCTCGCTGAGTCCGGGAAAATCCAGACCGTGCAAGTGAGAGCCGGCCTGAGCGGGCGAGAGCTGCAGAGCGAGCAAGATATGGAGTTTCTTCTTCAAGAACTCTGCGAGCGGTGGATGACTCAACTCAAGGGGGATGTGAGGATCCGACTGGAAGCGACGGCAGCAAATCGATCGGTTTGCTGCCGAGCACGGCGGAAGCGATGGGGGTATCGATCCCGAGTGGCAACGGATCAACGAAAGCGGACTGCAGCTGTGGACTTGCTGATGAGGGCTTCGCGCTGTGTCACCAGATCACGACGCTCGATCGTTCCAAGTTGACAGAGCATGTTGGCAGCCTGCGTCCGGCCAAGCTCGCGGAAGTCGAAGAGGGCATCTCGGCCGCCTTGGCCATCGATCGTCAGCGCTTCGAGCAGGGCCTATCGGCGCCTTAGGGCGGCTCTGCTCATGGCGGCTTCTCGACCTTGGCGCCAGCCTGGCTTGTGGGCGAAATCGGCCTCGTGGACAAAACCGTGGCACGGTTCGCAGAGAACTTTGAGGCGCTCCGGGCCGTTGTCGCCGCCTTCGCTGACGGGCTGGGTATGGTGTACCTGCATACGTCCGCCCCGGGCACCGCAGCGTTCACACTGATGTTTGGCCTGGGCGAAAAGCTGTCTCAGAGTGGCGTTGGGTATGGCTGAACGAGTCGTCCTTCGCCAGTGACCGGCTTCCTGGTTGAACAACTCAGTTCGGCCCTCGGTGTCCCGGTCCGGTGATTTGCCAATCGCGAGGCTTTCGCAAGCCTCAGCCTCGCGCTCGGTGACCTTGGAATGAGGTTCTGTTTTGATAACAACGGACAGAGCGTGCCGATCCCCTTCACTTTCGTTAGTCTCCTCTCGGGCGTCCGCTTCTGCTGGCCCTCCCTGACCACGAGCGTCACTTTCGTCCGTCCTGTTGGGAGTCTCTGACCCGTCTTGGGCCTGATGAACCTCGGGTCGTGGCTCGATCTTCAGGGGCGCTTTTTGCCCAGTCGCTTGCCGCAACGTGGTCGTGCTCACGGGAAGAGGACCTCGTTGAGTTTCGTACCAAGCTTCACCGCTGTCTTCTTGGGTGTGAATGAGAACCTGGTGCTTGGCGCGCGCGCTGTGCCGTTGTTAAGGACAGACTCGGCCATTCTGGTAACCACGGCGGCGCGAGAGAGATGCTTTCGCGCCTGCGCTCTCACTCGGCTTTCCGCTTGTTCGTAGAGCGCGTATTGGTCGGGTGTCATTTCCACGACTAGCCGAATGGTCTTAGGCGCCAAGGGAAGAAGCGGCTTGTTTGGCGGTGATGATGCCGACAGCGGACTTCGTTCGTTGAGGCACGGCGCTGAGAGGCCTTCCAAGCCGAGCGAATCGTAAGTCGACGCTAGGCCAGAGGTGAGGTTGGTCATGCCGCTGCTGCCATGGGTGACGCCGCAATTGGCTGTGGCCGCGGCGCTGGAAATGCCAAGAGCGTGGGCGCAGGCCGCCGTGGTGGCGCCGGTCGCTATGACGGAAGTGGCGCCCGTACTGGGAGCAGAGGACGCTGTTTCGGGCTCACCCTTTAACACCTTGGCCACGGCGGCGTCGGTGCAGATCGGTTGGCCCTCTAAGGACGCTTGAAGAGCCTGGTGCCGTTTCCAGGCCCTGGGACTGAGAGCCACCTTGCGCACCACCTCGTCGGTGCGATGGGCCAGTGCGAAATCAAGCCATGCGTTCTCCGTTTCAGGGGTGGCCAGACCCCGGATCGCTCGCACCTTTCCCCAACCGATCCGACCTTGTTGGAACGCCTCAGACAGCAAGGGGAGGTGCTCTAGGGCCCGGGCCGTACCCAGCAGACAGCCGACTTTGTTGCCGGACAGACTGAGCGCCTTGTCCGCATACTCGGTGACACTGGCGAAGCCCAAAGTTCGGTAGGACCGGGTGCGCGCGGTGGCCAGCAGGCACAAGGCCATTTTCCACTCGGCACCGCCCAGTGCCGCACGCAGGCGATGACTCGTTTGGTGCAACCGAGCGGGAGACAGTTTTTCCAATTTCGACAAGGATTCGTTGAGCGACAAGGACACGGTGACCCCCCAAGGTGGCGGACTTGACGAGAGACTGCATCTCTCTCTAACCACCTCTTTGGCCAGCCCCGACCTATAACCCTTTCTTTTTGGTGAACATTTGTTCACTATTTTTAAAGATTGGATCTTTGCTCGACTCCCCCAGGGGAGTTGGACCTGGTGGGTTGGGATGCGCGCCGAGGTCGCCTTTAGGAAGCCTGCTGCTTGAGTTGTGCCACGTCGGCTTCCAGAGCGGCCACTCGGTTTTGAGTGTCGGCCAGCGACTTCAGGGTGTCGACGTTGTGATTCGCCATGTTGGTGACGGCATCCATCAAACCTTGGAGACGTCGCCCCTC
>JBBKWP010000496.1:0-11124 GCA_037968995.1 Candidatus Xenobia bacterium
CGCTTCCTACTCATGGGCCAGTTAACCCCGTTGAAACTACCCCTCATATAATCTCGCCGTTCGACACCCCACGCGTAGGAAGCCTGCCGCGACAGCAAGTGGGAACAGACCCCAACCCACCCCGACGACGGGTTCTTACGATCCACTTTCACCGTAAACATTACCACCAAAAGTGGATCGGTCGCACAGGCAATGACCCGCGAGAGCCAGCGAGCGGTCAACGCGTCCGCGACACCTGACCCTGGAGCACCCCCCCGACCCTACGTCAACGAGTGAAGAAAATCCGACATCCGGGCCACGCCCTTTTTGATCGACTCCTCGTCGGTGGCAAACGATAGGCGCACGTGCTCGGGACCTTCGAAGTCCTCGCCCGGCACCACCGCCACTCCCTGCTGTTCCAACAGGCTCTCGGCCAGGGCCGCGGCCGTATCCAGAACGCGTCCAGTGGAATCCTTTTTGCCGAAGTACGAACTCACGTCGGGGAACACATAGAAGGCCCCCGTCGGCTTGGGACATTTCACTCCAGGAATCTTACTCATCAAACCGTGGATCAACGCACCGCGCTCCTCAAAGCTCTTGCGCATCCTCTCGACGTCGGCGTCATGGTTTGTCAGCGCTTCCGGGATCGCCGCCAAGACAAAGGAGGTGATGTTCGACGTCATCTGGCCTTGAAGCGCCGCCATCGCCGAAATCACTTTAGCGTCGGCTACGGTAAACCCCACTCGCCAACCCGTCATGCTGTAGGCTTTCGAAAGGCCGTTGATCACCACCGCTTTGTCCCGAATTTCCTTGGGGAAACTCAAAAGGCTACGGGTCTTCTGCCCGTTGTAGAGCAATTGGTCGTAGATCTCATCAGAAATCACAAACAGTCCAGCCTCGACGGCCGTCTCCACCAGAGCCGCCAACTCGTCAGGATCATAGGTCGTTCCCGTGGGGTTTCCAGGAGAGTTCAAGAGCAGCGCCCGGCTTTTAGGACCGATGGCCGCCTTCAACTGCTCGGGTGTTATCTTGAATTCGTTGTCCACGTCACCACGAATCGTTCTCGTGGTTCCTCCCGCCAGCTTCACCTGTTCCGGGTAGCTCACCCAAAAGGGAGCGGGCAGCAACAGTTCGTCGCCGGGCTCGAACAGAGTCAAGAAGGTCAAATAGAGGGAATGCTTGCCCCCGCAAGAGATCAAAACATTGGCCGGAGTGAGGTCCACTCCGTAGCGCTTGCTGTAGACGTCAGCCACCGCCGCCCGAGCTTGGGCCGACCCCGCCGCCGGCTCGTACTTCGTCTTACCCGCCCGCAGCGCCTCGATGGCGGCGTCCTTAATGCCTTCCGGCGTGTCGAAGTCCGGTTCGCCCGCTCCGAAGCCGATGACATCGCGGCCCTCGCTTTGCATCTGCTTAAATTTCGCGGTCACCGCGAGGGTAGAAGAGGGATTCAAGGTTTTGGCTCTAGTGGCAAGCGTAATCATAATGCCCTTGGGCTTCCAAACCCATTGAGTCGTTCCTGTCTGAAGTCCCGGACCCAGGGGAGGAATTCTCGAGCTATTGATAAAATTTCAATTATTGGAGAAATAACATGCTGCCAAACACGGTCCGAATGGACAAGATTTTCAGTGAGTTCGAAAGCGATCTCAAGACTTTAGAGATTCTCACCGCCCAATCCCTGCGCGAACTAGACTCCGACGCCTGCGCCGATCTCTCCCGCTGGATCTGCGACTGGTCCATCTTAGACGATCTTAGGGAAGAGTCCCCGATCATCTGATCGAGCCACGAATCACGTAGAGCGAACCTCCACCCATTCCACCTCTAAAACCAGATTTGGCCGTGGCGTTTGGTGGAACGATCTCGCGGCCCCAAACTCGGGAAAACAGTCGACAATGCGCAGGGCAACTTCATAAAAAACGCCCCCCAGCGAACTGAGAGGCGTTGTTCTTCTTGCCCTTATCGGCGAGAGCTTACTGCCAGGTTGGCGGTCTGCCTTCGAATCGGGTTTTCTGATTCCCGCGACTGTTGTACTCAATGAAGAAGCGGGGAGTCACTTCACGCTCGGCGATCACATCCCAGCGAAAGGTCAGGACCCGCTTTTCGCCGGCTTCTAGGGGCTCAATGGAGCGCTTCAAGGTATCGACTTTGCGTTTGTTGTCGTTGTAGAGGTCCACTTCCACGTCCACGCCGTCCACAATCACCGAAGTGGCATTCTGCAGCCAGATGGTGATGTTTCCTTTGGCCGAGGCTCCTCCTCCACGCGCGTTATCGCTTTCGTAGCGGGCTTTCAAGACTCGAATGGGATGGTCTCCCGTGAAGTCCTTCTCGGCGCTGGCGCTTTGAGAGAAGGCAACCGTCGCACAGGTCACGGCTAACACGGCCGTCAGCGCTTTCAACGCCTTAGTAAATTTCATCATAATAAAAACCTCATTTTCGAGGGTGTGACACCCTATCTTCTGGGGAGCTATAACCTTTCCACGACCCAACTTGTTGCGCTGGGCGAGAGTTCAAGTTTTACACGATTTGCGAGAAAATTTCAACCCACCGGCAGCCAACGCCCGAAAAACAGGCCGTCCGTCGTGATCCGCAAGGCCAAAGCGACGCACTCCACGCCTGCTGCGATCGCTTCAGAAAAGGCGTCGGCGTACACCGGGTCCACCTCACGGGCTGGTCGGACCGCGTCCACGTCGTCTCGTCCCACAACATAGAACAAAACAGTGCGCTCACCTCGAGCTTTGCGCAGTTGGGTCAACTCTCGCAAATGACGCGCCCCGCGCACCGAGATAGCGTCGGGGAAAGCCGCCCAGCGTCTTTCTCCATCGGACTCCACCTTCAAGGTCACCTGTTTCACTTCAATCCAACAGCGTCGCCCCTCAGAATCCGTGTGACAAAAATCAAATCTCGTCCCACCACCCATCTCAGCAGGCGCCGGCGCCTCGCTCTTCAAGGAACCTCGGGCATCCAACTGTAACTTGCCCGCCAAGGCGCCGTCGGGTTGCAACAGGGTCGCCGCCACTCGGTTGGCACACTGGGTGTTCACCAACACCAAAGAACCCTTTGAGTCGCCTCCACCCTCACCACCCACGTCGGCGAACTCCCAGCGGTAGCGAAGCTTTCTCCCTTTGGCAGAGGGCGGTCCCAGATCTGTTAAATAGACCTTTTGATCGTCCATCAAGCACGAAGTCATTCGGCCGGGGTTGGGACAGTGAGCGGTCACCACCTCACCGCCCGTAAGTTCCACCTCACAAAGATAGCGCTTGTAACGCCGAACCAGTCGCCCCGTTACCAGATCGGAAAAGCAATGGAGCATAGCTGAATCGGTCACCGCCTTAGCCGCCCCGTGGGGAAACGAAACAAGCCCCTAGGCGCCCGTATCCACCGTAATCTGAGGTCCGAGAGCGTCGATCAGCATCGTGAAGGCCCGTTCCAGAGGAGCCACATCGGCCGCTTCTAACACCAACTCCAGATGCCACACACCGTCTTTCTCGGTCGGGTAGGATCCCAACGACACATCGGGATGGGTGCCCGCCACCTTGGCCAACAGTTCGGCCAAGTCCGTCTCCATGGCCACCAAATTCAAGCAGCGACGCTGCCTGGGCTCGGATGCCGGCCAGAGTTCTTGAAGCTCGGCGAACTTCTTACGGAACAGGTCCGGAATCCCCGGCAACGGATAGACGTTGTCCACCAACATCTGCGGATAACTCGACGACGCCGCGTAGTGCAGCACCGCCCCTTCCGGCACCATCGCCAGCCTCTGCTGAGATGGCGTCAGAAGATCCACGTCGTAAAACTTCTTCAACAGGTGCTCAAGCATCGGTGACACCACCAGAGCTTTCTCAGTAGCTTCGGCCACCGCGCCCAAAGTGATGTCATCGTGGGTCGGGCCCACCCCGCCCGAAGTGAATACGTGGTTGTAGGTCTCCTTGAGTCGGCGTAGGACCTGCACCACCGTGGCGTGCTCATCCGGAATCACCACGATCTCCTTCAGAATCCAGCCCATAGCGAACAGTTCTTGAGCCAGAAACTGGATATTGTCATCACGAACCTTGCCGGACAAGATCTCATTGCCGATCACGACCAAGGCCGCTGTGGGTGGGGCAGGGGAGGAGGCCATCGATTCACTCATCAGTAGCCATCCGCCGCGGCCTGGCGCCGAGGATCTAGACCCGCTTCGAGAAAACCCGCCGGGTCACGCACAATGGCCAGAACGTGTGCCACCGCGCCGATCTTTTCTGTCTTATGACCTTTGGCTTCCAGCAACGTCAGCGTGTCGGCCGAGATGCCCACCTCATAGCTCAAAACGTCGGGATACCATTGATGATGAATGCGTGGGAGCGCGGCCGAAGATTGAGGATTGAAGCCGTAGCCCAACACATTGAGAACCCACTGGAAAACGCCGTTGATGATACGTGAACCGCCCGGTGCTCCCACCGCGGCTACAAGTTGACCATCCTTGGTGATGATGGTAGGCGTCATCGACGACAAAGGCCGCTTGGTGGCCTCCACTTTGTTCGCTTCTCCTCCGATCAAGCCGAACGAGTTGGGGGTCCCCGGTTTGATATTGAAATCGTCCATCTCGTTGTTCATCAAGATCCCCGTTCCGCCGGCCACATAGCCCGAGCCGTAGGAAAAATTGAGGGTATAGGTCAAACTCACCGCCATCCCATCCTCATCCACCACATTGAAGTGCGTGGTTTCAAACGACTCAGGGGTCGGTTGGCTGAAGAGGTCCGGAGCCAAACTTTTACTATCCCCAGCGCGGTCAGGCGAAATCAGTTTCGCGCGCTCCTCAAGATATTCGGGCGAAAGCAGACGCTCCACCGGCACCGTCACAAAGTCCGGGTCGCCGAGAAACTTCGCCCGGTCAGCGTAGGCCAACCTCATCGCCTCAGCCAGGCGATGAAGGTCCTTGGCGCTGTTGTGGTCCCAAGCCGAAGTAGAGAAATCTTCCACCAGTTCCAACATCTGGAGCAGATGGATCCCACCGGAGGAGGGAGGAGGCATCGAAAACACCGTGTACCCACGGAAATCTCCGGACACAGGCGTTCGCCAGATAGCTTTGTAGTCAGCCAGGTCCTTGGCGGTCATCACACCGCCGTCGCGCTTCATGGCCGCCACGATAAGCTTCGCCGTATCGCCCCGATAAAAGTCTTCAGGACCGTCCTTGGCGATGCGTCCTAAGGTTTTCGCCAGATCCTTCTGTATTAGCCGACCATTGGGCGGCAGCGACTTTCCACCGGGCGCGAAGATCGCAGCCGAGGTAGGGTAGCGTTCGAATTTTTCTCGAGTATTGGAGAGACCCAAGCTCTCGTAAGCCGAAATCTCAAAACCTGCCGAAGCCAGAGCCACCGCCGGAGTCACTACCTCGGACCACGGCAACTTACCGTAGCGCTTGTGCATCTCCCACAGGCCGGCCACCGTACCAGGCACGCCCGAGGCCGTCGGACCGTCCACTGAGGAGGTTCCCGGCTTGTCATAGAAGTCGCGAAACATCACCGCGGGCGCCGTTTCACGAAAGTCGAGAGCCTCCACCTTATTGTCGGTGTCGCGGATCAGAGCGAATCCGCCGCCGCCGATATTGCCGGCACGAGGCAGGGTGACCGCCAGGGCAAAGGCCGTGCCGCAGGCCGCGTCCACCGCGTTGCCGCCACGACGCAAAATCCGCTGGCCCACCGTGGCCGCCAGCGCTTCTCCAGCCACCACCATGGCCTTCTCGTAGCGCACCGGAAGATGCTGATCTCCTTCGAGGAGAACCTGGGGCGGTTCAGCCCAAACACAAACCGGGAGAAGAAATCCTGAAGTCGTGACCAGCAAGGCCAATAGGAAGAAACAACGTCTCATCCGACAATATTGACCGCCTCGGTTCGATCCCCTGTCAAACGGACCATCGGAACTTAAAGGCACTTTCCCGGCGGCGAGGAGACCGCCCACGGGAGGCGAAAGCGGCGGCCGGAGGATCACATATGACAACGCGTATAGAAAAAGATTCCATGGGAGAAATGGAAGTCCCCGTGGACGCCATGTACGGTGCCAGCACCGCTCGAGCCCAACGCAACTTTCCCATCAGCGGACACGGCCTCAGTCGGAGATTTCTCTCCGCTTTGGGCACTCTCAAGAAGTGCGCCGCCGAAACCAACAACGAACTCGGTTTTGTCGACGAGAAGAAAGCCAAGGCCATCGCCGCGGCCGCCGCGGAAGTCGCCGAAGGCCAGTGGGACAAAGAGTTCGTGGTCGACGTTTTTCAGACCGGTTCAGGCACCAGCACCAACACCAACGCCAACGAAGTGATCGCCAATCGAGCCGGAGAAATTCTGAGCGGTGAGCGCGCCAGTAAAGCCGTCCATCCCAACGACGACGTCAACCGAGGACAGTCCTCCAATGACACCATTCCTACCTCCATGCAGGTCTCGGCGCTCCTCGGTATCGTGCGCGAATTGAATCCAGCTCTCGCCTCTTTGGAAAAAAGCCTGACCCAGAAATCCCAGGACTTTAAAGCCATTGTTAAAACCGGGCGCACCCATCTGCAAGACGCCACTCCCATTACCCTCGGTCAAGTCTTCGAAGGTTTCGCCGGTCAGATGAAAAGGGCTCAGGTACGCCTCAACTTCGCCGTCTCCGAACTCGCCGAACTGCCCCTCGGCGGCACCGCCGTCGGTACCGGCGTCAACACCCACAAAGACTTCGCGAGCAAAACTATTGCTCGGATGGGCCAAGAACTCGGCGTTGACCTTCGGGAAACCGACAACCATTTCTGCGGCCAGAACAATATCGACGCCATGATCAGCGCCTCCGGTTGCGTGCGAACCGTGGCCGCCTCCCTCTATAAGATAGCCAACGACATTCGTTTCATGGGGTGCGGACCTCGTGCCGGCATTGGCGAACTCGCGCTGCCCGCCGTCCAACCGGGCTCCTCCATCATGCCGGGCAAGGTGAACCCCGTGATGTCAGAAGCCCTCCTTCAAGTGGTCGCTCAAGTGCTCGGCAACGACACCGCCGTGGCCCACGGAATGTACGGCAGCAATTTCGAACTCAACACCATGTTCCCGGTCACCGCCCAAAACCTCAACCAAGCGATCGATCTGTTGGCCGCCGCCGTGCGGGCCTTCACCACCGATTGCGTCAACGGCTTAGAAGCCACCAGCGCCGGACCCGATGGGGTAGAGCGCGGCTTGATGCTGGGAACCGCCTTAGCGCCGGTGATCGGGTACGACGCCGCCGCCAAAATCGCCAAAACCGCCGCCGCCGAAGGCAAGACCATTCGCGAAATCGCCCAACGGGAAACCGAACTCTCCGATGAAAAAATCGCCGAACTCCTCGAGCCCATCTCCATGACCAAGCCTTCGGAGTAAGACCTTCACACCACCGGCGGGCGGACAGGCCTTCGTCTCGAAGGTCGCCGCCGCCAACGACAAACCGATCCCATGCACCGCCGCCCAGGCCCAAGCCATTTTCGTTCCCGCCGCGAAGACACCACGCGGATGTCCGAACTTCTTCAACACGCGCCGGTAGACTGTCGCGCCGTGCTCGTGTTGGTTGAGGGCTTGGGCCATCACCAATGGAGGGTGGCCCTGAGTTGCGCCCTTTCTCTAGGAGGCGCCCAAGAAGGTGTCGAGGAGGCGGTGGAGGGTCTACTGCAGGCTCTCAGCTCTGTGAGCCCCTAAATTCTCGTCGCCTCAAATAGATCTTTAATTCGAACGCCTTGCGCGGACAGAACTTCGCCCACCCAACTCTCCACGATGTCGTGCAGGCGTCCGCAGAACTGGACTCCCACTCGAGAGCCCTGGTTCCAGCGCACTTTGGCCCGCAGCGGTTCGAAACCGTACATTCCGATCGAAACGACCTGACCCAGAGACAGCGGTTCTCTATTAGGACTTCTTTGAAAGCCGAGACCGATCAAGGACAGATCGGTAGCTTCAACGTCTTCGAAACCAGAGGCTGCCTCCTGGATTTCAAGGTCCATCAAGCACTCAACTCTAGAGAAAACGCGCTTCTCACCGCTCTCCTCCGTCTGTCTTGCCATCTTTTGTTCGATCCGCTTTTTTTTACTCGTTCTGGTCGTCATGGTCGTGTCTCCTTGGGTGCTCTCCTCACTTAGTGGCCAAGATGGGAGCTCCCCCGGAAAAGATAGAGTGTATCCCAAATCCCATCATCTGGAATGCATACGATCAAGACCTCCCTCGATAGAGGGAAATCCCTCCTTTCACGATGAGCGCATGACCCAACGATGTTGCTGAAGCGACCCACCCAGGCCCGAAGCCGACTTAGGTTTGTATCTTGAACCTCATTGGTTGGAAGATGTGGATGCCTTTGACGGCTTTCCGGCTACTCGCCAGGGCCGGGACAGCAGGTTGGAGGCGCCACCGGCGAACGAGCTTTTCAGAGCCTCCGCCAGGGCCTTTCCCGGTCCCTCGAAGTCACCATTGGAGCTACTAAAAACCCGAGTCTCTCCATCCATCCTGAGCACCAACAGATAGCTGCCGGTCCGTTTTTTCTCGCCCTCGGCCGGCAACTCGACATGCTTGACCTTGGCCTTAAACGCCTCGAGCGTGGCGCTGTCGAGTTGGCCTTCAACGAAGGTCCAGCGCCCGTTGTGCTCATAGGCTGGTTTGTCATAGGTGGAACTGGCGGCGCCGTTCGAGTCGAGCGTGAAGGTCCTCGCCTCCCACGACTCTTGGTCTGAGGCGGGCGCCGGTTGCTGCAAAGACAGCGAGAAAGTCACTGGGTCCCCAGTAGGCGCGGGTTCACCCGGCAGGGAGGCCAGCGCTTCTCGCACTCGGCCCGCCGCGCCCGAAAACGTCTCAGATTGGGAGGAGAAGGTCCTAGTCTTATCGCCCACCGTAGCGGTGAGCACAACATCCCCTTGGCCTTGTGCCAAAGCGGTATCGTCGAGCGCCGGATCGCCCAAGGCTTTGATTAGGCCGTCCAGTGAGTCTTTGGCCACCTCGCTTTGTGAGGTGTGCGGCATGGCGCCTGCGATTCCGTTTTGCCAACGCGTTCTCTCGACCACCCCTTCCGAGCTGACTTTGATCGAGTGCCCGTTGTTGTGGCTCGTACCGGCCCCCTCGGTGACGGTCAGAGAGACAACCCAGGGGCGATCTACGGGCGTCGAGGGCGCCGTCGGGGTCTCTTCGATAGGGGTAGATAGCGACCCGGTCGCGGGAGCGTCGGGTGTACCAGTGGCTATCGGACGGATCTTCGGGTCGTCAGGTCCGGCCTGGGTCGGGGTTTTGCAGCCAAGGAGAGTGCTCGTGAGGCTCAGCAGCAAAACCATCACAATGCGGCGGCCCGAGGGCTTTGGTAACTGTCTAGTCGTGGTCATATTTGTTAAGTCGCCGATCGCTGAAACTTGTTGCATGGGTTCCCGAACACCACCACCGTCGCTCACGGCCTGGAAAGCAGCAATTTTGAGGCCAACACCGCGTTCCCCGTCACCGCTCAAAACCTCAACCAAGCCATCGACCTATTGGCCTCGCCGTGGCCCCATTCAAATAGGTTCCTTCCACCTCGGAGCCGGAAGCCCATAGTAGCCCCCAAGCCGCCAAAAGACCTCGACTGTTGAACTCACGGCGCGCTAATAGAAGCCTTCACGTCTTTCATATCGCGCCGCCCGAGCCTCGTCGTACGCCTGGGCGTCGAAGCTTAAGCGTGAACAATCCCGGTCGAAGCGTTGCTTTCTGCTGGGTCACCAGGCCCCTCAGCAATCGCGTCCATTCCGCCGGATCATCCTCGGGCCCAAGCACAAAGAAACTCCACCGCTTTGCGTCTCGCTCGGCCCAAACCACGCCCGTTCTCTCCCCAAGAGCCGTTCTCCCCGTCGAAGAGAGAAGGCCGTCATACTCCAGAAGCTGGGACGGAAACCAGGGCTACAATCCACGGAAAACTTTTCCTAGTCATCCTGCTTCGAAACCGATCCTTTCGCTGGTCCAGCGCTCCAACGCCACGAAGAGGGAGGCGCCTTCCGGCACGCAGTCCCTTGGCTCAAAGAGCAAATTGTCAACAGATAGCTAGCAAGGAGCTATCGAATGTTCAGGTTTGTGTTGGCGGAGCGTGTTTCAGACCATCAAAGGGACGGAAACTCGTCGGAACTCGTGATTCATTTTGGGAAAAGGATGTCCTGGTCTCGAGCAAGCTGGGGCTGCTCTAGCAATGCCTCTCGGACTCTAGCCCAGTCGTCTGGGCAACGGTTTTGGCTCATCTTCCATTTACCTTGAATGTTAGTGATCGCGAGCTTTAGACCCACAATACCTCCTAGCATATGTCCAATGTAATCTTGAGGAGCATCTGAAACGGACCAGGGCGCGGGAAGTGCGGATTCCTGCTTTTCCGTGAGCCGTTCAACGTGCTTCTTGAGCCAATCACGGTCTTCGACAGCAGTGAGATGTCCGTGAACATGGACGACGACGTAATTCCAGGTAGGAACGACTTGACCCGTTCGGGCCTTTGTTTCGTACCAGGAAGGAGTGATGTAGCTTTGGGGTCCGTGAAAAATCGCCAGGCTTCGCCCATCGGATTCAAGCCTCTTCCATACAGGGTTCTTCCTGGCCACATGAGCGTGGAGTTCGTTCTGGTCCGAGTCCAACTGACACAGACACATAGGAATGTGATCGGCATTGAGTCCTTCCGCCGTCATCGTGACGAGAGTCGCCAATGGAAATCGTTCGATGACCTGGTGCAAAACCGAAGTGCGTGACTCCACGTAATATTTGGGTGAATACATTGAGCGTCCTTAAACTTTGAATGCGTATCCCATGATGAGACTAAGCGCCGAACGTTAAAAATACGTCAAGGCCCAACATGCACTAGCGTCGATACGGTTCTCTCGCGAGCGCCGATCCGGTCCTCGGAATACGACGATGAATGATCACTTTGAACAGGCGCCCATTGCGATCATTCGCGAAATCCATTTGAGGATAGGCTCTCAAGGCGCGAACGATCCCGCTTCCCAGCCCGGTCGTCCCGTTGCTGCTTAGGCCCGTCGCCAACGGTGATGTGACTTCAATACCTTGGTATGGTGGCCTAACATTGTGCGCCGACTGTTGGCCCGGCCAAGGCTTTGTTTACAGATTCGCCGAATAAGATAAGGATGGACCCGTCTCTCGATACACCGACTCCACATAGTGGAATTGCCAGAGTCGTTACGATCCGCCG
>JBBKWP010000497.1:0-7195 GCA_037968995.1 Candidatus Xenobia bacterium
CGTCCGAACTCGTGAACCGCGTACTGCATGAGAGCTTCGACTTGCGCCGAACTTGTCACATCACAGCTTCGATATCGAGCCGTGGCATCATGCCTTCGAAACAGGTCGGGGTCGGATGCGTCCGCGGCCTGGCCGATGTCGGACAGAACGACTCGAGAACCTTCGGCAAGAAATCGTTCCGCGCAGGCGAATCCGATACCCCGTGAGGCCCCGGTAATAACAGTGACTTTGTCTTCAAGTTGCATGCACAGAGGTTAGGTTCCGGACAACTTTGACCTGTTGATTCAAACCCCCAAAGTTTTACAAACGTTCGCGCCTCGTCAGCTCAGTGGTGATGGCCGCCGGGACCGTGGACATGGCCGTGAGCGAGTTCCTCGGGAAGGCCAACGCGCAGGTCGGTGACGGTGACCTGAAAGTGGAGAGTTTCTCCGGCCAATGGATGGTTGGCATCTAAGCTGAGCGACTCCGGATTGCGGGCGACGACTTGGGCTGAGAACGACACTCCGTCCTCGTTTTCGAGTTCCACCGTGGCACCGATGGGGGGAAGGCTGTTACCGAGTCCCTCGGTAGGCATTTCGAATTTCCTTTTGGGGTCGTACTCGCCATATCCAAGGGCCGGCGGCACGGTCACCTCCGCCGTGGCGCCGACGGACAGACCTTCTAGGGCCTGCTCTAGACCAGGCACGATGTTGCCGTAGCCATGCAGGTAGACCATAGGCTCGTCGCTGGATTCATCCAACGTGTCGCCTTTGCTGTCTTTTACCACGTAGGTGATGGAAACTACCGAATCTTTAGTGATCGTCATGGAAAAAGAAACCTCCGTCAAAAGATGGGGGCGCTTTCGCAGTCTCCCCAACAACTCCTCGGCCCGCGGACACGCGACTCTACCGCCGTCATTCCGGTGTGGTGCTCGTTCTTTCGCCCTGGGCCCGCGGACGCGCGATCCTAGCTCAAGCCGGCGACCGGGTCAGGATGAATGGAGTCGCCATCGCTCGTCAACGTGACCAGAAGCGTACCAGATCCTCTTCTGTCTCGCGTCGCCGCAGAACTCTAAGGTCCCCGTTCTCGAACCCCACCACCTCGGGCATCGCCCGACTGCAGTAGCGCGACCACATGCCCAAGGTGTAGCCGCCGACATCGTGCATGACCACCAGGTCCCCTTCAGACAACTGTGGGAGGGAGCGTTCCCTGGCGATGCGATCGCCGGCGAAGCACAGAGGCCCGTAAAGATCGTAGCTGCGAATAGGAGCTTCCTTGGGAGTGCCATCGCCGTTGTAGACGGAAAATTCGTGCCACCAATCCTGTGGCTGGTAAGCTTCCCGTAAGGCGAAGTCGGCGCCCAGATGAAGAATCGCCCGACCTTCTTCCACGTACTCCACCCGACTCACCGCCCATCCGCAGCCCGCCTGAACGGCGCGGCCGACCTCGGTGATCAAAGGATAGTCGAAGAGTTTGGGGACGCCGCTGCGCAAAGCAGCCACGTAGTCTTGCGGAGTCAGGCCGGGATCCTCTGGGCGATATCGCGTCGGCAGTCCACCGCCGATGTCGAGCCAACGAATGCTTTCCACCTGAACGGCCACGTCGACCACCCTTCGCGCAGCTTCCACCAAGTCCGCCAGGGTCGCGACTTGAGACCCGACGTGAATGTGCAGACCGTTGATCCACGGTCGTCGTTTCAACTCGGGGACGAGGTTTTCCATCGACACCCCGAATTTAGATCCAGGAGTGGCCACCATGGTGGTCGCCTCTCGTTGCGCGTTCGCCACCGCGGGGTTACAGCGCAGTCCGATGCGTCCCCCCGCACCCAACAATTCCAAACGGTCGAGTTCTGCGTAGGAATTCGCATTGATCACAACCGTCTTTTGAACCGCATAAGCAAGTTCGTCACGCGTCTTGGCCGGGGAGTCGTAGACGATCCGCTCCGCCGGGCAGCCAGCGTTGAAAGCCAACTGGAGTTCTGGACCCGAAGCTGCTTCTAGGCCAAAGCCGCAATCCGCGACCTTGCGCAAAATCTCCACGAGGGGATTCGTCTTGATAGCGATGGTGTGCAGAGTGTTGGCGGGAAACGCGTCGCGAAGTTCGTCTAGCCGCAAGGTCATCTTGCCGAGGTCATGGACGATCACGCTGGTGTGCTCGTTCGCCAGATAGCCGGCATTCAAGAGTTCTCGAAGTTGTCGACTGATGATGTCCGTAGAGGTATAGTTCTGAAGCCAAACGTTCATTCTGCGGCGCTTCGGAGCCCATGAGGCGGTCCCCTCGCGGCGACTTTCGAGAATCGCTCTATATCCTCTCTACTCGGAATTCGGTATAGCTTTCAAGCAGGACTTCAACGTAATACGGTTCGTTCTGTTCAAGCCAAGCTTGAAGTTCCGCGCGTGCCGCTCGGCGCACACGCTCCACCACCTCCTGCTCGCTGCGGCCCTCGACGGTCGGGTTCCATCTGGAGGTGGGCAACAGAGGAGCTTTCAGCCGGGCGAATGTCTTCTGGCCCTCAGACCAGACGGTGATGATGACTGTTTTTATTCCTGTGGGTGGCGCCATAAGTCGAGTCTACGCAACCTGTCACCCGAG
The DNA here is from genome assembly GCA_037968995.1 of Candidatus Xenobia bacterium. Classification (GTDB taxonomy): domain Bacteria; phylum Vulcanimicrobiota; class Xenobia; order Xenobiales; family JADMJV01; genus JAEXNA01. The sequence goes on from JBBKWP010000497.1 coordinate 2,572, forward strand.
GTCTGTGATGGATTCCCATAGTGAGCTACTTGGGCGCAAGCTCAGGCGAATCGAGTGGCCGCTGGGCCGAATACCAGCCTCACCGGGGGTCTCGCGCTCATGAAACAAACAAAACAGCGGAAGTTGGCCAAAAACGGATAGGCTCTTGAGATGCGACCTCGTACCCCCCCCCACATTCCATCCGACTTCGTTCACTTCAAGGAGACTTCATCGATGAAACTTAGATATCTCAAACACCTTTGCGCCGCCGTCGCCATCTCTTTGGCTTCGGTCAGTGCGGCCGTGGCCGAGACGCCGCCGAAGATGAAGATGACGACGCCCATTCCGGGCTCGATCACCACACCTGACAGCGTGGAAACCCGCCTGGGAACCTTGAAGTTCAAGGATGGCTTTCCCGATGACGCGACGTTGGAGAAGCTGTACGAAAACCTGCACTTTACGCGTGGCGTCGAGGCCTTTCTTAGTGCCATACCGGGTGCCTCGATTGAAGGCGCTCGAAAAGGCTTGGCCAGCGCGGGAGCCGACAATAATCATACCGTTCTTCTCTTTGAAGAGCTGATGGACTCCCACTCCCTTTTCTTGACCCCCAATACGGAGAGTGTTTACGCGGCGATGTGGTTGGACCTCAAGGGCGGACCCCTCGTGATCGAAACGCCGCCCGACGTCCTGGGAGTGGTGGATGACCACTGGTTTCAGTACGTTTGTGACGTGGGCAACGCGGGTCCCGACAAAGGCAAGGGTGGCAAATACCTGTTACTTCCTCCCGGTTACAAGGGAGAAGTACCCGAGGGCTATTTCGTTTTTCGTCCCAAGACCTACGGCAATCTGTTCTTCTGGCGAGGCTTCGTCAAGGACGGTAGCACGCAGAATGCCGTCAACAACACCAAGAAATTCACCAAAGTGTATCCCCTCTCGGAAGCCGCGAATCCCCCGAAAATGACATTCCTCAATGTCTCAGGCAAAGAGTTCAACACCATCGGGGGCAACGATTATTCCTTCTATGAAGACTTGAACCACATCGTCCAGTACGAACCCAACGAAGCCTTCAGTCCGGAGCTTCTCGGCCTCTTAGCGTCAATTGGAATAGAGAAGGGGAAGACATTCGCTCCTGATGAGAAGATGCGCAAGACGCTAGCGGAAGCCGCTGCCGTCGGAAACGCGACCGCACGCGCCATCCTTTTTAAAACCCGAATGAAGGAGGCGTACGTTTATCCCAACAGCTCTTGGTTCTTCGCGTTTGTGGGTGGTAGCTACGAATTTCTCTCTCAGCCGGGCGTGCGCAACCTCGATGCCCGCACTCTCTTTCACTATTACGCCACCGGTATCACTCCGGCCATGGCGTTGAAGATGGTGGGGATTGGCTCGCAGTACGCTGCCGCGACCACCGATTCCGAGGGGAAGGCACTCGATGGTAGCAAAACCTACAAGATTCATCTCCCCCCAAACATCCCGGCCAAGAACTTTTGGTCTTTCGTGGTCTATGACAACCAGACCCGATCCATGCTGCAAACCGACGCGCAGTTTCCCAGTCTAGGGAGCCAGAAGCCCGGCATCGTCGTCAACTCGGACAAGTCTGTCGATGTCTGGTTCGGTCCGACAGCGCCGCCCGGTCATCAAGCGAACTGGGTGCAGACCATCCCGGGAAAAGGTTGGAACGTCTTGTTCCGCCTCTACGGGCCCGAGGCGTCCTGGTTCGACAAGACCTGGAAGCTGGGCGAGTTCGAGGTGGTCAAGTGATTTGGACTATGAAAGGTATAATTTCCATGAAAAACTTAACACTGTCCAGCCTACTTGTGCTGACGACCTTACTCTTTGGGGTGCTCCCCGCTGTGGGCCAGGCTCTGACTCCGGCCGAAGCCCGCGCGATTGCTAAAGAGGCTGCCATTTACGGCTTTCCCGTGATAGACGACTATCGCATCAACTATTCCTATTTCTTCAACCCCAAATCTCTGGAGTACAAGGGGCAGCCAAACACCATGATCAACGTACCGCGAGTCTACACTCCCGCGGATACGGCGATCCAGACGCCGAACTCGGATACGCCCTACTCTTTTCTCGGGGCTGATCTACGGGCCGAACCTTTGGTGCTGACCGTCCCTAAGGTGGCCAAGGAGCGCTACTATGAACTCCAGTTCATCGACGCCTACACCTTCAATTTCGCCTACGTCGGCAGCCGCACCACCGGCAATGATGCCGGTAAGTTTTTGCTGGCCGGTCCTGAATGGAAGGGCGAGAAACCGGCCGGCATCAAAGAAGTGATACAGTCGGAAACCAATATGTTGATGGTGTTGTATCGCACCCAGCTTTTCTCGCCGTCAGACCTCGACAAGGTCAAAAAGGTGCAGGCCGGCTATAAGGTTGAGTCGTTGAGCACCTACCTGGGCAAACCCTCCCCCAAGGCCGCTCCTAAAGTGACCTACTTAGAGCCCTGCACGCCGGAGGAGGAACGAAGCTCGCTGAAGAGCTTTGAGGTTTTGAACTTCGTCCTCGGGTTTTGTCCCACCGTTCCGTCTGAGGTCGACCTCATGAAGCGGTTCGCCAAAATCGGAGTGGGCCCCGGTAAGGATTTCGACCAGAGCAAATTGTCGCCCGAGATCAAACAGGCTCTACAGCAGGGTATGGCTGACGCCTGGACCGAACTCGGCACGTTCGTGAAAACCGAAATCGATACCGGTAAGGTCACGTCTGGAGACGTTTTCGGTACGCGAGCTTTCCTCAAAAACAACTATCTTTACCGGATGGCGGGTGCGGTCTTGGGAATCTACGGAAACTCCAAGGAGTCCGCCATGTATCCCGTTTATCGCCTCGATTCCAATGGTGAGGCTTTGAACGGCAGCAATCGCTACACTCTGCACTTCGCGCCGGGAGAACTGCCGCCCGTTCACGCTTTTTGGTCTTTGACCATGTACGAGATGCCGTCCAGTCTCCTAGTCGCCAACCCCATTAATCGTTACCTGATCAACTCGCCGATGCTTCCTGAATTGAACAAGGACGCCGATGGTGGAGTGACGCTCTATATCCAAAACGAGTCCCCAGGCAAAGACAAGGAAGCGAACTGGCTACCCGCTCCCAAGGGCACCTTCGCAGTCTACGAGCGTCTTTACTGGCCCAAGGAAGCCGCCTTGGACGGGAGTTGGACGGGGCCCAAGATGTACAAAGTCAACTGAGGATCCGACTTTCTTTCGCTTGCCGGCGAGTAGAGGCCCGCTCCTTTCGCGGGACGGGCCTCTGTTCCAACGTTCACACTCCCAAAATTAGACTCTCTCAAGATCGATACGCCTACATCTACGGCTCCCCAATCGTCGGGGTTTCGTCCGAAATTTTGTCGCACAGCCCGGCTCTATTGAGTCAGCGAGAACAGGGTGGACCAAAGCTCACTGACGAAAGGCTGCTTATCAAGGTAGTTGGTGTGCCCGGCTCCTGGAATCTCGCGGTATAAGTGCGCAATAGAAAGCGCGTCGAGTCCTTCACTAAAAGCCTTGGTTGTTTCGTAGAGGCCGAACTCGTCCTTATCTCCCACAATCAAGACCAATCGGTTCTGGAAGACTTTTTTTGCAGCTTCGCGATGATTCTGAGACCATAAAAGTTGATCATTGTCTGCCCACTGCTTCCAGATATCAGGCATAAGCTTACCGCTTTCCAGGTCGAAAGGGGAAGCGAGAGGGTAAGAGTCTCCCGCCTTGGCCCGCGGCGAAAAGGCGGCCAAAAAACCCGCATATTGGCCAAAGGATTGAAAAGATAATCCGAGTCAGTTGTTGTCGAGGGACGGCTGGGTGAAGGCCTCGACCGCTACGATGGAAAAATCTCCCTACATGATCGTTAACGCTCACCTGAAGAACTGGGAAGGCATTCTGCAGCGTGCCCATGCCTTTATCGCCTATGGTCTGCTGCTAAATTTTCGCCAGGAACTACGCTCTGCACGCTGGGCCGCGGTCCTTCAAGCCGCCCTCACCCATGACCACGGTTGGAGGGAGTGGGATGAAGCGGGCTTGGACGCCGACGGGCACCCGAGCAACTTCACCGACAGCCCTTCGGCTTTGGCGCAACGCCTCGCCCAACGCTCGGTAGAACTAGCCTCCTACCAATGTCCGGAAGGAGCTATTCTGGTAGCACGTCACATGGAAGAATTGTATCAAAACCGCCCGGAGCCTGACCTTCTAAAAGTGATCGAAGGCATTCAACAGTGGCGATTTCAACAGATGAAGAGAGTCAATTGGACCTCTACGGACGTGGAGAGCGACTACGAATACGTTTATTGGGCCGACTCGGCTTCTCTAACGCTGTGTGTTCAGGACCCTGAGTTCGTCGCCCATCTGCCGTTGAGGCTCCATGACACCGAGTATACGATGAAAGAGGTTGGAGAGGTCTGGACGATGACCCCATGGCCCTACGAATCGCCGAAACTCGATCTCGGGGTCGACCTCTATGACTTTCCGTCTGTGCTGACAACCGATTCCGAACTCTGTGAAGTGATTCAAAGCGGAGCCAAACGTCGTAAGACCTGGCTTTTGGGATCTGGTGAAGGTCGCTTCTCCTTCTCCGACTAGAGTTCAGGCTCAACCCGACTATAGGTCGATGTTCGAAACCCCGTACTGGCTACGAATGAGATAGTGCTGGCCCTGGT